>NZ_JBEYTM010000066.1:0-41527 GCF_040643055.1 Streptomyces sp. NPDC047515
CCCGCGCGGCGGCGTGCGCACGCCGCCGCGCGGGAGCCCGCGACAGGTGTCCGGGAAGAGAGGCCAGGGAAGAGGCCGCCGCAAAGGGCAGCGCCCCCTTCCCCTGCTCCGGGTACTCCGGGCCTGTCTTTGGCCCCGCGCGCAGGCGATGCTTGTGAGGGAGAGTCACCAACCAGACTGTGAGGTGGGCCGTGACCGGCACTGCTGGCCCGGCGAGGAATGCCCGGCTGCGTCGGCTGACGGGCGTCGTGGTGCTGTTGGCGCCGCTGCTGGTGGCGGGCTCCGCCGCCGGCCCGCAGGATCCGCCGAGGTTCTCAGCCGCGGCGGACGACGTCCCGGCGGATGCCGGCCGCATCGCCTTCGCCGGTACCGAACACCGCAGCCTCGGCAGGGTGTCCGACCCGCAGACCAGTGCCCCGCTGTTCGGCCCCGGACCGGCCCACTACGACCAGGATCCCTCCGCACGCCGCGACGTGCTGGTCTTCACCAGCCTGCGCGACGCCGCGCGACCGCAGGTGTACGTGCGCGACGCGGACGGAGCGGTGCGCAGGCTCACCACCGACCGGGACGCCGCACACCCCGAACTCTCCCCGGACGGACGGACCGTGGTGTTCGACTCCGCGGAGCCGGGGCCGGGCGGCTCGGTCCAGCGCGACCTGTGGACGGTCGGCGTCGACGGCTCCGGCCTGCGACGGCTGACGGACACCGCCGCCGACGAGAACTCCCCGACGTTCTCCCCGGACGGCTCCCGGATCGCGTACTCCGGTGACGGCGATCCCGTTCGGGGCCGGCAGATATACGAACGGGCCGTGTCCGGTGGCCGCGTGGCCCGGATCAGCGACGCCCCGGCCGGCGACGCGACCGAGCCGGTGTGGAACCCGGTGGACGACGACTCCCACCGCGCTCTCGTCGCGTACACGCTTACGACGGACGACGAGACCGGACCCCGGCTCCGGGTGACCGAGGGCATCGGAACCGACCGTCCCCTGCTGGCCGGTGTCCAGACCGACTGGCGGACCCGCTCGGCCGCCTGGCTGCCCGACGGGAACGACCTGGTTTTCCTCAGCCCCGATACGACCTGTGGGTGCAAGGAGTTCGACCACGTCTACCGGGCGACCACCTTCACGGGCACCGAACCGCGTACGGTGCTCGGCGAGGACCGGGCGGTCGAGTCCCCCACCTGGCTCGGCCCCGTGGACTCCGGGAACGTCGTCGTCGCACGGAGGAGCGCCTCGGCGGCGAACGACGTGACACTCCAGGACGTCCGACAGGACGGTTCGGACCCGCGTGACCTCGGGCTCACCCTGCTGCGCGAGGACCCGGCGGCCGGTACGAACACCGACCCCGCCGTCGATCCGCTGTTCAACCCGTCGGAGGGCTACGACCCGTGGACCGAGCGGCAGAACTACACGCCGGACGGCAGGCGCATCGTGGTGACCCGCTTCGAGGATTCGGACGCCGGGCGCATCGAACGCATCTGGATGGCCGACGCCGACGGCTCGAACGCGGCGCCGATGCCGCTCGCCGGACGCGGCACCCTCGACTGGGACACCGACCCCACCTTCTCGCCGGACGGCTCCAAGCTGGCGTTCACCAGGACCTCGCCCGGCGGGGTCGGCGAGGCCGCCGGGCCGAGCAGCATTCTCATCGCGGACGTCGCCACGGGAGCGATCGTGGGCAGAATTGTTCCGCCGGAAGGGCAGTTGGCAGGAGGTGACGCGCAGCCGACCTGGTCGTCGGACGGCACCACCCTCGCGTTCACCCGCAACCATGTGATCCGGGGCCTCGGCGGCATCAAGCACGTCTGGACCGTGCCGGTGGACGCGCTCGACCAGCAGCGGGACCTCAGCGTCACCGGGTGCCCCGGTGAATGCAAGGTGATCGACGACAGCCCCGCGTTCTCCCCCGACGGCGGCACGCTCGCCTTCAACCGCAAGGACGGTGGTGGCCGGGTCAACGAGCGCGCCGGAATCCTCGTGACCTCGCTGACCGGTGGCGACTGCCGCGTCGTGCTTCCGTCCGTCCAGCGGGACAATCCCGACGCGTGCCGCCAGGACATTCCCGATACCTCGCTGACCGGGCCCTTCCAGCCCCGCGACGTGGCCTGGTCGCCGGACGCGGGACGGCTGGTGCTGAGTTCACGCAGAGCGCTCGCGCCGAACTCCCCTGAGCAGCTGTCCGTGCTCGACCTCTCCTCCGGCACGCTGACGCCGTTCGGCGGCAGACTCACCGGGCGGCAGAAGGAGCCCAGCGTCCAGCAGTCGGTCGATCTGTCGCTGACCGCACCGCCCACCGCACCCGCGGTGGACATCGGTTCCTCCGTATCGGTGACGGCCACCGTCACCAACAGGGGTCCCGCACCCTCGCCCGGCACCATACTCACCGTCGACGCACCGCCCGGTGTGCGCCTGGAGGAGCTCACCACCCCGGCCGGGCCCTGCGCCGCCGGGTCGCCTCAGTGCGACCTGGGCGTGCTTCGGCCCGGGACCAGTGTGGAGGTCACCGCTCGGCTCACCGGTGTGACGACGGGAGACCAGCGGATCGGCTGGTCGGTCACCGGAGCCGTGGTCGACCCGAACCCCACGGACAACGCCACCGAAACGACCGTCCCGGTCCAGGACGTGCCTCCGACACCCACGCCGACCCCGTCTCCTACGACCCCGTCTCCTACGACCTCGCCGCCCCGGCCTCCGGCGCCCCAGCCGCCCGAACCGAAGGCGGGGCCCGGTGTCACGGTGCGCGCGCAGCCCAGCCCCGGCTTCGTCGGCGGCCGGGTGGTGGTGACGTACACCGTGCGCAACGGCAAGAACGCGCTCGCCACCGGTCTGCGGCTGAGGCTCGGACTGCCCTTGCGGATCCCGGCCGGTCCGCTTCCGGCGGGCTGCGCCGCCGGAGTCTGCACGCTGCCCGACCTGGCACCGGGAGCCTCCACGGTTGCCCGCGTCGTGCTGACGCCGGACCGGGCGCTGAGGACGACCATCACTGGAACGCTGACCACGACCGGTACCGACGCCGACACCGGTGACAACGTCTCCAGGATCCCGCTGCGCATCCTTCAGCCCCGTATCGTCGCGGTGCCCGCCGTCGGCAAACCCGGGTTCGTCACCTCCGTGCGGGGCAAGGACTTCCCGCCCGGAGCACCGGTGACGCTCACCTGGAAGCCCGGGATCACGGCAACCGCACCGCCCACCGTCCCGCGCGGGGACCGTACGTTCATCGCGCAGCTGCTGATCCTGGCGAAGGACCAGACGGGGCCGCGCACGATCACCGCCGAGGGACCGGGGTTCAGTCCGGTCACCACGCCCTTCCTGGTGGTCAGCGGCACCATCGTCCCGCCGGACGAGGTGGAGCGCCGGTGATCCACGAAGTGGACGAGGGGCTGCGGCTGCTGCTGGTCGATGCCGGCCTCCAGGAGAGCGGCGTCGACCTGGTCTTCGATGCACCGACGAAGGACTGGTCCGCCCGGCGCAACGCCCCCACGATCAGTGTGTTCCTCCACGGCATCCGTGAGGATGCGGCCCGCCGCCGTACCGGCGCGGCCGAGGAGCACGACGAGCAAGGAATGGTCATCGGTTGGCGGACCCCGCCGCGCTGGTTCGAGCTGACCTATCTGGTGACCGCCTGGACCAACCGCCCGCAGGACGAACACCGCCTGCTCTCCGAGGTGTTGCGCTGCCTCGTACGGTCGAACGTCCTGCCCGCCCGTATGCACACGGGCAGCCTCGCCGAACTCGGGCTGACCGTGGAGATCGAGGCGGCGGGTCCGGGCACCGACGGGCCGTCCGCCTCGGACGTGTGGTCCGCGCTCGGCGGTGAGCTCAAGGCCGCGATCGACCTGCGTGTGTGGGCACCGCTGGCCGGCGAACGGACTTCCGCCGGCCCGCCGGTCACCGAAGGGCTGGTGGTGAAGGCCGCCGCCGCACGGGATGGCGACGGGGCGGGTCCGGGGCGCCGACTGCGCTACGACGGGTCGTCGGACCCTGGTGGGCAGGGTTTCGCCGCAGAACGTGAACGGCAGTTGCCGCCCGGCCGGCGCAGGCGTGGGGGCGCGGCTCGATGACCATGACACAGGGCACCCGTACCGTCCTCGAACCGCCCGGCACCCCGACGGCAGCCATCGAGGACCTCTGGCAGCGGTTGGGACATGTCGAGCGGCGGGTCAGGCAGGCCGTGGCGGATCGGCGCGCCATCGACCCGGAACCGGACGATCCGTACCGGGGGCAGTACCTCACCCCCGAGGCGGTCGAGCGGATCATGGAGTCCCGCGACGCGTTCGCGCCCGTACCGGCGTACGGCTCCGAGCCTTCGCCGCACTCCCCGCCCGGGAGCCGGATCCGGCACCTCGCCGAGAACTTCGGCCTGGCACCGCTGGACGTCGACCTCCTGCTGGTCGCGATGGCCCCGGACATCGACATCCGGTTCGAGCGGCTCTACGGCTACCTCAATGATGACCTCACCCGGGGCAGGCCGACCATCGGCCTGGCACTGGAACTCTGCGGGCTGCCCGCCGCGAGCTCCGGCCGTTTCCGGTTCTCGCCGTCCGCGCCGCTGATCGCAGGCGGGCTGCTGGAGGTCCTGGAAGCCGACCGCCCGCTGCTCTCACGGGTGTTGCGGGTGCCGGACCGGATCACCGCGTACCTGCTCGGCGACGACGAGCCCGATGGGAGACTGCGTGGCCTCGTCCGTGTGGTCGGGCCCGAACAGGAGCCGGACACGGGACCGGAGGCCCTGCGGGTCGCAGCGGCGTTGGGCACGGGCAGCGGCCTGGTGCATCTGCTCGACCGGGGAGGCGATCCCGGCAAACTGGCAGTCGAGGCGCTTCTCGTCGCGGGGCGTCGTCCGCTGGTGGTCGACATCGCGGCACTCGCTGCCGCTCCCGAACCGGCGAAGATTATACGGACCCTGGCGGTTGAGGCCCGGCTGAGCCGCGGCGGCGTCGTCCTCGGACCGCTCGAATCGATCGCCCCCGAGCGGCCCGAGGGAGCCCAGCTGCTCGGTGGCCTCTGTGCGGCGGTCAGCGGTGCTCCCCTGGTCGCGTTCGGAAGGAAGAACTGGGATCCCCTGTGGACCAGGGAGAGCCCGGTTCCGGTCAGCGTCCTGCCCCCCGCCCCCACGGGCGCGGCGCGACAGTGGCGTCGGGCGCTCGCCGAGGCCGGTACGTCTGTCGGGCTGCCCGCCGAGAACGCGTCGGCCGACGAGGGACTCATCGAAGCCACCGCCTCCTACCGGCTCGACTCCGAGCAGGTGCGCAAGGCCGCCGTCGTCGCCTCCCGGCTGGCGGTCTTGGAGGAGCGTCCGGTGGACGCGCAGGACCTGCGCACGGCGGTTCGGGCACAGAACGGCGCGGGGCTCGAACGGCTCGCCCGCCGCATCGAGCCCGCGGTTGGCTGGGACGACCTCGTGCTGCCTTCCGCAACCCTTCGCCAGCTGTCCGAACTCGCCCTGCGCGCACGCCACCGTGAGCAGGTGCTCGGTCAGTGGCGTATGCGGCCGGGAGGCGGCCGGGGACGAGGGGTCATCGCGCTGTTCGCCGGTGAGTCCGGCACCGGCAAGACCATGTCCGCCGAAGTGGTGGCGTCGGAGCTCGGCATGGAGCTCTACGTCGTGGATCTGTCCACCGTGGTGGACAAGTACATCGGCGAGACCGAGAAGAATCTCGAAAGGATCTTCGTCGAGGCGTCCGACGTCAACGGCATCCTGCTGTTCGACGAGGCGGACGCGATCTTCGGGAAGCGCTCACAGGTCAAGGATGCGCACGACCGCCACGCCAACGTGGAGTCGGCCTACCTGCTGCAGCGGATGGAGTCCTTCGACGGGATCGCGGTGCTCACCACCAATCTGCGGGCCAATCTCGATGAGGCCTTCACCCGCCGCCTCGACGTGATCGCGGAGTTCCCCATGCCGGACGCCCAGCAGCGACTGGCCCTGTGGGACCGCTGCCTCGGGACGGCGATCCCACGCGACGCGGAACTCGACCTGGAGTTCTGCGCGGGACGCTTCGAGCTGGCAGGAGGATCGATCCGCGCCTGCGCGGTGACCGCCGGATATCTTGCGGCGGAATCCGGGAGATCGCTGGGTATGGAGCAGATCGTCTCGGCCGTGCTCCAGGAGTACCGCAAACTCGGCCGGCTGGTCCTGGAAAGCGAGTTCGGTCCTTGGCTGGACCGTGCACAGGAACGGGGCAAAGGGTGACGCCTTCGGAAACACCGGCCGTGCCCCTCCCGGCCGGGGTGTAGTCCGGGGCGACGGTGACGGTGTGCGTACCCGGAGGGCGGGAGACGCTGCCCTCAGGGAGAAGGCCCCTGCCCTGCAAGGCCAATCTTCCTGTCGAGTGCGCCGATAGGGTCGAGCCCACAGGGTGAGCGGCGTGCGATCCGACCGCCGTCGGCCCTGGTCGCGGCGGAAGGAGCCAGCAGCTGTGTATGCACACGAGCGGTCGGCAAAGGCGGTCCGCCCGGGACCATCGGCGCGAGCGGCCAAACGTGCGGAGTCGGTGTTCCGGCCCGGCCCCCGCCGTCTGACGCCCGCGCGGGCGATGGACCTGCAGCGCACCATCGGCAACGCCGCCGTGGCGCGCATGGTCGAAGAAGAGGCCGAGTACGGCGCAGTCGGGCAGGAGAACCCGCAACCCGTACAGCGCTCCACGGCGCATGCGGTGCTCCGCTCGCCAGGTCGGCCGCTGGACGAACCTGTCCGTACCGAGATGGAGGCACGCCTCGGCTCCGACTTCTCCGGCGTCCGCGTGCACGACGACAGTGCGGCAAGCGCCTCCGCCGCGGAGGTGGGTGCCCGTGCCTACACCTCGGGCAACCACGTCGTGATCGGTGCGGGCGGGGCTGACCTGCACACCCTGGCCCATGAACTGACCCATGTCATCCAGCAGCGCAAGGGACCCGTCGCCGGCACGGACCATGGCAACGGCCTCAAGGTCTCGGATCCTTCGGACCGTTTCGAACGCGAGGCGGAGGCCAACGCGAGGCGGGCCATGGCCGCTCCGTTGGGGAGCGCGAGCGCACCCTCCCGCGAGAGCGCCGGGCAGACGCGCAGCACACCGCCCGTGTCCCCCGTACGGAACAGCCGCGACCCTCGCCCCCTCGCAGAACGGCAAAGCACCATGGGCAACGCGGCCGTGTCGCAGTTGATCACGGTGTCGCGGATGATGACCGAGGACGATTTCAAGCAGAGCACGGCGACCTTCGGACCACGCGGCCGCTCCGGGATCACCAAGGTGGACAACGCGCTCAAGGCGTTCTACGCCTTGCCGGACACCAGGCCGGGCGTCCGGTTGCTCGCGCTCAAGGACATCGTCAAGGCGTGTGCCGACTACGCCGACCACAAGGCCGAGGGAGGGTCGCGCGTCGGGGGCACCCGGCAACTCGGCGAGCAGGCCGAGGCGGTGCAAGCACAGCTGGACCCCGAGGCGGTCTTCCGGGACCTGCTGACCGAACTCGACCGCATGATGAGCGAGGGGAAGAACCCGGACCTCGACATCCGCATGCCGGCCGGTGAGGCCCAGAAGACGGCCCAGGCCGTCCCCGCGGAGCAGTTCCACGCGATGATGGGCGACTTCGTCCAGAAGTTGGGGGCGCTCCGCGAGGACCAGGCACTACCTGAGGAGACGCGCGCCGTCATCGGGGAACTGATGGCCGTGGTGCCCCTGGTGACCGTGATGCAGTACCCGCAGGGCGGCATGCCCGGTATGAAGCTCAACCCGGCCACCGACGGCGGCGGCCCGGCGTTCACATTCAACGTCGACACGCAGGCCAGGGGTGGCACCTCCTTCCTGCTGGGGCACATCGCCCACGAGCTGACCCATGTCGCGGCCCACCAGGCGTTCGGCAGCAGCCCGGTGATGGAGCTGGTGCAGTCCGGGGCGACCGATGAGGAGGTCGCGGCGCTGGCGGCCGAGCGCAAGCAGGCGCTCAGCGATTTGAAGTTGGAGCTTGCCGGAAACCCCGAGTTCGACGAATTCCAGCGAGGGATGCTGGAGGAAAAGCTGGTCTACGGCGCACAACCGCACAAGCTGGAGCGATACGCGGACTCCTTCGAGAAGGCGGGCAAGATCACCGCCGCTCAGAAGGATCGCCTGGTCGGCTGGGGCAGGGCAGCCGGAGACGCGTCCGGCACGCTGGTCGAGTACGACACCGTGCTCAACCAGATGCTGATCTATCTGCACATGTGGCAGATCAGCCAGGGCAACCCCTTCTACATGCGACTGCGGGCGGTGGCCCAGGCGGCGTACGACCGCCGTAGCCGCGCCCGCCGGCACACGGACCAGCCGACGGATCAGTCGTCGTAGAACGCTTCGCGAGTCACGATTACTTGGTGCGTGACTCCTGGCCCCGGCTGCGGGGCGGGACGATGTCGAGGACGGCCATCATGCCCATGTTCTAGGGTCTTCCCATGGAGACCTGAGCCCTGTCCAGCTCGCTCCCGCGGACGCCACGACGAAGATCAGCGAGACCAGCAGGAAGAACCACCATGTCGTCAGGGAGCCGTTGATCAGCAGGACGGCGAGGACGGCTGCCACGACTGCCGAGCCGAAGTAGGTGCCCGCGATCATCGGCTTTCTGCCAACGGCGTCGAACAGTCGGCCGAGAAGAAGTTGTCCGAGGAAGTCGGCGATCGCGAAGAGGGCAAGGAAGTGAAGAGGGCAAGGAAGTAGGGGATCGAGCCGGAGCCGATGTCGAAGAAGCCGTTCAGGATCGTGCCCAGGTCGAAGACGATCGCGTTGCACAGGAACGCCTGTTCGATGAGGCTCCGGCCGGGTCCAGGAAGCGGGTGGATTCGGTGTCGATGGGTGACTGTGGCCGGTCGAGCAGCAGGGCACGATGATGACGTCGTACGCGATCGAACTCGGAGGGATCACAGGACACAGCTTCTCCCACGGACCGCGAGGTGCCGCAGCGGTAGCACCTCACACATTGCGTTAGATGGGCGAGTTTGCAGCCTGCTTCAGGGCGCCTTGGTGGGGGCGCCGCCCGCCACACGCTCGGCGCGGACTTGGCGGAGCATGCGCAGTACTTCGTCGAGGATGCTGTCTGGCTTGTCCGTCTCCAGGACGAGTGCCGCTTCTCCATGCCGCGGCGGACCAGGCGATGGACTACGCGGCCCGGGCCCACCTTGAAGAGATCGCTCAGCGCTTCCGCCGGCGCCCGCCCCGGCCCGCGGCCCCTCCGCCGGCCGCCACCGCGCCCGCAGTCGCTGGTTCCGTCTGCGGACCGGGCCGGCCCGCCGAGACCACCAGCAAGGGCCCACCCACTGCAGCGCTGTCGCAGGGCAGCCCGACCAACTGCCGCCCGGTATCGCTTGCGCAACAGTTCTGGCAGAGCATCAGCCGGGTCCGCCCAGCACGATCTTCCACACTCGGGTCGCCACCTGGAGGTTCAGCCGGTCCTCGACGTTCGCGAGGTCGTTGCCGCTGATGTCGCGGATGCGCTGGAGCCGATAGCGCAGCGTGCTGCGGTGGATCGCGAGGGATTCGGCGGTCTCGTCGTAGTTGCCGCCGCAGTCGAAGTACCGGGACAGGGTCTCCACCATTGCCGTGTGGTGCCGGGAGTCGTAGTCGATGAGCTGCCCGAGCCACTCGTGGACGAACGTCTCCAGTTCCCGGTAATCGTTGCCGGGTCCCAGGATGCGGTAGAGGCCAAGCTCGTCGAAGAACGTCGTGCCGTAGCGCTCGCGGGAGTGGCGGCGCACTTCCAGGGCGCGCTGCGCCTCCTGGTAGCGGTGGGGGATGTCGTCCAGGGAGTCGCAAGGGGCGCTCACTCCGATCGTCCCGGACCGTGTCCCGGTCTCCCGGGCGAGCGCCTCGTACAGCGCGCGGGCGTGCGGCCTGTCGTCGGCGATAAGGACCACGTGGTCGGAACGTCGGGTCAGCAGCGAGCGCATGCCCACGGCAGAGGTCGCCCGGCCCACGGTCTGCGCGAAGGAATCGTCCGCAGTCCGGTTCGACCACTGCACCACGACGACGTAGTGGCTGCGGTGCAGGTCGTGTCCGACTGCCTCGGACCGGGCGTAGGCGCTCGCCTCGTCCGTCCCTGCCAGGAGGTCGTCGACCAGCTCGCGGTGCAGCCTCAGCTCCACTTCGGCCAGATTGCGCAGGTGCGCCAGCTCCGGAGCGAGTGACGTGGCGGCGTGTTCCAGCGCGAGCACGGTGTGCTCGTCGGCCTCGTCCCGGGCATCGACCAGGGCCAGCACGCCCAGGATCTCGCCGTGCGGGCGGACCAGGGTGATCAGCCGGTCCTTTATCCGCACCGGCCCGACCTCCCGGGCGACGGCGTGCAGCATTTCGTCCTGGCGCACGGGGTCCGGTTCCGGATAGGGGTCGGGGCGGCTGGGGCCGGTCCAGGACCTCAGCCGACCGAAGCGGTCCTCGACCAGCGCGGGGAGCCCAGTGAGCCCGTGCAGTGCGCGGGTGATGGCTTCCTCGCCGCCGCCCGAGGCAGCGACGTCGGCCATGAGCGCGTGAACGTCCCGCTGGTACCCCAGCTCAGCCACGACGGAGATCAGCTGCCCCTGGAGGGCTGTGCGTTCCTCCCTCAGCCGGTGCAGTTCCAGCGCGTCCTCGCGTTGGCGGCGGTGTGCGAAGGCGACTGACAGTGCAGCAGCGGTGTGCCGGACGAGCGTGGCGAGCAGGGATCGCTCGGCCTCGGTGGGCCGGGAGCGGGACGTCACCACGAGGTATCCGTGGAGTCTCTCAAGTCCGCGTAGCCCCAGGGCCCGGCCCCAGGGCCTGCCGGGTACGGTCATAGGGCCGTCCTGCCCGGCCAGCTCCCGCACCCTCCGGTCCATGGCCAAGGCATGGATCTGCCCGTTCCTCGGGCTGGGGACCAGATCGCCGTCCACCTTGAGGTATCCGGCCTCGGCGCTGTATGGCCCTGCGGCGGCTATGTGGTCCATGGCCAGGCGCAGGATCTCGCCTTCGTCCGGGGTGTCGAACAGGGCGCGGGAGAGCACCATCAGTTCGCGGAGGGCGTGGTCGGCCGGGGTTGGAGCGGGTGGGCGGGGCCCTCTCCGCGCGGCCGTGGTGTGCCGCCCGGCGCTGCCCCGCGGAAGGCTGCCCTGCCGGTCGGAGCAGCGGCGGTACTGGTTGTGCGCCCGGCTGCCGGCCATGGGATCACTCCGTTCTCCCCGAGCCTACAGGCGAGCGGTGGTACCCGCTCTCGGGCCGGCTCATCCGAGATGTTCGGATTCTTCCTTTCGTACTCGTGGGGCGACCGGACCCGTGCATTTCTGACTCGCCAGGCGCAGGCGTGGAGCCACTCGGCCCGCCACCCTGGGGAGTGTTCGAAACCGTCCGTGCGCGCCGGCAGGAAGGGCTGGGCGATGACCGAGCAGCATCGCAGGCCGGTTGCCTCGTACAAGACGTACCGGGAAGCCGAACGCGCCGTTGACCACCTCTCTGACCACGGGTTTCCCGTGGAGAGGGTGGCGATCATCGGCCAGTACCTGCGCCTGGTCGAGCAGGTGATCGGCCGGATGGACTACGGCAGGGCCGCCCTTCACGGAGCGGCGAGCGGTGCGCTCCCCGGTGTCCTGATCGGCTGGCTCTTCGGCCTTGTGAACTGGCTCGACCCCGTCGTCTCCGCCCTGCTCCTCGCCCTGTACGGGCTGATCTTCGGAGCGATCGTCGGCGCGCTGTCCGGCATGCTGCTGCACGCCCTGCAGGGCGGTCGCCGGGATTTCGCCTCGATCCGCTCGATGCAGCCGAGCCGGTACGAGGTCGTCGTGGACGAGGAGGTCTCCGACGAGGCTGTACGGCTGATCGGCGGGCTGCAGACCACCGGCAGAGGTTCCACCCGTACCTGAACGAACGTGATCTGGAGAGTCGGCGCAGGCCGCCGTACCGGGAGGAGTTCCTCATGGCCAAGGCAGTGGGCATCGACCTGGGCACCACCAACTCGGTGATCGCCGTGTGGGAGGGCGGCGAGCCGACCGTCGTGCCCAATAGCGAGGGCAACCGCACGACACCGTCCGTGGTGGCCTTCACCGACACCGGCGAGCGATTGGTGGGCCAGCTGGCCCGGCGCCAGGCGATCCTCAACCCCAAGGGCACCATCTACTCGGCCAAGCGGTTCATCGGCCGGCACTTCGACGAGATCTCCGACGAGGCCAGGGCGGTGGCGTACGACGTCGTCGAGGGCGACGGCGGGGCGGCCCGCTTCAAGGTGCGCGACAAGCTGTACGCGCCTGAGGAGATCAGCGCACAGGTGCTGCGCAAACTCACCGACGACGCCTCCAAGCAGCTCGGGGAGCGGGTCACGGAGGCGGTCATCACGGTGCCCGCCTACTTCAATGACGCTCAGCGCACCGCCACCAAGGACGCCGGACGGATCGCGGGACTGGAGGTGCTGCGGATCATCAACGAGCCGACGGCGGCCGCCCTCACGTACGGCATGGACAAGAAGCAACACGAGACCGTCCTCGTCTTCGACCTGGGCGGCGGCACCTTCGACGTGAGCATCCTCGACGTCGGCGACGGCGTGGTGGAGGTGCGCTCCACCGCCGGCGACAGCCACCTGGGCGGCGACGACTTCGACCGGCGTCTGGTGGATTACCTCGCGGACGACTTCCAGAAGGAGAACGGCATCGACCTGCGCAAGGACCCGCAGGCGCTGCAGCGACTGTTCGAGGCGGCGGAGAAGGCCAAGACCGAGCTCAGTTCGGTGACGCAGACGCAGGTCAGCCTGCCGTTCATCACCGCCGACGCCTCGGGCCCCAAGCACCTCACCGACTCGATCATGCGGTCCACGTTCGAGCAGATCACCAGCGACCTGGTGGAGCGGTGCCTGGGACCGGTTCAGCAGGCCATGGCCGACGCCAAGGTCGGCGAGAGCGACATCGACGAGGTCATCCTCGTCGGCGGTTCCACCCGCATCCCCGCTGTCCAGGCCCTCGTGCGTCGGCTGACCGGCGGCAAGGAACCCAACATGAGCGTCAACCCCGATGAGGTCGTGGCCCTGGGCGCCGCGATTCAGGCCGGGGTGCTCAAGGGTGAGGTCAAGGACGTGCTGCTGCTCGACGTCACACCCTTGTCGTTGGGCGTGGAGACGCGCGGCGGAGTGATGACGAAGATCATCGAGCGGAACACCACCATCCCAGTGCGCCGCAGCGAGACCTTCTCCACCGCCGAGGACAACCAGCCCGCCGTCGACATCGTCGTCCTCCAGGGCGAGCGCGAGCGGGCCGCCGACAACCGCGTGCTGGGCCGGTTCCAGCTCACCGACATCCGGCCGGCGCCGCGGGGCGAACCACAGATCGAGGTCACCTTCGACATCGACGCCAACGGCATCCTCAACGTCAGGGCCCGCGACCGGGACACCGGCAAGGAACAGGGCATCACCATCAGCGAGAGCTCCAACCTGGACCGCAGTGAGGTCGAACGCATGGTCCAGGAAGCCGAGCGCAACCGGGGCCAGGACCAGGCACTCCGCGAGGCCGTCGACGCCCGCAACGAACTCGACGCCGTCGCGTACCAGGTCGAGAAGCGCCTCGCCGAACTGGGCGACGCAGCGCCCGCGCACGAGAAGGCACGCGCCGAGATGCTCGTGTCCGACGCCCGGGCGGCGGTCAAGGAAGAGGCAGGCGTGGAGCGCGTACGCCCCCTGACCTCCGAACTCCAGCAAGTGCTCGCCGGGCTGGCGGCCCATCAGGGCGCCGCCACCGCGGATGGCGGTCCCGGCCAGGATGCCGCCACCGGTGGTCCCACGAGTGGCGGTGGCGACGATGTCATCGACGCCGAGTTCGACAAGGGCTGAGGCGCGCCATGCCCAGCCACCCCCAGGAACCCGACCGGGCCGCGTCGGATCCGGTCGAACCGGTCCCGGAAGGTGCCGGACGCCCTCCGCGCGGGGATTTGCCGCAACCGGGCCCGCCGACCCGGCCGGAAGCGGCGGACGGCGAACCGGGACCCGACGCCGCCGGCCCCGCGCCTGCCGAGGACGAGTACACGACCGCGATCCAGGAACTGGAGGACCGCTGGCGGCGCGCACTCGCCGACCTCGACAACCTTCGCAAGCGTCACGCCAGGGAACTGGAGCGCGAACGGGCGGTCGAGCGGTCCCGCACGGCGGCCGCCTTCCTGCCCGTCCTGGACAACCTCGAACTCGCCCTGACCCATGCCGACGCCGATCCGGGCGCGATCGTGGAGGGCATCCGGGCCGTACGCGACCAGGCGGTGAACGTCCTCGAACTGCTCGGCTACCCGCGGCATGCGGAGACCGGCGTCGCCTTCGACCCGGCCCGGCACGAGGTGGTCGGCGTCGTCCAGGACCCCAACGCCCCACCGGGCACGGTCGTCGAGGTGCTGCGCCCCGGCTACGGGGACGGCGAGCGGCAGCTCAGGCCCGCCGCCGTGACTGTCGCGAAGCGGGAGTGAGCGGTCATGGCACGGGACTTCTACGAGGTGCTGGGCGTGTCGCGGACCGCGAGCCAGGACGAGATCCAGCAGGCATATCGCAAACTCGCCCGCAGGTACCACCCCGACGTCAACAAGGACCCCGGGGCAGAGGAGCGTTTCAAGGACCTCAACGAGGCATACAGCTTCCTGTCCGATCCCAAGACCCGGGCCCGCTACGACCGCTTCGGCGAGGATTTCCGTAAGATCCCGGAGGACTTCGACGAACGGGTCGCGGCGGGAGCGGGCGGCGGCTTCCGCGGTCGGAGGACCGCAGGCGGTGGCGGTCCCCGCGTCCGGTACGCCACCGGCTTCGGCGCGGAGGGCATCGACATCGAGGATCTGCTCGGCTCCATGTTCGGAGCCGGCGTCCCCGGAGCGGACCAGGAGGCCGAACTGCCGCTCACCGTCGAGGAGGCGTACCGAGGCGGCCGTCGCACCGTCACGCTCGCCGGTCCCACCGGGCAGCCGCGGCGGTACGAGGTCGACGTGCCGCCGGGCGTCACCGACGGGCAGCGCATCCGGCTGGCGGGTGAGGGCGGCCGGGGTACTGGTGACGCCCCCGCGGGTGACCTGTACCTGCGGGTGCGTATCCAGCCCCACTCTCGGTTCCGGCTGGACGGCCGCGATGTGCACGTCCAGGTCCCGGTCGCCCCTTGGGAGGCGGCCCTGGGTGCGACCGTGCCGGTGCCCACCCCCGGCGGTGGCACGGCCAAGGTCACGGTGCCCGCGGGCTCCTCCAGCGGCCGGCGGCTGCGGCTGCGTGGCGAGGGCATGCCGAACCCGCGCGGCGCGAATGGCGACCTGTACGCCGAACTCCGTGTCATGGTGCCGCCCGCCCTCGGTGACCGGGAGCGCGAACTGTTCGAGGAGCTCGCCGCCACTTCCTCGTTCGACCCCAGGAGGACGCGATGAACGACCGACCCGCGGGAGCGGCAGGCATCGGCCGGGCCGGCGTGGGCGCCCGTCCGGTACGAACGGGCGCCGACATCACCGCCTCGACGGCTGTCCGGTACGCGCTCGTGCCCGCCCCCAGGCTCTCCCTCGACGCCGTGGCCCGTCGCTCGGGCCTCCACCCCGATCTGATCCGCCGGTTCGTCGCCCTCGGCCTGGTCGACGCCGAACGCGACGCCGCGGGGCGCCTGGTGTTCGACCCCACGGCCCCGGCGGTCCTTGCCCGCATCCAGCGGCTGCGCACCGGACTCTGCCTCAACTACGCATCCATCGGCCTGGTGCTCGACCTGCTCGACCGCATCAGCCTGCTCGAAGCCGCCCTGCGCGGCCGCGGCACGAGGAGTGAAACACCCCCATGGACATGAACCGTCTCACCCAGAAGTCCCAGGAAGCCCTCCAGGAGGCCCAGACCGCGGCCGTCGGCATGGGGCACACCGAGGTCGACGGGGAACACCTGCTGCTCGCACTTCTCGATCAGGAGGGCGGTCTGATCCCGCGGTTGCTGCAACAGGCCGGCACCGAGCCGAAGGAACTGCGCGCCGCCGTGCGCGAGGAACTCTCCCGCCGCCCGAAGGTCACCGGCCCCGGCGCGGCACCCGGCCAGGTCTTCGTCACCCAGCGCCTCACCCGCCTGCTCGACGCCGCCGAACGGGAGGCCAAACGCCTCAAGGACGAGTACGTGTCCGTGGAGCACCTCCTGCTCGCCCTGGCTGAGGAGAGCTCTTCAACCGCCGCCGGGCGACTGCTCAAACAGGCCGGCATCAACAGGGACTCGTTCCTGAACGCGCTCACCCAGGTCCGCGGCAACCAGCGCGTCACCTCCGCCAACCCCGAAGTGGCCTACGAGGCTCTGGAGAAGTACGGCCGCGACCTGGTCCTCGAGGCTCGGTCCGGGCGGCTGGACCCGGTCATCGGCCGTGACGCGGAGATCCGCCGCGTCACCCAGATCCTCAGCCGCAAGACCAAGAACAACCCCGTCCTCATCGGCGACCCCGGCGTCGGAAAGACCGCCATCGTCGAGGGCCTGGCCCAGCGCATCGTTCGCGGCGACGTCCCCGAGGGCCTGCGCGACAAGACGGTGTTCGCCCTCGACATGGGCTCCCTGGTCGCCGGCGCCAAGTACCGCGGCGAGTTCGAGGAACGCCTCAAGGCCGTGCTGTCCGAGGTGAAGGCCGCCCAGGGGCGCATCCTGCTCTTCGTCGACGAACTCCACACCGTCGTCGGCGCGGGCGCCGCCGAAGGGGCCATGGACGCGGGCAACATGCTCAAGCCGATGCTCGCCCGCGGCGAACTCCACATGATCGGCGCCACCACCCTCGACGAGTACCGCAAGCACATCGAGAAGGACGCCGCCCTCGAACGCCGCTTCCAGCAGGTCCTGGTCGACGAGCCGAGCGTGGACGACACCATCTCCATCCTGCGCGGACTACGCGAACGCCTGGAAGTGTTCCACGGCGTGAAGATCCAGGACACCGCGCTGGTCTCCGCGGCCACCCTCAGCCACCGCTACATCACCGATCGATTCCTGCCCGACAAGGCCATCGACCTCGTCGACGAGGCGTGCGCCCGGTTGCGTACCGAGATCGACTCGATGCCCGCCGAACTCGACGAGATCACCCGCCGCGTCACCCGCCTGGAGATCGAGGAAGCGGCCCTGTCCAAGGAGACCGACCCCGCCAGCAAAACACGCCTGGAGGAACTGCGCAGGGAACTGGCCGACCTGCGCGGCGAGGCCGACGCCAAACACGCCCAGTGGGAAGCCGAACGGCAGGCGATCCGCCGCGTGCAGGACCTGCGCCAGGAACTGGAGCAGGTTCGCCACGAGGCAGAGGAGGCCGAACGCGCCTACGACCTCAACCGCGCCGCCGAACTCCGCTACGGCCGCCTCCAGGACCTGGAGCGCCGACTCGCCGCAGAAGAGGAGCAGCTGGCCGCCAAACAAGGGCAGAACCGGCTGCTGCGCGAGGTCGTCACCGAGGAGGAGATCGCCGAGATCGTCGCCGCCTGGACCGGCATCCCCGTCGCCCGCCTCCAGGAGGGCGAACGTGAGAAACTGCTGCGCCTCGACGAGATCCTGCGCGAGCGCGTCATCGGCCAGGACGAAGCCGTCAAGCTCGTCGCCGACGCCATCATCCGCGCCCGTTCCGGCATCCGCGACCCTCGCCGCCCCATCGGCTCGTTCATCTTCCTCGGCCCCACCGGCGTCGGGAAGACCGAGCTGGCCAAGACCCTCGCCCGGACCCTGTTCGACTCTGAGGAGAACATGGTCCGCCTCGACATGAGCGAGTACCAGGAGCGGCACACCGTCAGCCGGCTCATGGGCGCACCGCCCGGATACGTCGGCTACGAGGAAGGCGGCCAACTCACCGAGGCCGTACGCCGCAAGCCGTACTCGGTCGTGCTGTTCGACGAGATCGAGAAGGCGCACACCGATGTCTTCAACACCCTGCTGCAGATCCTCGATGACGGCCGCATCACCGACGCTCAGGGCCGCACCGTCGACTTCCGCAACACCGTGATCATCATGACGTCCAACATCGGCTCCGAGCACCTCCTCGACGGCGCCACCGCCGAAGGTGAGATCAAGCCGGACGCCCGCGCCCTGGTGATGGGCGAGCTGCGCGGGCACTTCCGCCCGGAGTTCCTCAACCGCGTCGACGACATCGTGCTGTTCAAACCGCTCGGCGAGCGGCACATCGAGCGGATCGTGGAGCTGCAGTTCGACGAACTGCGCCGCCGCCTCGCCGAACGCCGCATCACCGTCGAACTCACCAACTCAGCCCGGGAAGTGATCGCCCACCAGGGGTACGACCCGGTGTACGGGGCCCGGCCACTGCGCCGCTACATCTCCCACGAGGTCGAGACACTGGTCGGACGCGCCCTGCTGCGCGGCGACGTCCAGGACGGCGCGACGGTGCGCGTCGACGCCGAACACGGAGAGCTGGTGGTCACCTACGACCAGCCCGAGGACGTGAAGGGAGCGAGGGCGGCATGAGTACCGTGCAAGCCACCAACGTCACCTGCCCGCACTGCGGGCGCGCCAACCGGGTACCCGTGGCCGCCGAGGGCCGCCCCAGGTGCGGCAACTGCAAGCAGCCTCTGCCGTGGATGGCCGACGCGGGCGACGACGACTTCACCGAGGTCGTCGAGCAGGCCACCGTGCCCGTCGTCGTCGACCTGTGGGCCACCTGGTGCGGCCCCTGCCGCATGGTGAGCCCCGCGCTGGAGAAGGTCGCCGCCGATCTCGCGGGAACGATCAAGCTGGTCAAGGTCGACATCGACAAGAACCCGCGCCTGGCACGGCGGTTCGAGGTCCAGGCGGTACCGACGCTGCTGGTCCTCGACAAAGGACAGACCATCGCCCGGCAGGCGGGTGCCGCACCTGCCCCTACCCTGCGGCGGTGGGTGGAGCAGTCGATCGCGGGCCGCGAACCGGCCGGGAAAGGGTGATCGGCCATGACCGTACGGACCGACCCCCACCTCGCCCTCGTACGCCCCGTCACCCCGCGCGCCCCGGGGTGCGAGGAATGCCTGGCCACGCGTTCCCCCTGGGTCCACCTCAGGCTCTGCCTGACCTGCGGCCACGTCGGCTGCTGCGATTCCTCGCCGAACCGGCACGCCCGCCGTCACGCCGCCGCCGACGGCCATCCGATCGTGGCGTCGCTGGAGCCCGGCGAGGACTGGCGGTGGTGCTTCGTCCACGAGGCGTTCGTGTGATGTCCGGCGACGAGACACGGCCGGGCGCAGCGCCGGTGCCAGACGAGGCGGAGGAGAGCGTCCCCTTCGAGACCCCCGACATCTACGGCGTCTATCCCCGCCTGCCGGACGACCAGCTGGCCCGCCTGGCGCAGCATGGCCGGAGGCGCCCGGTTGACGCCGGTGACGTGCTGATCCGGGAGGGGGAACTTCAGTGGGCGGGGCACACCAATGTCAGGACCACGAAGCGCTGGTATGTGAAGCCGGACGTGGAGGATCTTCGTCCGGTGGCGGATATATGGGGAGGTCTGGCGAGTGTCCCGACCCCCTCTCTTGAGAAAATGTGAGATATGGGAGCGTGAGCGGGTGAGTAAGACGACGACTGAAACGCTGCAATACCGCTTTGACGGGCCATAAGAAGCACCGATCCTGGTCTTGGGCTCCTCTCTTGGTACTTCATGGCACAGGTCGTAGCGACCGTCCGGAGACGTCCAACTGATCGAGGGCAGGAGCGGGTTACGACGGCGTGCAGCTTCCGGCGTGGGCACCGCTGTACTTCGGCACTCCGCTCTCGAGCACGCGGAGCAAGGATGCGGTGACGAGATGTGTGCTACGGCCGATGCGGAGCACACGGCACGGAATCTCCCCGTGGCGACGAGGTCGTAGCCCTTCGCCCGTGAGAATCCGAACGCTCTGGACGGAGTTCCTGGCCATCCGCGGGATCCTTGAGCCCGCTGCAGCGGCCATGGCGGTGACCATGATGAGCGACCTGGGCAAGGCCCGCGGTCCCCACCGCTGAGCGCGGTACCTGGCGAAATTCGCCAGGTACCGCGCTCCTTACCTTGGTTTCGACCTGCGGGGCCGCTGCGCCGGCGTCATCTACTTCCGTACGCCGACCGCGCGGATGATCTCCTGCTTGACCGAGCCGCCCTTGTTGTCGGCGGCCGAGGCCCGCACGGAGATGTACCGCGCGTCGTCCGGCACCCGCACCGAGCCGGCCCAGGCGGCGGACTTGCCGCGTACGGTGTCGAGTTCGACGGACGTCCACGTCGCGCCGTCGTCGAAGGAGACCTCCAGCGTGGAGCCGGTGATCTTCCCGGTGTCCGTAGCGCCCTTGACGTACTCGGAGTAGATCCCGAGATCCAGCCGCTTTCCGGCCCGCACGTCACCGTGCAGGTCGGTGTCGACGTCGAACCCGAGGTTGAGCATCGGCAGATACGTCCACCGGTCGGCCGGTGTGTTGGCCGACTTGAAGGTCCATTCGGAGTGGCCCTTCGTGGAGAGGTGCCAGACATCCGGGTCCAGGGTGGTGTCGGTGACAACCCTGAAGTCCTGCTCGGTCGGCTTGACCTTCCGGGCGTACGCCCCCGAGCTCATCCTGCGGTCGACCTGCACCCCGTCCACGTACACCTCGGTGAACTGGGTGACCGAGCTCGCTTGCCACACATCGCCGAAGCCGGTGTGGTCCGGTCCCGAGTCGCCCCAGCCCGGTGTGTTGAACTCCAGGTCGTTGCCCGCGCGCCGCTGGCCCCAGGCGAGGCCGGTGCCCAGCCACGGGTGCCAGACCGGCTTGAACCAGTCCGTTGCAGAGCGCTTGCCGCCGCGGAAGTGCACGACGCCCTCGCGCTCCTCGATGGCGCCCGGGCCGTTGGTCAGGGACTCGTGCCACCCCCGGTCGGGGCCGGCGCTGATGTAGTCGGTGCGCTCCGCGGGAAGCTCGATCTTCTCCGGGAAGCCCATGCCGACGGGGAAGGTGTCGGTGATCGAGTAACGGAACTCGCTGCCGTCGGCTTCCTTCGGCGCGTGGAACTTGTTGTTGACGACCGCCAGTTCGCTCTTTTTCGGCCGGTACGTCAGATCGGCGGGGATCGCCCCCGGGTATCCCTCGGTGAGGTCGTACACATAGGGCGTGTTCTCGGTGCCGGTCAGTTCCACGCCCCGGTCGAGTCGAGCGGCCTCGATCAGTCGCGCCCCGTCCACAGCGTTCACCGTCGCGATGTACAGCGGACGTGTCGACCCGTCGGCCCCGGCAAACCCGGCCATGAGCCGCCCGGGAGCGTCGTCGGTGACGAACAGGGCCTTGGCGCCCGCGTCCTGTGCGTTCTGGGCTAGTTCGGCGGGGCCGATCGCGTCGGTGCGGCGCACGACGACCGCCTTGCCCTTGACAGCCTTGCCGGCATAGTCGGCGGCGCTTCCGGTCCCCGCGTCCACCACGGGCATCCGCTTGCGCCCGGTGAACAGGTCCGATCCGGACTGGACGACCGTCTCGCCGAGCCGCTTGCCGCCCGCTTCGACATCGAGCTGCGGCTTGCCGAGCCGCCACACGGTCCGGTACTCGAAGGTGCCCGTTGTGGGCTTGTGGGTCGGCGCGGCGAAGATGCTGTCGTACTTCGACGGAACCAGTACGGACGGCGAGAAGGACTCGCCGTTCGCGGACCGGTTGAACTTCATGATCCGCTGACGATCCTCGGTCCGCTGGCCCACCTCGGCCCGGATCTCCCGCAACGTCCGCCCGTCGAGGGTGACTTCGCGGTCACGGTCCATAGTGACCTCGGGCTCGGTGAGAAGACCGAGTCCGAGCGAGTCCTTGCCCTTGCTGCCGCGCACGTCGAGGAAGGTGGACAGGTCGTACATGCCGGGCTCCAGGCGCAGCTTGATCGTGCCGGAGTCATCGATCGGGGCCTGGATGACCGACGCGCCCTTGACCATGGGCTTTACAGCCATGTATGCGGCGGTTGGGGCACCGTCGCGGTCCTTCAGGTGGACGGTGAGGGTGTAGCGCTCGTTCTCCTTGGTCAGCCCGAAGGCCGTGTGCGCGACCACTGTGTCGCCGTCCTTGGCGACGATCCGGCCGGAGGTCGTGCCGACGGGCGCGGCGCCGCCGTCACCGGTGACCGTGGTCTGCGCGGTGCCGTGCGCGGGCACTGTGAGGGCGGAGTCGGCGAGGGCGACCACGCCGGCGGGAGCGCCCTCGGCGGTCAGCGCCAGGGTGACCGGCCGGTCGGAGGCGTTGGTGTAGGTCAGCGTCTTCGTGACCGGCTTGTTCGCCTCGTAGGGCCAGCTGGTGAAGCCGAGGTCGGCGCTGCCGGTCGCGGTGATCTGCGCGGCGATGGCGGACGGGACGTCGACGCGGCCCGCGCCCACCTGGTACGACGTGCCGCTGATCTGCTTGGACGTGCTCATCAGCCCGTCCTTGAGCTGCTGTCCGCTCCAGTCGGGGTGCTTCTCGGCGAGCAGCGCCGCCACGCCCGCGACGTGCGGGGTCGCCATGGACGTGCCGCTCTTCGATGTGTACGGGCCGCTGCCGCTCACGAGCTGCGAGCGGGCCGCGACGATGTCCACACCCGGTGCGGACAGGTCGGGCTTCAGGGCGTTGTCGCCCAGGCGCGGGCCCTGGCTGGAGAAGTTCGCAAGCCGGTCGGCGGAGTCGACCGCGCCGATGGTCAGCGCGGAGTCGGCGGCGCCCGGGGAACCGATGGAGCCGGGAGCGCTTGCGTTGCCGGCCGCGATCACGAACAGAGCGCCCGTGTCCTTGGAGAGGGTGTTCACCGCCTGGGCCATCGGGTCGGTGCCGTCACTGCCCTGCGACGAACCGAGACTCATGGAGACGATCTTGGCGTGGACGTCCTTGGCCGCCCACTCCATACCGGCGATGATCTGCGACTCGGATCCGGAACCCTGGTCGTTGAGAACCTTGCCGACGGCGAGCGTGGCGCCGGGCGCGACCCCCTTCTCCTTGCCGTCGGAGGCCGCACCACTACCACCCACGGTGGACGAGACATGCGTGCCGTGCCCGTTCCGGTCGGCGACCTCCTGGCCGTCGATGAAGCTCTTGGTCTCGCTCACCCGGTCCTTGAGATCGGGGTGGGTCAGGTCCACGCCCGTATCGAGGACGGCGACCTTGACACCCTTGCCGCTCAGCCCGGCCTCCCAGGCCGCAGGGGTGCCGATCTGGGCGTTGCTGGTCTCCATCGCGGTGTCGACGCGTGCGTCCAACCAGATTTTTTCGACCCCGCCCGCCAGACGCACACGAGCCGAAGTGGCGCTGCGAGCGCCGGAGCTGGCGTCCGGCGCGACCGTGCGCCAGAACTCCCCGGACTTCGAAGCCTCCAGGGCCGCACCGCCCACGCTCGGCAGCCCACGGACCTGGCGGGCTCCGCGGGGTGTCGCGCTCCGGGCGTTCTTCGTGTACGTCACGAGGAGCGGCAGGCCGTCGGACGACGGGTCACCGAGCCCCTGCTCGATCAGAGCGGTGACGTCGAAGAGTTCGGCGTCGAGGACGCCCGCCTGGAGGTAGGGCCGGGCCTCGTCGGGTATGACGGTGATCCGTCCGCCGGATATCTCGCTGTGAACCGCTCCGGTCGCGCCCTCGGGACGCTCCACGGCGACCGACTTCCGGCCCGCGCCGAGGTCGGTCACGGTCACCTGGTCACCGGTGATCAGGGTGACGGTTCGCGCGGTGGTGGGTGCGTGCACGGGCGACGCGGCACGGTCCGTGCGCGCCGTCGTCCCCATTGCACCGGCTGCGACGGCCTGCCCGGCCGGCAGCAGTACGAGCGACAGCCCGGCTGCCAGCAGCCGGGACCGTCGCCTCGCGGATGCTCTGGTCATGGATGTCTCTCCTTCGCGCACCCGGTGAATGGGTGGTTCCGGGTGCTGCGAAGACTTTCCCCGACCTTAACTTCCTTGTCACCGTTCGGCGTTGGCGGGTGTCTGCCGTGGCGGAGACCCGTCAGCAACGGCCGCGGATCACGGACTCGCCTTATGCCAGCCGTGATGGCGGGCGTACCAGCCGAGCTGGATACGGGTGGTCGCCCCGGCCTGGACCATCAGCCCCTGGATGCGCCGCTGCACGGTGCGCGCCGACATGTCCACCTGCGCGGCCACCGCGCGGTCGGTGAGCCTTCAGGTGGAACTTCGGATTGGCACTCACCCAGGCCTGCTGGGTGTGGTTGAAGGCCGGGATGACCCCGCTCTCCTTCGCTCCGATTTCCGCGGCCTGCTTGGACCCGAGGAAGGCGAGGAAGGCGGTCGCCTCCTTGGGGTGCTTGGTCTTGGCGTAGGCGACGTTGGCCAGGCCGTGGATCACCACTGCCCGCTTGGCCCCCTGCGGCATGACGGTGACGTCGATGATGTCGAGCCTGGAGCCCCACTTGCTGATGCAGGGTTTCTCCTTTGCGGCGGACGTCTCCGAGGGGCGCTCGGCACTGCAACTGCTTCAGGTCCGGCGCCTGGTCGAACTGCATGTCGTCGCGCTGGCGGCGGCTACGTCGCCACCCGCGAGCTCGGCCGTGGTGCGGCGCTCAGTGCGGTCGATGACATTCGGCCCGGGATGCGTCGAGCTCGAATCGCACCAGCGGTCAGCCCGGGACCGCGCCCACGCCGGGACGCGTGGTCCCGGGTATCGTCCAGAGCTTGGTGGCTCGGGGGCGTCGAAGGCCAGGCGAAGGTGTCTCGCCTGGCCTCCACCGACCACTCACACCTCGACAACCGAGGTCATCGTTGAGTCGGCACTGCCGTGACCGGCTACGGGAGCGTCCACCGCTGGTTGGCGCCACCGTTGCAGTCCCAGATCACCAGCTGGGTGCCGTTGGTGGTCGTGGACGCCGAGGCGTCGAGGCATCGGCCCGACTGGACGCCCTTCAG
Organism: Streptomyces sp. NPDC047515; assembly: GCF_040643055.1. Classification (NCBI taxonomy): domain Bacteria; kingdom Bacillati; phylum Actinomycetota; class Actinomycetes; order Kitasatosporales; family Streptomycetaceae; genus Streptomyces; species Streptomyces sp. NPDC047515. Next base: position 24,695 of record NZ_JBEYTM010000066.1, read on the forward strand.
GGTGCCGTCGGGCTGTGGCGCCCACTGCTGGTTGGCGCCGCCGGTGCAGTCCCACAGAATCACCTGTGTCCCGTTGGCGGTGCCCTGGCCGGTGACGTCCATGCACTTGCCGTTGTGGGTCAGGGTGCCGTTGGACCAGGTCCACACCTGTGCGCTGCCCCCGTTGCAGTTCCACAGCTGCACCTGGGCGCCGTTCGCGCCGGAGTCGTCCTTGGCGTCGGCGCACTTGCCGGTCAGGCCCGAGGCGATCGGGCCGACGTGGGACGAGGCGGTGCCCGGGGTGAGGGCGAAGTTGTCGAACTGGTCGGTCTGGTATTCGGTCACGCCAAGGCCCGCCTGCCCGTTGGTGTAGCTGGAGTCGGTGGCGCTGCCGACGGTGACGTCGTCCACCACCGCTGAGAGGGTCGAGCCCTCAAGGGCGAACGCGACGGTGTGCCAGCGGCCGGTGCCGAGCGCGGTGGTCCTGCCGCTGGCCAGCGTAGTGAAGGTCCACCGGGAGTCGCTCTTGTCGATGGACCAGGCGCCGGTGTCGCTGACGCGCAGGTGATAGGCGTTCAGGCCGTTGTTGTTCTTGGCCTGCTGGTTGACGCGGCCGAGCAGTTCGACGCTGCCTTCCTTCTCGAACATGGTGTCGACGGTGACGGTGTAGTTGCTCCACGTGTCGTCACCCATGACCGTGTACGGGGCGTTGTAGGGCTCGTCGGTCCAGCGGATCGGCGTCGTCGGGGCCATCTGGCGCAGGCAGGTGCCCGAGCGGCCGCCACCGCAGGCCACAGTCTGGAAGGCGCCGTTCATGTCGGAGAAGTACTTCGGCGATGTGGTGGTGGCGGGGGTCTCGAACGTGTCCTTGTACGGGAGGTCGAGTGCGCCGGGTGCCGGCGGGGTCGCGGTGCCCTTGCCCTGGCCGGTCGTGGTGGTCACGGTGTAGACGTAGCCGGGCTGGAGGGTGAGGTTGAATTTGCCACCGCGCGGGGTGATGTCCTGCTGGCGGACGAACCAGCTCGCGGAGTCCCTCGACTTGACGTCGGTGGCCCAGACGTGGACCCGGCCTCTGGACAGGCCGCCCTTGACGGTGAACCCGGCGCTCTGGGCGACGGTGGCGTCCATGGTCTCGATGACCGTGCTGTAGTCGGAGTTTTTCGTCGACTTCATCGTCACGTAGCTGCCGTTGGTGCGGTTGCCGCCGAGGTATCCGCCCGCGGAGTCGATGTAGTGCCAGCCGGGTTGGGTGAACTGTGTGGTGTGCGCGGTCACCCATGTGGTCTTGCCGATTTTGTAGTTGCCGGACCAGGGCTGGTTGGCGATGGACATCCCGTCGGTGGAGAAGTGGAGGTTCGGGTAGAGCGCGGCGATGACCGGCCAGTTGAAGTAGGCGGTCATCTTCCCGTCGAGGTAACCGCGATTGATCGACCGCGCCACGGCGGGTGCGCCGGTGTCGGCGTCCTGGGAGCCGTTCTCGCTGGCCCACAGTGGCTTGCCGAGACCCTGTGCCGTGGCGGTGCTGGAGCAGGTGGTGTAGTCGCCGAGGTAGCCGCACGGATAGTGGACGCCGACGACGTCGACAGCCTCGTTGAACGCCGGGTCCTGGGCCATGTCGTCGGCCACGGCCCAGTCGCTTTCCGCGGCGACGACCTTGGTCGCGTACCCGTGCGAGGTGAGTGTGCCCTTGAGGTTCTTGTACCAGGCCTTGTCGTAGCCGCGCTCGTTCCAGCCGCCGAGGTAGTCGATCGTCAGGCCGTGCTGAGCCGCGCAGTCCATCCAGGACATCAGATAGTCGATGGTGTCCTGGGACCAGAAGTTGCTGCCGTCGATCCAGCCGGGAGCGCCCCAGGACAGCGCGGCGAGTTTGATGGCGGGGTTGCGGGCCTTGGCCTGCTCGGCCATCCACCACTGGTAGCCCTGGTTGCAGTCGACGGTGCCGGCCGTGTGCATGTGACTGGGTTCGGCGCCGTCGGTGGAGTTGGTGTCGCCGCCGATCTCCAGCTTGAGCAGCTGGAGGGAGGCGCCGTAGCCGGGCTTGTAGAGGTAGTCGAGGAGCTCGCTTCGCTGCGGCTCTGGGTAGTCGACCAGGAGTCGGGAGTTCCCGCCGCCGCCGGAGATGGCGCCGACACCGTCGAAGGTCCGGCCCGGCTTGGTGCCGTCAATGGTGATCGAGGTCGAGAGCGTGGGCGCGGCCTGCGCGACGGTGGGAGCGGTGAGGCCGGTGAGCGTGCTCAGAAGAAGGCTTGTCACCGCGGTGAGCGTGCGCCAACGACGCGCTGGTGCCCGAGTCATGCTGGCTCCTTCGGGATTCGGATGCTTGAGGGCTTGTGGCGCTGAGAAAAGGGAGAGAACCTGAACGCTTCAGTGCGTACCGAAGCTGCCGAGCCGAAGGGACACCGTGCCGGTCGTGCCGTCGGTGATGCGCACCGTGGGCCGGTAGTAGTCGCCGCCGCCGTAGCCGTAGTCGGGGTAGTTCCAGTGCGTGTCGATGTACAGGGATCTCGATGCGGCCGCAGCCGACAGGACGTGGAAGGCATCCACGAGCGGGAGGGTGTTGGACGACGACGGGTTCTTCTCGCCGGTCACGACCAGGCGGATGGTGTGCCGGCCCTCGGTGAGTCCGGTCTTGCGGTAGACGACCTGCTGGTACTGTTTGGCGGGCCCGTACTGGTCGACGGTGGTGTCGAGCTGCCCGTCGATGAGCACGTCGATCCTGCCGAGGTTGGAGCCGAAGCCTCCGATCCACTCGATGCCGGTGCCGGTGAAGGCGAACTCGCACCAGTCGCCCGCGGTGAAGCTGAACGACTCGGAGTCCGCGTGGTCGTTGTGCGTCCACTCCTCACCGTGCGCGTGTGTCCACGCGCCGTGGTAGGTGATGGCGGGGTCGGTGTCGTCGACCCACTGCGGCGGGGTGTGGTCGACTCGGGCGGCCACGCTGCCGTCGGACTCCACGCGCACGCCGGTGCCGTCGGTACGGGTCAGCGCGTAGGTGTGGACGGCGGAGCGCAGGGCGCGGAAGTCGTTGCAGTCCCGGCCGTCGTCGTCCTTGCCGTACAGGAAGTACGTGTGGGTGTCCTGCGACCAGCTCCACTTGGGCCGCTCACGATAGGCGGGCGCCGCGTGCTGCGGCACCGCGACCGCGGTGCCCGAAGGGCGGCCGATGTGGTCGTCCGGGTACACCGACCACAGGGAGCCGGTGCGCCAGCCGATGCGGCCGGCCTCCTCGGGGGCGCAGAAACGCACTCCGAGTTCCTGGTAACCGCCGCTGGGTTGCCCGGAGAACGCCTTGGCGATGGTGTACGTGGTGGTGATCAGCCCGGTGCCGTCGACCGCGACGTCGAAGCTGACGGGGCTCTCGCCGTAGGTGCCCTTGATGGTGACGGTGGAGGTGTGCCTGTCGGTGCGCTTCGCGTTGATCGAACCGAACCTCCAGGAGGGCAGGTATCCGCCGCGCTGGTGCAGGTAGGGTCCGCCGGTGAGCACGGTCGTCGTTCCATGCCTGGCCTCGGTGATCAGACCGGTCGCCTTGCTGAAGGCGATGGAGAAGCCGGCACCAGCCAGTGTGATGCGTGTGTCGCTCTCCTCGACGGCGGGCGCGGCGCCGGCCGGGCGGGGCCGCACGGGTGGACGCACCGGGCCGATGGGCAGCGCGTAGGAGTCCACGATCCGGTCCTGCCCGTCGACGAACTCCAGCTTCAGCACCTCGCCTTCGCGCCAGGACCGGTACGGAACGGTGAGCTTGCCGTTCGCGCCCGGCTTCAGGTCGATGCCTGGTATCGCGCCCTTGGCAGCGCCCACCTGCCATCGGACGGTCAGCTCGGACAGATTGGTGAAGTCGAACCAGTTGGAGACCGGAACGACGAGGGGGGTGCGGGCCTTCTGCCCGATGAGCGGTGCATCGGGCACCCGTACGGGCGAGTACGCCTTCTTCGCCAGCCAGTACTCCGGCTTCTCGCGCCGCCAGATATCGAGCAGCCCCCATTCGGCGGTGCCGGAGACCTTGTCGGGGAGCGCGAACACCTCGTCGACGCCGCCCCAGATCGCACCGCCGACGACACCGTCGGTGTCATGGCACTTGGGCCAGAACCGGGAGATCGTCTCGCCCCAGAAGTTGCGTACACCGGGGTCGTTCTTGAGGTCGTCGATGTTGTACGCGGCCAGGTGTGCGTACTCGTCGTAGAGGGATGGCTTGGCATTCTCCCCGCCCAATTCGCCCTTCACGTCCGGGTAGTGGGCGGTGAAGATGTCGTACTTGGCGCCGGTGGAGTAGGTCTCGGCGTGGCTGTAGACGACGGGTCGCGAGGGGTCGCCGGCCTTGAGATAGTCCCACTGCGCCTGCGGGTTCGCGCCCCAGCCGATGTTCTCGTTGCCCGTGGACCAGATCAGGACGCAGGGGTGGTTCCGGTCCCGCTCCACCATTTCGGCGAGCTGGCCGAGCCAGTCGGGCCTGAAGGCCGGGTCATCGAGCAGGTTGTCGTGGCCCTGCTGGTTCACCCAGCACACCGCGGTCTCCTCCTCGACGTACATTCCGTGCCGGTCGGCGGCCTCCAGCAGGGCCTCGGTGGGCGGGTAATGGGAGGTACGGAGGAAGTTGATGTTGGCGGCCTTGAAGAGGCGTACGTCCTGCTCGTCCCAGCGGGCGGTGGCGCCGCGGCCCATCGTCGGGCTGACCTGGTGGTGGGCCACACCGCGCAGCTTCACCTCGCGGCCGTTGACCAGCAGCCGCTTGCCGTCGACGTGGATCTGCCGGAACCCCACCTTGCGGGTCACGGTGGACCGGGTGTCCCCAGAGCCGGCCGTCAGCTCCAGGGTGTACAGGGTCGGGTGCTCGGCGTCCCACTTGAGCGGGGCCGCGACGTCGATGTCGAACTGCGCGGGCCCGTCGACGATGAGGGGACGCCGCAGTACCTCATGTCCCGCGGGGTCGCGCAGGAGCAGCTCCATCGGCAGCGAGCCGCCGCCCGCCGGAGTCAGGCGCAGGCCCAGCACCGCGTCGCGGAAGCTCTGGTCGAAGGTCGTCGTGATGTGAACGCCTGCCAGATGTGCAGTAGGCACGGCGATCAGTCGGACATCGCCCAGAATGCCGCCAATGGGGTGGCGGGCGTAGTAGGTGCCGTACGACAGGTCCTGCCAACGGTCGGTGACACCCACAGTCACCCATGCGGCCGTCCCGGGTGCGACGTGGTCGGTGATGTCCGCCTGCCAGCTGGTGAAGCCGCCCCGGTGGTCACGTACGTGGGTGCCGTTCACCCAGAGCCGGGCGTCGCTGTACACGCCGTCGAAGCGCAGGACGACGCGGTGGCCGGCGAAGTCGGCGGGCACCTGGACCTTGGTCCGGTACGCGAACTCCTTGTCCTGAGGAACCTCGACGCCCTGCATGGCGGGCTCGCCCGGCACCTCGACCTTCTGCCAGTCCGAGATGTCGGTGTCATCGTGCCAGAACTCCGCGGGCGGTTCGATGGCGAGCGACCACGTGCCGTTGAGGGGCATCACCGGCTGGGACACGCCCGCGACGGCATCGGGCACGGGCGTCAGCGTGACGGCGGGCCGGGGCAGATCGCCGGCTCCGGTCAGTGCCCGCGCGCCTGAACCGGTGACGGCCGTCGCGGTCCCGGCACCCGCCGGACCAGCCAAGGCCCCCGCCACGACCGCGGATCCGGCAATGAGGAATGTACGTCTGCGCGTCAAGTCGCTACTCCTTCGAGGGGGCAGGAGCGCCGGACCGGGCCCCTGGGGGATGGGACGGAACCCGTCTACGTGGGGAGGCCTATGCGGCGTTCCTTGGTGCGGCGCTGCTGGATGACGACGGCGATGACCAGCAGGGCGCCCTGGGCGACGTTCTGCCAGAAGGTGTTGATGCCTTGGACGGTGAGGCCGTTCTCGAGGGCGCCGAGCAGGGCGACGGCAAGCAGGGTGCCGCCGATGCCGCCCTTGCCGCCCTTGAGGGCGCAGCCGCCGAGCGCGGCTGCGGTGATGGCCTTGAGTTCCAGGCCTTCGCTGCCCGAGACGGGCTGCCCCGATCCGGTACGCGCGGTGAGCAGGATGCCGGCGACGGCCGCGACGGTGCCGCAGAGGGCGTAGGCGGCGATCAGGTACTTGTTGATGGAGATGCCGGCGAGCCGGGCCGCGGTGTCGTTGCCGCCGATGGCGTAGAGGTTGCGGCCGATGTCCGTGTAAGTGAGCAGGACGTGCACGCTGAGCGCGACGACGGCCAGGACCCAGATCATCACCGGCAGGCCGGCGATCTTGCCGCGGCCGAGGAAGACGAACACGCTGTCGTTGAGGACGTAACCCTGGGCACGGCCGTCCGAGACGAGTTGGGCGACGCCCTTGTACGCGGCGAGTCCGGCCAGCGTGGCTATGGTCGGGTTGACACGGCCGTAGACGATGATCACGCCGTTCAGCACACCGGCGAGGACGCCGATTCCGAGCGCCGCTGCGATCCCTGCCCATGCGCTGGAGCCCGTGGAGGTGAAGACCATGGCGCTGACGACGGACGCGAGACCGGCCTGCGAGCCGACCGAGATGTCCAGCGCGCCGCAGATGATGACGACGGTCTGGACGATGGCGAGGAGCCCGACGAGGGTCGCCGCCTCGCCGATGACCTGCATGTTCGACCAGCTGAGATAGTTCTCGTTGAGCGAGCCGAACAGCGCGAGCACGATGACGAGGGCGCCGATCAGGCTGAGGTTCTGCCCGCCGACCGCGGCGAGCCGGAAGCGCCCGCCGGTTACGGCCGGCGCCGGACTGCTCTCCGTCCGGTCCGGGGGGCTGGTGACGGCGGTGTCGGTCATCGAAGGGCTCCAGGGGCGGTAGTGGTGAGGTCGTCGGCCATGGCGAGAGCGAGGATGGTCTCCTCGGTGGCCTCGGCTCGGCCCAGTAGGCCGGTGATCCGGCCGTTCTGCATGACGGCGATACGGTCCGCGAGACCGAGCACTTCCGGCAGTTCCGAGGAGATCACCAGGAGGGCCACACCGTCGCGGGCCAGGTCCGCGATGATCTGATAGATCTCGGCCTTGGCTCCGATGTCGATGCCGCGGGTGGGCTCGTCGAGGATCAGCAGCCGGGGTTTTCCGGCCAGCCAGCGCGCGAGGACCACCTTCTGCTGGTTTCCGCCGGAGAGCTTGCCGATCTCGTGCTCGATGGAAGGGGTGCGCACCCGCAGCCGGTCGGTGTACTCCTGTGCCATGGCGCATTCCTGACGGCGTCTCACAAACCGTAGGCGGCGCAGGCCCTTGAGGCTGACGAGGGACGTGTTGTCCCGGATGGAACGCTGCAGGAACAGTGCCTGCGCCTTGCGTTCCTCGGGGGCGAGCCCGATGCCGGCCCTGATTGCGTCCTTCGGGCCGCGCAGCTGCACCTTCCGGCCGTTCATGCTTATGTCGCCGGAGCGGATCGGGAGGTCACCGGCGATCGCGCGGGCCAGTTCCGAGCGTCCGGCACCGATGAGTCCCGCGAGCGCGACGACCTCTCCTGCACGCACCTGGAGGCTGATGCTGCTCACATCGTCGGTGGTGACGTCCTTCAGATCGAGCACGACTTCGTCCCGGGCGACGTCCTGGCGGACGAAGAGGGAGGACAGATCGCGTCCCACCATGAGCCGTACGACTTCCTCCTCGGTCATCCGCGCGGTGTCCAGCACCCCGGCCACCGTGCCGTCGCGCAGGACGGCGACGCGGTCGGCGAGCTGGAAGATCTCCTTCATCCGGTGCGAGACGTAGATGACGGCGATGCCTTGTGCGCGGAGCCGGCCGATGAGCGCGAACAACGCCTCCACCTCGTGCTCGGACAGCGAAGAGGTGGGCTCGTCGAAGGCGATGACCTTGGCCTCGCCGGTCAGCGCGCGCAAGATCTCCACCAACTGCCTCTGCGCAGCCGTGAGTTCCGAGCCAAGCGCCTCGGGGGAGATGACCTTGTCGAAGCCCAGGCGGGCGAGGTCGGAGGTGATCCGGCGACGGAGTTCCGCGCGGTCCAGGCGGCGTCCGGCCGTGCGGGGCAGGGAGCCCGCGTAGACGTTCTCCGCGACCGAGACATGCGGGATGATCTCGGGTTCCTGCGGGATGATCCGGATGCCGGCCCTGCGGGCGTCCTGCGGAGTGGCGAACGCGACCGGCTCGCCGTCGAGCACGATGCGACCGTCGGTGGGCTGGTGATCGCCGGTGAGGATCTTCAGCAGGGTCGACTTGCCCGCGCCGTTCTCGCCCATCAGCGCGGTGACCTGCCCCGCGGGGAAGTCGAGCGTGACGCCGCCGAGCGCCTGGACGGCGCCGAACCGTTTGACGATGTTCTCGACGGTGATCAATGTGCCCTGGAGGGCGGTGGATTGCGTGGGTTCCGATGTTTCGGCGCCAGGTTCGATCATGGTGTGCCTCGCAAGCGGGAAGCGCGGACAGGAGTCTCAGATCAGCTGCACGTGACCCCGGAGGCCTTCCAGTTGGAGGCGTCGACCATCTTGGTGGACGCGAATGCCTCCTTCGGGAACTCCTTGCCGTTCTTGAGCTTGTCGTACATGGTCTGGACAGCCAGGGCGCCGACGTCGCTGCCGTTGATGAACAGGGCGGCCTTCATGCCGGAGGGCTTGCCCGAGCTCCAGTTCTTGCAGGCCAGGTAGGCGCCGAGGCCGACGCCGATGACGTCGTCCGCCTTGAAGCCGGCGTTCTCCAGCGCGGTGACGCCGCCCTGGACGTTCTCGTCGTTGCAGCCCCACATGATCCAGTGCTTGACGCCGGAGTTGGCAGTGACGGTGGCCGCGATCTTGTCCTGGGCGCCGGTCGGGGTGTTGTCCGTCGCAACGTCGATGTTCTTCACGTCCGCACCCGCACCGTCCTTGAACGCCTTCTTTGCGCCGTTCACCCGGTCGGAGCAGACGGTGACGTCCTGCTTCCAGGCGGAGATGGTCCGGGTCTCGGCGGGCTTCCAGCCGGCCTTCTTGAATTCTTCGGCGGCGCGCTTGCCGACCTCGCCACCCATCTGGGCGCCGCTGAACCCGATCCGCGGCACCAGTGCGTCGCGATCGCACACGGACGGGTCGGGGCCGGTGGTGCAGATCTGGTCGTCGGAGGTGAGCAGTGCGGTCTTGCCGTCCTTGGCGGTCTGGACGAGCTGCGGCCCGACCGCGGGATCCGGGACGACGGCGATCAGGCCGTTGGTCTTCTGGGCGATCGCGGACTGCACCTCGCTGATCGTCTTGTTGGCGTCGCTGCCCAGGTTGACCACCTTGAGTTCGATGCCCAGCTCCTCGGCCTTCGCCTTGGCCCCCGCGGCCTCACCGACGAAGTACTCCTGGTCGCCCTGCTTCTGCAGATACGTCAGAGAGATCTTGCCGTCGACCTTTCCGATGACGTCGCCGCCGCCCGGCTTTGTGGCCTCCTGGCCGCTGGAACATGCACTGAGCGTCAGGGTCGCGACCATGCCAAGGGCGGCGACTGCGACACCTCGATGGTTGCGTGGCGTGAACATGACATGGCTCCTTGGGGGGATTGGGAGGGCGCAGCGGTGTGCGCACGACACCAGGTCGTCGAATCAACCAGAACTGAACAGGTCTCGCGTGATCGTGCACGGGCTACAGAACCTGGGAGGTTTGGGGAGATTCCCCTCTCAACAGGGACTTTTTGCCACTCGTCGAGATTGAACTGCGAACATGATTGAACATGTCAGATCAAGAGTCAACAGCCGTGGCGTGGTCGAGATCTGGGAGCGGGGGGTGTCGACCTGTCGGAGAAATTCGGTGTCCTGCACCCCTTGCCAGTTCTTTTCTTGATGCGTAAAAGTATCTCTCGCCAAACACTTGGTGACAATGAGTCAATCTGTTGGGGAGATATGACGTGAGCGCGATGGCGGCCCTGGTCCCGGACCAGACAGGAGCCGAGATCTTCGCCCAAGTGCTCACAGCGGGCCCGATCTCCAGAACGGTCATCGCGCAGCGCCTGGGGCTGTCACCCTCCACGGTGACCCGGCTGCTCGCGCCGCTGATCGAGGGCGGCTACCTGAGCGAGACCGGACAGAAGAGCGTGACGGGTCTGGGCCGCCCCCAACGCCTGTTGCAGGTCAACACCGACCAGTGTCTGGTCGTCGGGATCCAAATCGCGCGCACTCATGTCGCTGCTGTGCTCACCGACCTCGGTGCCCGTCCGCTGTGCCGCCTGGAGCACATGCTCGATTCCCTGGAGCCCGCTCATGTGCTTGCGGTGGCGGCGGAGTTGACAGCCCGGCTCATCGCGCAGGCACCGAGTGCCGACGCGAGGGTGCTGGGCGTCGGGGTCGGTGTGGGCGGCCATGTCGACGCGGCGAGCGGGGTGTGCCGTTCGGCGGTGCGACTGGGCTGGACGGACGTAGCCGTCGCCGCTCCGCTGAGCGCCGCCACCGGACTGCCGGTGCTGGTGAACAACGACGTCAACGCTCTGGTCATCGCCGAACGTTGGTTCGGCGAGGGCCGGGATGTCGATTCGCTCGCCGTGATCTCGGTCGGGCGCGGCGTCGGTGGTGCGCTGATGCTCCATGGAGTTCTCCACTCGGGTGTCGGTGGACTCGCTGTCGAGTTCGGACATCTGCCGATCGAGCCGAACGGTCCGGACTGCGCCTGCGGCAACCGCGGCTGCGTGGAGGCACTGGCTTGCTCCGACGCGGTGTTGCGGATGTTCCGCGAGGCCGGTGGTCGGCCCGAAGCCGACTACGACGCAGTCACGGAGCTCGCGCGGTCTGGGCCGGAAGCCGAACGACGAGCCGCGCTCGATGCGTTCGCCGTGGCCGGCGACGCGCTCGGACGCGGATTGGCATGCCTGTGCAACCTGCTCAACCCGGGACTGATCGTGATCGCGGGTGAAGGCGTGGTGGCCTATGAGCACTTCGGGCCCGCCATGACCGCGGCGTTGGAGCGCCACGCCGTCTCGACCGCGGCCCGCGACTGTGTGATCAAGGTCGACGAGGCCAGTGAGACGTTGTGGGCGCGGGGTGCCGCCTGTCTGGTCATCAGGGAGAGCCTCCGTGCCCGGCTGTCCTGAGCGCGCTGAGTGCTCGGCCGGTCTCAGTCCGTCGATCGAATCATGCCCCACCGCTTCCTGAATCCGCAGGGCAAGGCCGCGGGTTGATGAAGCATGCAACCGCCGTCCCGTCGTCACGACCGTCTCATGAGGAAGTCATGCGTACATTCATCTCCAGATCCGCCGCCGGTGCGGCAGCCCTCTCCCTCGCCCTGCTGGTGACCGGATGTTCCGGCTCCGGCGACTCCGGCGATGCGAAGCAGGCCGGACCGGTGTCGTTGGAGTTCTGGGGCTGGGCCCCGGGCTACGAAGAGATCAGCGCCCGGTGGAACGCCGCCCACCCGGACATCAAGGTGACGTTCAAGCAGATCCCGTCCGGTGCCAAGGGCGGCTACGACCAGATGACCAACGCCATCACGGCGGGCAAAGCCCCGTGTCTGGCGCAGGTCACCTACAACGACATCCCGTCGATGCTGGTCAAGAAGGCGCTGATGGACATCACTCCGTACGCCTCCGGCGACACGGGCAAGTACCTGGACTGGACCGTCGCGGCGTCCTCGGCCGACGGCCAGATGTACGGCATCCCCGTCGACACCGGGCCGATGGCCCTGTACTACCGCGCCGACCTGTTCAAGAAGTTCGGCATCGACAAGCCCCCCGCGACCTGGGACGAGTACGCCGCCGACGCCGCCGACGCCGCCGCGGTCCACGCGGCCGACCCGAAGGTCGCCTTCGGCACTGCGCCCCAGGACGCCTACGACATGGCTGCCTTGACCTGGCAGACCGGCAAGTCCTGGTTCGGCACGCAGAGCGGCTCGTGGCAGGTCTCCATCGACAACCCGGGGACACAGCAGGTCGCCACGTACTGGCAGGACCTGAAGGACAAGAAGTTGGTGATGAACAACGGCAACGCCTGGGACCCGACCTTCGACAAGGCGTCTGAGGCCGGCAAGGTCATGACCTTCGTCAATGCCGCCTGGGCCGTCCCGGGCATCAAGGGGGACCTCAAGGACCTCGCCGGCAAGTGGGCCGTGGCCCCGATGCCGACCTGGACCGCCGGCGACCGGACCAGCGCGAACTCCGGCGGTTCCGCCACCTCCGTCCTGACCGGCTGCAAGACGCCCAGGGAGGCCGCGCGGTTCGCCGCGTTCCTGTCCAGCGACCCGGACGCGGTCAGCACAGGCATCAAGGTCGGCGGCCTGTACCCGGCGGCGAAGGCCGGTCTGGACAACCCGCTGCTGTCCCAGGGTGACCCCTACTTCGGCGGACAGAAGGTCTACGACGTCTTCAAGCAGTCCGCGGCGAACATACCCACCACCTGGGTGGTCGGGCCGACGTTCGGTCAGGTCGAGGCGGACTACTCGGACGCGATCGGCAAGGAGGGCTACGCCGAGGCCACCGCCACGGTTCAGCAGAAGACGGTCGAGAAGATCAAGAGCCTGGGGCTCTCCGCGACCGGCGGCTGATGTCGAGGGGACGTCAGGTCGCCCGAGGGTTTCGCGGTGCCGCTTGAGGGTGCGGCACCGCGGAGCCCGGCCCCGTATACCGCAACCGCGCGAGGAACGACACCATGAGCACCCAGACAGCATCACCGCCCACACCCGCGCCCGTGCGCGTGGTGGCAGGGCCGAGCCGCCACTACCGCCGCAGGAGCGCGCTGAACGCCGCCGGGTTCCTGGTTCCGTTCGGCGTCCTGTTCACCGCGATGATGCTCGCACCGATCGGCTACGCGATCTATCAGAGCTTCTACCAGGTCCAACGCCAGGGCCTGTTCGGCGGTGCGCAGACCAAGCGGTTCGCGGGCTTCGACAACTTCTCCGCCGCTCTCCACGACGGCGACTTCATAGCCTCGCTCGGCAGGGTGGTGCTGCTCGGTGCCTTCCAGGTGCCGGTGATGCTCGGACTGGCCCTGGTCCTTGCGCTGCTGCTGGACTCGCGTTCGGCCCGATTCAGGAAGACCTTCCGGCTGACCTTCTTCCTGCCCTACGCACTGCCGGGTGCGATCGCTGCGGTGATGTGGTCGTTCCTGCTGGTCAAGGATCTCTCGCCGTTCACCGGGCCGCTGGCGGCGATCGGCGTCCACACCGACTTCCTGTCGGCCGGCTGGATCCCGGTGTCGATCGGCAACATGATCACCTGGGGTTGGACCGGTTACAACATGCTGATCATCTACTCGGCGCTGCAGGCCGTGCCCGGCGACGTGATCGAGGCCGCGACGCTCGACAACTGCACCGGCTGGCGCCTGGCCTGGTACGTCAAGATCCCGATGGTGCGGCCCGCCCTGGTCCTCACGACGGTGTTCTCCATCATCGGCACCGCCCAGCTCTACACCGAGCCGGCCGTGCTCGCCGCCGCGCGGATACCCGGCGCCTCCAACAAGTTCAGTCCGATCATGAACACCGCGCTCACCGCCTCCCAGGCGGACCCGAACCTGGCCGCCGCCGAATCGGTTCTGCTCGCCCTTGTGACGCTGGTTCTCTCCTTCGGGCTCCTGAAGTTCACTCAGCGAAGGACGGCCGACGCATGACCACCACCCGCAGCCCGCTCACCGGCCGCCTGGTCGTCAACGCCCTGCTCGGCCTGATGGCCCTCTACACCCTCATCCCGCTGTGGTGGCTGTTCGTCTCGGCGACCAAGGGCGAGGGGTACCTCCACCAGGGCAGCCCGCTGTGGTTCTCGCACTTCGACCTGGGCGGCAACCTCGGCCGCGTCTTCTCCTTCCAGGACGGCGTCTTCTCCTCCTGGCTGGCCAACAGCGCGCTGTACAGCCTGGTCGGTGCGGCGGTCAGCACGCTTCTGTCGGTCATGGCCGGCTTCGCCCTGGCCAAGTACAAGTTCCGCGGCCGCGAGACGATCTTCAACGTGGTCCTGGCCTCGGTGCTGATCCCGGCGCCGATGTTCGCCCTGCCGCTGTTCCTGATGCTGGCCGAGCTGCGGCTCACCGACACCTACTGGGCCGTCCTGCTCCCCAGTTTCGTCAGCCCCTTCGGCGTCTACCTCTCGCGCATCTATGCGTCGGCGTCCGTCCCCGACGAGTTGCTGGAGGCGGCGCGCATCGACGGCGCCGGTGAGCGGCGGACCTTTTTCCGCATCGCGCTGCCGGTCATGGCCCCGGCCCTGGTGACGATCTTCCTGTTCCAGTTCGTCAGCGTCTGGAACAACTACCTGCTGCCCGCGCTCATGATCAACGACGCCTCGAAGCTGCCGGTCACCGTCGGCCTGGTCCAGTGGCGCTCGGAGTTCGCCAACGGCGTCCCGTCGATGCTCCCCATCACCGGAGCGTTCGTCTCGCTGGTCCCGCTGCTCGTCGCCTTCGTCGTACTGCAGCGCTTCTGGCGCAGTGGTCTCACCGCAGGCGCCGTCAAGTAGCCGCACACCTCAGAAGGGCTAAGCCATGCAAAGACCACGCGCGCGGGCAACCTGCGTCGCGCTGCTCAGCACGTCCATACTCCTTCTCGGTGGCACCACCCCCGCGACCGCCACCCCCGCGACCGCCGCTCCCGCGACCGCCGCTCCCGCGACCGCCGCTCCCGCGACCGCCGCTCCCGCGGCCGCCACCGCCACCATCAGGTCCGGGAAGCTGACGGCCACGGTCGATACCGCGTTCCCGCAGGTGCTCAAGTACCAGCTGGGCAAAGGCACACTGCCCGGCAACACCGGCGCCACGCCCCAGGTCAGCATCAACGGCACTGCCTACACGCCCACGGTGACCTCCGCAATCGCCGCCGAGCGTGCCGACTACGTGCTCGGTTTCCCCTCGATCGGCGTCACCCTGAAAGTCCGGGTGTCGGTGTCAGGATCCGTCCTGACCTGGAAGGTCACGGGCGTCACGGAGACCGCGGCGACCAAGGTCTCCACCCTCGCGATCCCGGGACAGAACCTGCTCTCCATCCGGGGCGACCGGACCGGCGCACAACTGGCCGACGCCTCGGTCTACAAGACCTACTACGCGCCCGGCCCCGGCATGGACACCATCGGCGCTGTGTCGTCGCTGCCGACCGACGCCGCACCACTGCACAAGGTCATCGCGCTGGTGGCCGACTCGACGATCGCCGCCGGCGTCACGAGTAACTCGCTGACCTCCTTCGGCGATCCGGTGGACCCGAACCGCGGCGGAAACCTACTGGTGCGGACCGCCAAGTCCGGCGGCGTCAACACGACCGTCATCGGCTCGGACCTGTGGACCTACCGCGGGCCGGACGGCCAGGTCGTCGCCCTGCCGGAGGCGAAGGTCGTCCTGACCGGCGACGCCAACGGCAGCGGCGGCGTCGACTGGCAGGATGCGGCCGTCGCCTACCGGAAGATCATGCCCGAGCCGGAGAAGGCGGCCCAGACCAAGAACAACGTGGTCTCCCAGATCGCGATGAACTTCGTCTCCCAGGCTCAGAACCCGTTCGTCAAGACCCTCGACGACATCAAGAAGATGGCGCTCTACACCGACGGGCTGGGCCAGTCCATCCAACTGAAGGGCTATCAGGACGAGGGCCACGACGCCGGCCACCCGGACTACGCCGGCCACTACAACACCGCCGCCGGCGGGATCGCGGACGTCAACACCGTCGTCGACGGCGCCGCGGCCTACAACGCCATCGTCGGCGTCCACATCAGCGACGTCGGCCAGGCACCGCGCAGCAAGGCCTTCCGCTGGGACAAGACCGACAACCCGGCCAACCCCGAGGCCCCGTACGTCTACGGGGACACCGCCTACAGCCTCGACACCGGGAAGGACCTCGCCGGCGGCGACTACGCCAAGCGGATCGCCGCCCTGCTGCACGACGTCCCCAACCTGGGCTTCATCTACAGCGACGCGTTCTTCCAGACCGACAGCATCGACTGGAACGCCTGGAAGGAAGCGAACGTCGTCGCGCAGCACGGGCTGCCGATCTACACCGAGTTCCCGACGTACATGTTCCCGTACGTGTCCTGGTACCACGACTCGAACGAGTACAACAACGTCGGCATCAACAGCCAGATCCTGCGGTTCGTCTACAACCACGACATGGACTCCTGGATCCAGAACAGCGAGCCGATGCTGGGCGGTGAGCAGAACAAGGCCTCGTTCATGGGCTGGCACAGCGACAACTCGGTGAACAAGGAGATCGCCGAGGTCTTCACCAACAACCTGCCGACCAAATACCTGCAGCACTTCCAGATCACCAGCTGGAAGGACGGCGCCATTCAGTTCACCGGCGGCGTCTCCACCCGGATGAACGGCAACTCGCCCCAGATCTGGCGCGACGGCGCCCTGGAGCGCGACGGCAACAAGTTCTTCCTGCCCTGGTCCCCGCAGGGCCGGCAGAAGATCTACGCCTGGAACGACATGGCCGAGTCGCGGACCTGGACGCTGCCCAAGACCTGGTCCGGCCAGAGCGCGGTCACGCTGTACAAGCTCTCCGACACCGGCAAGGACGCGGGCACGAAGATCGCGGTCAGCGGCGGCAAGGTCACGCTCAACCTGGACCCGAACACCCCGTACGTGATCTACCCTGGCACTCCGGTCACCGCCCCGACGACCGGCAGCTACGCCGACGGCAGCAACACCGGCGCCCCGGTGCTGCGCACCGACACCGCCTCCTCGGTCGGCTTCGGCACCGGCACGATCGTCAAGAACGGCGAGTTCTTCACCCGCGACCTCAGTGGTTGGACGCCGTCCTCCACCTCCGGAGACACCTCCGGCGTTTCCGTGGTGACCGACTCCAACGGCTTCCAGAACTTGAAGATCATCGGCGCCAACGACGGCCAGGTCACCCAGAAGCTGACCGGCCTGACCCCCGGTAAGAGCCTGTCGGGTGGCTGATCATGCGTGATGCGTGACGGTCGTGATCTGCCCTCCGGGCATGGAGACGGCCCCGGAATGATCACGTGGTGTGTG
>NZ_JBEYTM010000067.1:0-39580 GCF_040643055.1 Streptomyces sp. NPDC047515
ACGCGGGAGGGGGTCCCCCCTGGCCCTTGAGGCCTTGGGGGAGTGCGTGCCAGGGCGTGGCCGCCCGATCAGAGGCCGCCCGACAGGCTCTCAGGCCTTCCCGGGGGCCGCGGCGGCTCGTACGTCCCGCCCCGCTGCCGCCGCCCCGGACCGTCCGCGGTCCGGCGCCCGAACGGGGCCGTGCCCAGGGCCGTGGCACAGGGTGCCCCTGCACCACGTCGGCGATGACGGGTCGGGCGATCACGGCGCGCCGGGCGGATAGTGGAGTGCACAGGGGTTTGCCTGGGATGGGACGCTCATGGACCGATACCCCCCTATCGCCGAACACGGGCTGGTGGGCGATCTGCAGACCGCCGCACTGGTTTCCTCACAAGGCGTGGTCGACTGGTTCACCGCTCCGAGGTTCGACTCCCCCGGCATCTTCGCCGCACTGCTCGACTACGGCCGCGCCTCCCACGCGCTCGAACTGTGCCCCGAAGGGCCGTGTTCCGGGCACCGGGGATCGCCGTGCATCTGTTGACCAGCTTCCCCGTGACACGCGACGGACAGGACGCCCTGGGCGAAGTGGTGCTGAACGTCGGGGAGTCGGCGGTGGCAGTCTTCACCGTCTGCGCCCCGGACGGGCCCGTGCCGCCGGTGCCGACCGTTGACGGAACCGTCGAACAGCTCTGGGAGGCCGTCGACTTCTGGCAGAGATGGGTGGGCGTCTCGCACTACCGGGGCAGCCGGTCCGACATAGTCAACCGCTCAGCCATCACCCTCAAGCTCCTCACCTACGCACCCTCCGGGGCGCCCGTCGCCGCGGCGACGACGGGCCTGCCCGAACAGGTCGGCGGCGAACGCAACTGGGACTACCGCTACACCTGGGTCAGGGACGGCTCGCTGTCTGTCCGGGCCCTGCTCGACCTGGGGTTCGTCGACGAGGCGACCGCCTTCACGCACTGGCTCGGCGACCGGCTCCGGGACGGCGGGGAGCCCGCGGCCGAAGCCCTGCGGATCATGTACCGCGTCGACGGGGAGCCCCTGGAGCACTTCGAGGGCTACCGCGGCTCGTACCCGGTGCGGCTCGGCAACGCCGCCGCCGATCAGTTGCAGCTCGACATCTACGGCGAGGTCCTCTACACCCTGTCCGAAGCGCACGAGGTGGGTGACCAGGCGGGCTACCGGGGCTGGAGGGCCGTGGCCCGGACGCTGGACTGGCTCGTGGACGTCTGGGACCGGCCCGACGAGGGCATCTGGGAGACCCGCGGGGCACGCCAGGACTTCACCTACAGCCGGGTGATGTGCTGGGCCGCCTTCGACCGCGGTCTGCGCCTGGCGGCCGAGTTCAGCAGACCGGCCGCCACTGCCCGGTGGACTGGGGCCAGGGACGCGATTCTCGAACAGGTGATGGAGCGCGGATGGAGCGAATCGGAGCAGTCGTTCGTCCAGCACTACGGCGGCGAGGTGCTCGACGCCTCACTGCTGCTGATACCCAGGGTGGGGTTCCTCGCTCCGAAGGACCATGGCTGGCTGGCCACGCTCGAGGCCATGGACCGTACCCTGGTGTCCGACAGCCTGGTCTACCGTTACGACCCCGCCGCCTCCCCGGACGGACTGCGTGGCTCCGAGGGCACGTTCAGTTTCTGCACCTTCCTGTACGTCGATGCCCTGGCCCGCGCCGGCCGGCTGCGCAAGGCGCGCTTCACCTTCGAGAAGATGCTCACGTACGCCAACCATGTCGGCCTCTTCGCAGAGGAGATCGGCCCCAGCGGCGAGCAACTGGGCAATTTCCCCCAGGCGTTCACCCATCTCTCGCTCATCATGGCCGCGCGCACCCTCGACGAGGCACTGAACGGGGCGCGGGACCGGGAGCGCCGCTGACGGCTCCGACGACCGTCCCGCGGGCGGATCAGGCCGACAGTCGTCGGGACGGGGGACTCAGCAGCACGGCCGTGTCGCCCGGGCGCGCGGCCCTCCCGAGCCGCCGTGCCCCGACAGCGCCTGCGCGCGGTTCCCGCGATGCTGTAGTCCTTCACCCGTCCGGCGGTGTGGGACCGGCGGGACGCGCTCCCCGGTTGGGGCCGTGTCAGCATGAGGAGGCGGTCCCGGCCGTCGGACTCCTCGACCGCCTCCGGGGCGCGCGGGCGCCGACCGGTGGGTTTCACGACCAGCACCTCGCGCCACCGTTCCAGCCTCATCTCCGCCTCCCCTCATCGGCGTGCGGCGCCGGAACCCCGCAGCAATCCGGGCCCGCCCGGCGGGCCCTCCCGCGCGCGGGAACCATCCGTGGCGGCGGGGGACAGAAAGGCCGGGGCTCGCACCACTCGGCCATGGGGGTGACTCGCTGTCCGTCCAATGGCGTAACCGGGCCCGCGCACACCCGCGTCCCTGACCGAGATGCGTTCCGGCCCACCCGCTGCTGCAATGGCGAAGGCCGTGGTCTCCGGCGGACCCGGGGCAGTCGAGATGCTGAGGAGCTGGCGTGAGCGGCGAGTGCGACGAGACGGGACCGATCGACTACCTCGTGGTCGAGTTCCCGGCGGGCAGGCGGATGACGGGAGAAGGACTGCCGCTGCTGGTCGACCTGGTCGACCGGGGGATCATCCGCATCCTGGATCTGACCTTCGTCAGGAAGAACCAGGACGGCACGGTCGACGGGGTGGAGCTCTCCGAACTGACCAGGGACGGCGGCGACGAACTCACCGTGTTCGAAGGGGTGTCCTCGGGCCTGCTCGGCAAGGAGGACATCGACGAGGCGAGCGCGATTCTCGAACCCGGCAGCGCGGCCGGGATCCTCATCTACGAGAACGTGTGGGCGGGACCGTTCGCGGCCGCCCTGCGCCGCTCCGGAGGCCGAGTGGTCGCCGACGGCCGTATCCCGATCCAGGAGGTCCTGGCCTCGCTCGACGTGGCCGAGGCCAGGGCCTGAGCCGCTCCCGTTCTCGTCGGACCTACCGTCCCCGCGCGGCTCGGCCGGGCCGACCGTTCCCGTGGAGCCAGTCAAAGGAGATGCACCATGCCAGGCCTTCTTCGCGGTGTCGCCCGTACAGCGGTGATCGCCGGAACCGCCACCTCGGTCTCCAACCGGGTCTCCCGGCGACAGGCGGGCCGCTGGGCGCAGCAGGACGCCGCGCGGGCGCAGGCCCGGTCCGTCCCCGCAGCGCCTCCGTCTCCCGTGCCCACGTCGCTCGCGCCGGAGGACGAGATGAGCAACAAGATCGCTCAGCTCAAGGTGCTGGGTGACCTCAAGAGCCAAGGAGTGCTGAGCGACAGCGAGTTCGAGGCCCAGAAGGCCAGGGTTCTCGCCCTCTGACCGGTCGGGCCGCAGGACCGGGGCCGCGACCGGCTCACTTGGGCGACCGTCCAGCGGGTCCGGACCGGCTCCGATGCCAGCACGCCGCTCACCCGTGAACTCCTCCGTCGTGTGCTGTCAGGAAGTCGTAGAGCAGACCGGCGCCCTGCGAAGATCGGTCCGTGGACTTTGCCGAACCCCTCCCGGAATCCGGGATCGTTCCCCTGCCCGACGACGACCCGGCCGACCGCACCACCCGCCGACGGGTGGTGCGCTGCCGCATGTGCGGCCGCCCGCTCACCGGCACGGATTCACGCCGCACCGGCCTCGGCCCCGCCTGCGACGCCAAACTGCACCCGGCGCCCCCGGACATCCGCACCCGCCGCCACGAGGTCGAGCAGGACCCGCTCCCCGGTGTCTGAGCCCCTGCTCGGCCAGGGGCTTTCGTTCGGAGCGGGCCGGATCAGCGAGCGGGGCCCGGTGCCGGGGCACGCGAGCCCCGGCGTGATCCGGACGAGCGGCCCTACGCGCCCAGGCGGCGGAACAGCCCCTCCTGGACCACGGAAACCAGCAGATTGCCCCCGCGGTCATAGATCCGGCCGCGCGCCAGCCCCCGTCCGCCCGTGGCGACCGGCGACTCCTGGTCATAGAGGAACCATTCGTCGGCGCGGAACGGCCGGTGGAACCACATCGCGTGGTCCAGCGACGCCATGTCGAAGCCGCGCGGACCCCACAGCGGCTCCACCGGGATACGGACCGCGTCGAGCAGTGTCATGTCGCTGGCGTAGGTCAGGGCGCAGGTGTGCACGAGCGGGTCGTCGCCCAGCGGGCCGACCGCGCGCATCCAGACGGCGCTGCGCGGGTCCGCGCCCTTGACCTCCTCCGGCGTCCAGCGCAGCCGGTCGGCGTACCGGATGTCGAAGGGCTGTCGACGGGCCATCCTCTCCAGCGCCTCCGGCAGCGACCCGAGGTGCTCGCGCACCTCCTCGGCGACGGTCGGCAGCTCCTCGGGGTCGGGGACCTCGCGGGCGGGCGGCAGCTGGTGCTCGAAGCCCGCCTCCTCCGGCCGGTGGAAGGACGCAGTCAGATTGAAGATCGTCCGGCCCTGCTGGACGGCCGTGACCCGGCGGGTGGTGAACGACCGGCCGTCCCGGATGCGCTCGACCTCGTAGACGATCGGTACACCCGGACGACCCGGACGCAGGAAGTAGGCATGCAGCGAATGCACCGGCCGGTCCCCGTCGGTGGTACGGCCGGCCGCCACCAGAGCCTGTCCGGCGACCTGCCCGCCGAAGACTCGCTGCAGGGACTCCTGGGGGCTGCGCCCACGGAATATGTTGACCTCGATCCGCTCCAGGTCGAGCAGATCGACCAGGCGCTCGGCGGGGTTCGTCATGTGGTTCGTCTCCACTCTCGCAGCGGCGCCGCCCCCACGGCGTACGCCCTCACAGCTGACCGACGGAGGTGACGCGGACCACGGCCCGGCCCTCCTCGTCGGACGCGGCCAGATCGACCTCCGCGCTGATGCCCCAGTCATGGTCGCCGTTCGGGTCGGCGAAGGTCTGCCGGACCCGCCACAGACCGTGGGCGGCGTCCTCGTCGATCTTCAGCAACTTCGGCCCGCGGGCATCCGGGCCCGTGCCCAGATCGTCGTACTCGTCCCAGTAGGCGTCCATCGCATCGCCCCAGGCGTCCTCGTCCCAGCCCGCGTCGCCGTCCAGCTCGCCGAGTTCGCCGACCTTGTCCAGCGCGGCCAGCTCCACCCGGCGGAACATCGCGTTGCGGACCAGCACACGGAAGGCGCGGGCGTTGGCCGTGACCGGCTTGACCTCGTCGGCCCGCTCCTGCGCCTCCTCGGCGGTCTCCACCTCCGGGTTGGCGAGCTGCTCCCACTCGTCGAGCAGGCTGGAGTCCACCTGGCGGACCATCTCGCCGAGCCAGGCGATCAGGTCCTGAAGGTCCTCGGACTTGATGTCGTCCGGGATGGTGTGCTCCAGAGCCTTGTACGCGCTCGCGAGATAGCGCAGCACGATGCCCTCGGTGCGGGCCAGCTCGTAGTGGGAGGTGAACTCCGTGAACGTCATGGCGCGTTCGTACATGTCACGGATCACGGACTTGGGCGACACCGGGTGGTCGCCCACCCACGGGTGGCTCCTGCGGTACACGTCGTACGCGTGCCACAGCAGCTCGCTCAGCGGCTTCGGGTACGTGACGTCCTGGAGCAGCTCCATGCGCTCCTCGTACTCGATGCCGTCGGCCTTCATCCGCCCGACCGCTTCGCCGCGCGCCTTGTTCTGCTGGGCGGCGAGGATCTGTCGCGGGTCGTCGAGCGTCGACTCGACGACGGAGACCATGTCCAGCGCGTACGAGGGGGAGTCGGGGTCCAGCAGGTCGAACGCGGCCAACGCGAAGGTGGACAACGGCTGGTTGAGCGCGAAGTCCTGCTGGAGATCGACGGTGAGCCGGACGAGCCGGCCCTCCGCGTCCGGCTTGTCGAGCTGCTCCACGACGCCGCCGTCCAGGAGCGAGCGGTAGATCGCGATGGTCCGGCGGATGTGACGCAGCTGCGCCCTGCGCGGTTCGTGGTTGTCCTCCAGCAGGCGCCGCATCGCCTCGAAGGCGTTGCCGGGACGCGCGATCACGGACAACAGCATCGTGTGCGTGACGCGGAAGCGGGAGGTCAGCGGCTCCGGATCGGACTGGATCAGCTTGTCGAAGGTGGTCTCCGACCAGGCGACGAAGCCCTCGGGGGCCTTTTTGCGGACCACCTTGCGCTTCTTCTTGGGGTCGTCGCCCGCCTTCTTGACGGCCTTCTCGTTCTCGATGACGTGCTCGGGCGCCTGCGCCACGACGAAGCCCGCCGTGTCGAACCCGGCCCGGCCCGCGCGGCCCGCGATCTGGTGGAACTCCCGGGCGCGCAGCGTACGGACGCGGTTGCCGTCGTACTTGGTGAGCGCCGTGAACAGCACGGTGCGGATGGGTACGTTGACACCGACGCCGAGGGTGTCCGTACCGCAGATCACCTTCAGCAGACCTGCCTGGGCGAGCTTCTCCACCAGACGCCGGTACTTCGGCAGCATGCCCGCGTGGTGCACCCCGATGCCGTGGCGCACATAGCGGGAGAGGTTCTGGCCGAACTTGGTGGTGAAGCGGAAGTTGCCGATCAGATCGGCGATCTTCTCCTTCTCCTCCTTGGTGCACATGTTGATGCTCATCAACGACTGCGCCCGCTCGACGGCAGCGGCCTGGGTGAAGTGCACGATGTACACCGGCGACTGCCTGGTCTCCAGGAGCTCGGTGAGGGTCTCGGTGATCGGGGTCAGCCGGTACTCGTAACTGAGCGGCACCGGCCGGGTCGCGGAGCGCACCACGGACGTGGGGCGGCCGGTGCGGCGGGTCAGGTCCTCCTCGAACATCCTGACGTCGCCGAGCGTCGCCGACATCAGGACGAACTGGGCCTGCGGCAGCTCCAGGAGCGGGATCTGCCAGGCCCAGCCGCGGTCCGGCTCGGCGTAGAAATGGAACTCGTCCATCACGACCTGGCCGATGTCGGCGTACTTCCCGTCACGCAGCGCGATGGAGGCCAGCACTTCTGCCGTGCAGCAGATCACCGGGGCATCGGCGTTGACCGAGGCGTCGCCGGTGAGCATGCCGACGTTCTCCGTGCCGAACAGTTTGCACAGGTCGAAGAACTTCTCCGAGACCAGTGCCTTGATCGGCGCGGTGTAGAACGTGACCTTGTCCTGGGCCAGCGCCGTGAAGTGCGCAGCGGCCGCGACCAGGCTCTTTCCGGATCCGGTCGGGGTGGAAAGGATCACATTCGCACCGGAGACCACCTCGATCAGCGCCTCCTCCTGAGCGGGATAGAGGGTGATGCCCCGCGTCTCGGTCCATGACGAGAAAGCCTCGAAGAGAGCGTCGGGGTCGTCGGTCGGGGGCAGCTGATCGATAAGGGTCACGCCCCCATCTTGCCTGCCTTCAGCCCGGATGAGGGAACCGGACGACCGCACGAAGATCACGGACGATACGCTGCCCTCTCAACTCGGCCGTGCCTGGGCGGCAATGGCGGCAGGACGACTTTGGGGGCGGGAAGAACCATGATGGGACCGGCACATTCTCTGTCAGGGGCGGCGGCCTGGCTGGGGGTGGGCGCGGCGGCGGCGGCCGCCGGCCACGCGATGCCGTGGCCCGTTCTGGTCGTCGGCGCCCTGATCACCGCCGGGGCTGCGCTCGCCCCGGACCTCGACCACAAGTCCGCCACCATCTCGCGCGCCTTCGGGCCCGTCTCCAGGGGACTCTGCGAGATCGTCGACAAGCTCTCGCACGCCGTCTACAAGGCGACCAAGATGCGCGGCGACTCGCACCGCAACGGCGGCCACCGGACCCTGACGCACACCTGGCTCTGGGCCGTCCTGATCGGTGCCGGGGCCTCCGCCGCGGCGATCACCGGCGGCCGGTGGGCGGTTCTGGCGATCCTCTTCGTCCACCTGGTGCTCGCCGTCGAAGGACTGCTGTGGCGGGCCGCCCGGATGTCCAGCGACGTCCTGGTGTGGCTGCTCGGCGCGACCAGCGCCTGGATACTGGCCGGCGTCCTGGACAAGCCGGGCAACGGCTCGGACTGGCTGTTCAGCGCCCCCGGGCAGGAGTACCTGTGGCTGGGGCTGCCGATCGTGCTCGGGGCGCTCGTCCACGACATCGGTGACGCGCTGACCGTCTCCGGCTGCCCGATACTGTGGCCCATCCCGCTGGGCCGCAAGCGCTGGTACCCGATCGGGCCGCCGAAGGGCATGCGGTTCCGGGCCGGCAGCTGGGTGGAACTGAAGGTGCTGATGCCGGTCTTCATGGTGCTCGGGGGACTGGGCGGTGCGGCGGCGCTGAACTTCATCTGACCGCCGCATCCGGCACCCGGTGCGCTCAGGCCGACTCGCGCGGTACCAGCCGGTGGGCCAGGACGATCTCCCTGGCCGTCCCCTGGCCGTCCCCGTCGAGGCGGTCGACCAGCAGCTGTGCGGCCGAACGCCCGCCCGCGAACCGCTCCTCGCCCGGCCGGGCTTCCCACCGCGGCTGAGGGGTCGCCGGGCGCGGCGAGACCGGCACCGGTCCGGTCCGGTTGCGGCCGGTTCGGCCGGCGTGGTTCCGGTGACACGAGCCGGGCCCCGGCCCCGGTCGGCCACGGGGCGCCGGGCAGCGACCCGTCCGTCCGGGGCCGGAGCCGCGGACGGACGGACCGCCGGTGCGCGGAGCACGTCCCCCGTCCACAGGACCTCGTCGCGCTCGCGCGGGCCCGGCGGTCCGGGCACCGCAAGGACGGCGACCGGGAGTGCTGGACGCGAGGACCGCGCTTCGGCAGCCCGCCCCCGCGGGCTCACGGTGCCCGGTGACCGCAGCGGAAGAGCGGATCGCGGGTGTCGAAGGGGACGTCCTCGCGGGACTTTTCGACCGCCGCCATCGAGGAGGGCAGATCGAAGGGGAGCGTGCCGGTCATCGGGGCGCGGCCGAGGACGGCGTCCAGCACCACCTCGTCGGCGGCCCCGAACTCGCCGACCAGCAGGGCCGCGTGGGGAGCGAGCGGGGTGAGCACGGCGGGCCGCTCCAATTGCGCCACGTAGGCGGTGGGCACGCCGGCGGCCAGCGCGGTCAGGCGCGCCACCTCGGCGGGGGCGAACTCCAGCGAGCCGCTGTGGAAGTGGCGTTCCAGGAGGCCCCCGCGCGGTTCGAAGGGGGTCGCCAGCCGGATCACTGCCACGTCGGCGTCATCCGGCTGGTCGACGACGGTGCCGTACCGGCCGGCGACGGCCCGGTCCACCCCCTCGACGTACAGCCGCCCGCCCGAGACCGGCCGTCCGGCGAGGTGGACCAGCGAGCGTTCCTGGAGCCGGCGTCCCAGCTCGCGGCCGGCCGGGGCGCCGACCCGGTCGGCGGCGGCGTCCACGTCGACGTACGGGTCGTCGAAGAGTCCGAGGCGGAACTTGTCGCGCAGGATACGGCGGGCGGAGACGTCGATCCGCTGCTCGCTCACCGCGCCGGAGCGGACGGTGGCCAGGACGAGCCCGGGATCGGTCTCGCCGCCGAGCTGGTCGGCGCCGGCGTCCAGGGTGAGCACCACCTGCTCGGCCACCGACAGTTCCTCGACGCCCCAGTGGCGCGGCGGGAGGCTGCCGATGCCGGAGACCTCCATGCCGGTGATGGCGTTGAAGTCGGTGCAGACCACACCGTCGAAGCCGTACTTGCCGCGCAGCAGGCCGGTGATGACGTCCCGGTTGAAGTTGGCGCCGACCTCGGCCAGACCGGTGCCGGAGGGGATCGCGTAGGCGGGCATGATCTGCGCCGTGCCGGCCGCGAAGGCGGCCTCGAACGGGCGCAGATGCTGCTCGAACGCGCCGCCGGGGTAGACGAGGCGGCGGCCGGCCGCGAAGTGCGAGTCCTCGCCGCCGGCCTGCGGGCCGCCGCCGGGGAAGTGCTTGGTCATGCAGGCGACGCTGTCCGGACCGACGCGCTCGCCCTGGAGCCCGCGGATGTAGGCGGTGATCATGCGGGCGGCGCGCTCAGGGTCCTCGCCGAAGGTGCCGCTGATCCGCGCCCAGCGCGGCTCGGTGGCGAGGTCGGCCATCGGGTGGATGGCGACGCGGATGCCGACG
This sequence comes from Streptomyces sp. NPDC047515, assembly GCF_040643055.1. Classification (NCBI taxonomy): domain Bacteria; kingdom Bacillati; phylum Actinomycetota; class Actinomycetes; order Kitasatosporales; family Streptomycetaceae; genus Streptomyces; species Streptomyces sp. NPDC047515. The sequence continues at coordinate 9,913 of NZ_JBEYTM010000067.1, forward strand.
GCGCACAGCTCGCGGCCGATCAGCGCGGCGTACTCCTCGACCAGGGCCGGGTCGTCGGTGGCGGCGAGGCCGATCGGCTCCGGTCCGGCGGAGAAGCCGCCGCCGATGTGGGCGGTGGCGGGGTTGGCGGTGAAGCCGTGCCGCGGGTCGGAGGAGATGGTGACCGGGATGCCCAGGCGGTGCGCGGCGGCGAGGTCCTGGACGTGGTTGTTCCACTCGGCCATGGTGCGGGGGTCGGGGACGGCCATCATGGCGAAGTGGGTCAGGCCCCGTTCACCGATCAGTCCGGCGTTGGAGGGGAAGGGCGGATGATCGCCGGGGAACATCCGGGCGTGGCACATCAGGGCGGCCTTCTCGGCGAGGGTCATCCGGCCGAGCAGGTCGTCCACCCGCTCCTCGACGGGCAGCCGGGGATCCTCGTAGGGCTCCATGGTCCCGTTGTGGTTGAGGTCGCGGAACGGTGTGCCGTCGTGGTGCCGCAGCAGCGTCAGCATGCCGCCACCTCCGCGGCGGCCTTGGCGCGGAAGGCGTCCAGGGTCGCGGCGCCGACCCCGCAGGAGGCCAGGAAGGCGGCGGTGCCGCCGTGCCGGCTCCCGACCAGGGTGAGGAAGGCGGCCATCGCGCCGCCGGGTGCCTCCAGCAGTGGGGGCGGGACGGCGAGCTCGCCGGCGGAGGCGTCGTTGAGGGCCTCGCGGTGGCGGTCGGCGAGACCGGCGAAGATCTCCGGCAGCGCCGCGGTGGTGCGGACGTAGTCGGCGGCGATCGCCTCGGCGGGCACCCCGAGCAGGTCGAGCAGCAGGGCGGTGGTCAGGCCGGTGCGGTCCTTGCCGGCGGCGCAGTGCAGCAGGGTGCCGCCGGGCCGGGCGGCCGCCTCGACGGCGGCGGTGACGGCCTCGGGCGCGGACTCGGCCATCAGCAGGTAGAAGGCGCCGAGGTCGGCGGCTGTGGTCATGGTGCGCATGGCTGCGGTGAGGGTGTCGGAGGCGGGGTCGATGCGGGCGGCGACGACGGCGATCCCGGCGGCCTCGGCGGCCGCCCAGTCGGCCGGGTCGCTCTCGGTGTCGCCTCGCAGGTCGACCACGGTGCGGATGCCGTGCGCGTGCAACTGGTCGACGGTGGCGCGGTCGGCGGCGGGGAAGGGCTGGGCGGAGCGGAAGAGGGCGCCGGAGCGCATCCACAGGCCGTCGGGGTCGGTGAGGGCGGCGGGGTCACGGAAGTTGACCAGGGACATGCGAGGGCCTTTCACGGATAGGGGGTGGTGTTTTTGGGCATGGGGCATCGCACCGGCGCGGAGCAGGGCGAGGCGGACCGGGGGACCCGGCTCCAGGGCCGGCAGGTACGGAGCGGAGGCGGTCAGCGAGGCGGCGGGAGCACGCCCTGGTAGGCCTCCATCCAGGCGGCCAGCAGGCCTGGCTCGGCGCCGATCACGACGTGGCGTCGGATCATGCCCCCGAGCATCGCGCCCAGCGCGAACGGGCGGAGGTCGCTGTGCGGGTCGACACCGAGCCGCTCACCGGCGATGTCCGCGGCCCGCTGGCCGAAGGTGTCGATCAGGATCAGGGCGTAGTCGTGGACGGAACGCACGTCCAGGAAGGTGCGGCGCAGGCGCCGGCGGCGGGCGGTGTGCTCGGCAGGCTCTTCCAGGCGGCCGTCGGTGACGGTGAGCGCGTGGCCGAGCGCCTCCCAGAGGCCGAGTCCGGCGGGCGCGGCGGCGAAGGCGTCGAGGATCACCTGTCCGAAGTCCCAGCCGAAGAGCAGCGCCTCCTTCGCGGGGTAGTAGCGGAAGAAGGTCCGGTGGGCGATGTCGGCGCGACGGCAGATCTGGTCCACCGTGGTGCGCTCGAAGCCCTGTTCCTCGAAGAGGTCGAACGCGGCGGTGCGGATCATCTCGCGGGTGCGCGCCTTCTTGCGGTCGCGCAAGCGCATCTCCGCCACACCGTCCGGTCCCTGCTCCTGCATCTGCTGTGCCGCTCCTCGCTGGGGTCCGCCCGTCGTCGGGTGCCGTCGTGACAGCACGTCGGGTACTGCCACGACACGTACCGAACCACGTCTGATCGGGCCTGCTCAAGGCGCGCGCCGAGTCTTCGGCGGCTCGTCACGCGCAGTTTGCATAACTGCCTTTTGGCAGTCCTGCCACTTCCGAAATGGTGTGGTCGTCGGCGGTTCCACGCCGCCACTCCCACCCCTCTCGACCGAGGAACCCCGAGGAACCATGAAGCGGCACACGTACGTTCTGGCATCCGCGGTCTGCACGGCCGCCCTCGCTCTCACCAGCGCCGCCTGCTCGGCCTCCGACGACGCCGTCTCCGGCTCCAAGGCGGCGCCGACGGCGGACGGGCCGCCCGTCGACGGCGGAACCTTGAAGATCGGCCTGGACCGCCCGTTCGCCAAGCTCGACCCGGCCGACGGCACGCTGACCCAGATGCCGATGATGATCCTGGCCAACGCCTTGTACGACCCGCTGATGGTCAATGGCGACAACGGCGCCGTCCAGCCCTACCTGGCCAAGTCCTTCACCCCGAACGCGGACGCCACGAGCTGGACCCTCCAACTGCGCGAGGGCGTGACGTTCACCGACGGCAAGCCTCTGGACGGGCGGGCCGTGGTCGACCACGTCACCCGCCTCGCCAAGCCCGAGAGCAAGTGCTCCTGCGCCGTCGACGCCGCCTCCATCGCCGGCATGGAGGTGAACAGTCCGACCTCCGTGACCTTCACCCTCAAGGCGCCCAACGCCGCCTTCCCCAACCTGTTCACCCGCTCGCTCGGCTACGTCTCCGAGGCGCCGGCCGGCGACACCCCGGCGGTCGGCTCCGGTCCGTACAAGGTGGAGAGCGTCCAGCCCGGCGTCTCGGCCACGCTCGCCCGCAATCCCGCGTACTGGGGCGACAAGGGCCACGCCGAGAAACTGGTCTACCGGGTGCTGCCCGACGCCGACAGCCGCTACCAGTCGCTGCGCTCCGGGGACGCCGACCTGATCTGGACCGAGACCCCCGCGCAGTACAAGCAGGCCGTCGGCGACGGACTGCGCGCCGCCACCGGCCCCGGCTCCACCTCCACCGTCGTGTTCAATACCAAGACCGCCCCCTTCGACGACCCGAAGGTGCGCCGGGCCCTCCAGTACGCGGTGGACCGCGAGTCCCTGGAGAAAGTCGTCCACCTCGGTCAGGGCAAGGTGTCGGACGGTCCGATCGGCTCCACCTCCCCCTACCGCGGCACCGCCTCGCACCCCGCGCACGACGCCGCCAAGGCTCGCGCACTGCTCGACGAGGCCGGGCACCCGGACCTCTCCTTCGAGTACCTGGTCGACAACCGGCCCGAGGCGCAGCAGCGCGCCACCGTGCTCCAGCAGATGTTCGCCGAGGTGGGCGTGAAGATGACCATCAAGCCGATGGACGCCGCGAGCCTCGGCACCGCGATGCTCCAGCGCAAGTTCCAGGTGATGGACTTCGTCACCAGTATGTTCGGCGACACCGACACCGCGCTGGCCGGCCTCTACCTGCCCGATTCCCCCTACAACTTCGCCGGTTGGAGCAACCCGCGGGCGAAGCAGGCGATCACCGCCGGACGTGCCGCGCTCGACCAGGCGCAGCGGGCGCGCTCGTACCAGGCGGCGGCGAAGACGGTCGTCGCCGAGGCGCCGATGCTCTTCCTCACCGAGAACCCGGTCGGCTTTCTCGCCTCCGCCGAGGTCGGCGGGCTGCCCGATGTCTCCCGGCGGACCGTGGTCGGCGTCTCTCCCGCCGAGCTGTGGGTGAAGCGGTGACGGCCCGGCCCGCGTTCCAGGCCCTTGGCGCGCTCCGGCTCGCCGGCCGGGTCGGACGAGCCGCCGCCGTCCTGCTGCTGGTCGCCGTGGCCGTACTGGCCCTGCCCCACCTGATGCCCGGTTCGCCCGCCGTCGCCGCGCTCGGCCCCACCGCCACCCCGGAGCAGATCGCCACGTACGAGGCGAGCCTGGGCCTGGACGAGAACGTGCTCGCCGCCACCTGGCGCTGGCTCGGCAACGCCCTGCACGGAGACCTCGGCCACTCGCTGTCCACCGGCGCCGCCGTCACCACCGAGCTGGCCGACCGAATCCCCGTCACGCTCGAACTCTTCGTCAGCGCCCAGGTGGTGGCGCTCGGCCTGGCGCTGCCGGTCGCGCTGTTCTCGGCCTGGCGGCCGGGCGGCGCGGTCGACAGGATCGCCACCGCCGGTGCCTTTGTCTGGCTCGCCGTCCCCGGCTTCGTACTCGGGCTCCTCCTGATCTGGCTCGCCGCCGTCCAGCTGCGAATCCTGCCCGCCACCGGCTGGACCCCGTTCACCGAGGACCCGGTGGAGAACCTCCGCCACCTGGTGCTGCCCGCGCTCACGCTCGGCCTCACCGAGGCCGCCGTCTTCACCCGGACGCTGCGCGGCCAGCTGCTGGACACCCTCGACCAGACGTACATCGCCGCCGCGCGCAGCCGGGGCATGGGTACTGTGCGCCTCCTGCTGCGGCGGGCACTGCGACCGTCCTCGCTGCCGCTGGTCACCCTGATCGGGATCGGCGTCGGGACGTCGCTCGGCGGCTCGGTGCTCGTCGAGACGCTGTTCGCGGTGCCCGGCGTCGGCAGCCTGGCCGCGGGCGCCATCAGCGGCCGCGACTTCCCCGTCGTCCAGGCCGTGGTGGTGGCCAGCGCCGCCGGCGTGGTGGCGGCCACGCTCGCTGTCGACCTGCTGTACCGGAAGCTCGACCCGAGGATCGCCGATGACCACCGCTGAGACCGCGCTCGTAACAACTCCCTTTCCCCGTAAGGCCCGCCGCCGACCGCCGGCCGGAGTGCTCGCCGCCGGGGGCTGGCTGGCCGTCGTCGCGTTCGCCGCCCTGCTGCTGCCGCTGCTGCCCGGTTTCGACCCGCTGCACGGCGACCTCGCCCACCCTTCCGCCGCCCCCGGCCCCGGGCACTGGCTGGGCACCGACGCCGCCGGCCGCGACGTCCTGCAGCGCACCGTCGCGGGCGCTCGCGCCTCGTTCGCCGTCGCCGCCCTGACGATTGCGGTCGGCCTGCTCGGCGGAGGCGCGCTCGGGGTGGCCGCCGGATGGTTCCGCGGCCCGGTCGACAAGGTGATCGGCTTCGGCACCGATCTCCTGATGTCCGTGCCCACGCTGATCCTGGTGATGATCGTGGTCGCGCTGCGCGGCCCCGATCTGACGGTGATCGGCGCGCTGATCGGCTTGTTCACCGTGCCGCACTTCACGCGGGTGGTCCGCGCCGTCGTCCTCTCGCTCAGCGAGCGGGGCTTCGTCCAGGCAGCCCGGATGATCGGCACGGCGCCCCTACGCATCCTGCGCCGCGAGGTCGTCCCGCACGTCGCGTCGGCCGCACTCACCTTCGCGTTCACCGCGACGACGGTGGCGATCGTCGCCGAGGGCTCGCTCAGCTTCCTCGGCTTCGGCCTGCGCCCACCGGAGCCGTCCTGGGGCGGCATCATCGCCGAGGGCCGCACCACGCTCGGCAGCGCGCCGTGGATCTCGCTCGCCCCGGCGGCCGTGCTCTGCCTGACCGTCCTCGCCCTCAACTACCTCGGCGAACGCCTCCGTTCGACCGACCAGAAGGGAGTGCGCGCATGACCGCCGCACCGTCCACCGCCGCCCCGGGCGCCCCGGTCCTGGACGTCCGCTCGCTCGACACCGTCCTGCACACCCCCGACGGCCGGGCGCTGCACGTCCTGCACGGCGTCGGCCTCACCATCGGCGCCGGCGAGTGTCTCGGCGTGGTCGGCGAGTCCGGCTCCGGCAAGTCGGTGCTCGCCCGGACCGTCCTCGGCGTCCACCCGCGCACCGCCCGGGTCACAGCCACCGGGCAGGTACTGCTCCGGGGCGAAGACCTGCTGTCCGCCGCTCCCGCCCGGCGGGCCGCACTCCTCGGAACCGGCGTGGCCATGGTCCACCAGGATCCGATGACCTCGCTCAACCCCGTCGTCCGGATCGCCGACCAGGTCACCGAGGCACTCACCAACAGGAGCCCGCTCTCCCGCCGCGCCCGCCGGGAGACCGCCACCGAACTGCTCGCCGCCGTCGACGTCCCCGACCCGGCCCGGCGCGCCCGCGCATACCCGCACGAGCTCTCCGGCGGACTGCGCCAGCGCGTCGGCATCGCCGCCGCACTGGCCGGCTCCCCGGCACTGCTGCTCGCCGACGAACCCACCACCGCCCTCGACGTCACCGTCCAGCGCACGGTCCTCGACCTGCTCGACCGCCACCGGGAGACCCGCGGCCTCGCCACCCTGCTGATCACCCACGACATCGGCCTGCTCTACGGGCGGGCCCGCCGGATCGCCGTCATGTACGGCGGGCGGATCGTCGAGACCGGGCCCACCGAGGCCGTCACCGAACGCCCTGCCCACCCCTACACCGCCGCGCTGCTGCGCTCGGTGCCGCGTGTCACCGGGCCGCTGCGCCGCACCCTGCCGGCCATCGCCGGCTCGCCTCCGGACCTCTCCCGCCCGCCCGCCGGCTGCCCGTTCGCGCCGCGCTGCGAGCGCGCCGAGGCGGCCTGCACCACGACCGTTCCGCCTGTCCACCATGCCGGGGCCGGGCACTCGGCCAGTTGCCACTTCCCTCTGCTTCCTGTTCCCGCGAGCCCTTCGGAGAACGCCGCATGACCGCCGTCCTGCACGCCACCGGGCTCTCGGTGGTCCACCGCACCCGCTCCGGACCGCTGCACGCCGTCAGCGGGGTCGGCCTGGAGCTGCGCGAGCGCCGCACGCTCGCCCTGGTCGGCGAGTCCGGCTCCGGCAAGAGCAGCATCGCCAAGGCCCTGCTGCGGCTGCCTCCGCCCACCGCCGGCACCGTCACCCTCGACGGCACCGACCTCGCCGCGCTCTCGCCGCGCGCACTGCGGGCGCTACGCCCCCGGATGCAGATGGTCTTCCAGGACCCGATGTCCTCACTCAACCCGCGCCGCCGCGTCCGGGACCTCGTCGCCGAACCACTCGACGCCCACCCCGACCCGGCCCGCGACCGTGAGGCCGTCATCGACCGTCAGCTGGACGCCGTCGGGCTGCCGCCCGCCCTGTTCGGCGACCGCCGCCCCGGCCAGCTCTCCGGTGGCCAGGCCCAGCGGGTCGCCATCGCCCGGGCGCTCGCCGCCGAGCCGCGTGTGCTGATCGCCGACGAGGCCGTCTCCGCGCTCGACGTCTCCGCCCAGGCCACCGTGCTCAATCTGCTGCGCCGACTCACCGAGGAGCGTGGCCTGGCGAGCCTGTTCATCTCGCACGACCTCGGTGTGGTGCGGGCGGTGAGCGACGATGTCGCCGTGCTCCAGCTCGGCCGACTCTGCGAGCAGGGCCCGACCGAAGAGGTGCTCGCTGCCCCCGCCCACCCCTACACCGCCGCTCTGCTCGCCGCCGTTCCCGAACCCGGCCGGCCCCTCGGCGACACCGGCCTGCTCCCCGCAGACCCTCCGTCCCCGCTCGCCCCGCCCTCCGGCTGCCGCTTCCGTACCCGCTGCCCGCTCGCCGACGCCCGCTGCGCGACGGAGCCGCCCGCCCTGCGCACGATCGCCCCGGGGCGGACGGTCGCCTGCCACCGCCCGTTGCTCCGGTGAGGCTGCCGCGCCGCCCGGCTCGGGCCGGGGGCCGGGCGGAGGGACAGCGACGGCCGGGCGGTATCCGTTCGGCCAGTCGACGCCGGCGGGTCATGCCGGGGCCGGAGCCGAGAACCTGCGGGAGTTCCCAGGTGGTTCCGGTGCGCGGCAGGAACAGAGCCTGGAACACCGACCGGTCCGGATGCCGCTTCCGCCCGGAAGAGCGGATGCAGCGCTCCGTCCTCGGCAGCAGGGGCTCGACCGCTGGCCACGGCTCGGCGCCGACGGCCCACGGCTTCGGCTGAGCCGGCCCCCCGGATCAACCGACACGATCGTGCCTCAGCCGTGCCAGGACCGCCACAGCGCCGCATAGGCACCGTCCGCAGCCACCAGTTCGTCATGGCTGCCCAGTTCACTGATCCGGCCGCCCTCCACCACCGCGATCACATCCGCGTCGTGCGCGGTGTGCAGCCGGTGGGCGATCGCCACGACCGTACGGCCGTCCAGCACCCGGGCCAGCGACCGCTCCAAATGCCGGGCGGCCCGCGGGTCCAGCAGTGACGTCGCCTCGTCCAGCACCAATGTGTGCGGATCGGCGAGGACCAGCCGGGCCAGTGCGATCTGCTGGGCCTGAGCCGGCGTCAGCGCCAGACCGCCGGATCCGACCTCGGAGTCCAGTCCCTCCTCCAGCGTTCGCGCCCAGCCGTCCGCGTCGACCGCGGCCAGCGACGCCCACAGCTCGGCGTCCCCGGCACCGGCTCGGGCCAGCAGGAGGTTGTCCCGCAGCGACCCCACGAACACATGGTGCTCCTGGTTGACCAGCGCCACATGCGTACGGACGTGCTCGGCCTTCATCCGCGACAACTCCGCACCGCCGAGCTTCACTTCACCCGTACGCGGCGCGTAGATACCGGCCAGCAGCCGGCCCAGCGTGGACTTGCCGGCCCCGGACGGGCCGACCAGCGCGAGGCGGGTGCCCGGCGCCACGTGCAGCGAGACGCGGTGCAGAACGTCGACCCCGGCGCGGTAGCCGAAGCGCACCTCGTCGGCCCGAACGTCCCGGCCGTCCGGGACCACCTCCGCGTTCCCCGCGTCCGGTTCGATGTCCCGCACGCCGACCAGCCGCGCCAGCGACACCTGAGCGACCTGCAACTCGTCGTACCAGCGCAGGATCAGGCCGAGCGGATCGACCATCATCTGCGCCAGCAGCGCACCGGTCGTCAACTGCCCCACCGTCAGCCAGCCCTCGATGACGAACCAGCCGCCGAGCATCAGCACCGCACCGAGAATCGTCACGTAGGTGGTGTTGATGACGGGGAAGAGAACGGAGCGCAGGAACAGCGTGTACCGCTCCCAAGCAGTCCATTCCGCGATCCGCCGGTCCGACAGCATCACCCTGCGCGCACCCAGACGGTGGGCCTCCACGGTCCGCCCGGCGTCCACGGTCTCCGCGAGCATCGCCGCGACCGCCGCATACCCCGCGGCCTCCGAACGGTATGCGGACGGGGCCCGTTTGAAGTACCAGCGACAGCCGATGATCAGGACAGGCAGGGCGATCAGCACCGAGAGCGCCAGCGGCGGAGCCGTCGCCGTCAGCGCGGCCAGCAGCAGCCCCGCCCACACCACACCGATCGCCAGTTGCGGCACGGCCTCGCGCATCGCGTTGGCCAGCCGGTCGATGTCCGTGGTGATCCTGGAGAGCAGATCACCCGTCCCGGCCCGCTCCAGCACGCCCGGTGGCAGACCCACCGACCGTACGAGGAAGTCCTCGCGCAGATCCGCCAGCATCTCCTCGCCGAGCATCGCGCTGCGCAGACGCATCATCCGGGTGAACACGGTCTGCACGATCAGCGCGAGCGCGAACACTCCGGCGGTGCGCTCCAGATGGAGGTCGGTGACGCCGTCGGAGAGGTCCTCGACCAGCCCGCCCAGCAGATACGGGCCGACGAGCGAGGCGATCACAGCGATGGCGTTGAACGCGACCAGCACGGCGAACGGCCTGCGATGGCGCCCCAGCAGCTCCCGTACATACTTTCGTACGGTCGTGGGGGTGCCGACCGGCAGGGTCGTCGCCGACTCCGGCGCGGCCGGGTCGTACGCCGGTTCTGCGACGCCGATCATGCCCGTTCCTCGATTTCCTCGATCGTCCTGAGCGTGCCCTGGGAGGCCAGGGCCGCGATCTCGTCATCCGTCTCGCGCGTCACGACCGCCCGGTAGCGGGCGTCCGTGTGCAGCAGTTCACGGTGTGCGCCGACCGCCGCGACCACGCCCGCGTGCACCAGCACCACCCGGTCCGCCAGGTCGAGCAGCAGCGGCGACGAGGCGAAGGCCACAGTGGTACGCCCCTGGCGCAGCGCCTTGATTCCGGCGGCGACCCGGGCCTCCGTGTGCGAGTCGACGGCGGAGGTCGGTTCGTCGAGAACCAGCGCCTCCGGATCGGTCACCAACGAGCGGGCCAGGGCGAGCCGCTGGCGCTGACCACCCGAGAGCGAACGCCCGCGCTCGGTGATGCGTGTCGTCATCGGGCCGCCGTCCGTGGCCGCGGATGCCTGCGCCAACGAGTCCAGTACATCACCGCACTGGGCTGCGGACAGTGCGTCCTCGGCGCTCACCCGGCCCGACGAGGGAACATCGAGCAGTTCACGCAGGGTGCCGGAGAGCAGGACCGGGTCCTTGTCCTGGACCAGCACCGCCGTCCGGGCGGAGTCCAGCGGGAGTTCGTCCAGCGGCACCCCACCGAGGAGGACGGACGGGAGGGTCTGCTCCGCCACCATGTCGTCCCTGGCGTCCTCCGTTCCGGCAGCCGGTCCGCTGCGCGTTCCGTTCTGCGTCGTGTCCACGTCCGTGCTCCGGTCCGCTCCCGCGTGGGCGTGTCCGCCCAGCCGTTCGGCCAGCCGTCCCGCCTCGTCCGGATCGCCACAGACCACGGCGGTGAACAGACCGGCCGGGGCCATCAGCCCGGTGACCGGGTCGTACAGATCGCCGACCGGGGTGGCGTCGACGGTCGAGGGCCGGTCCGTGCGGTGCAGCGAGAGCACCCGCACCGCGCGCTTGGCGGAGGGCCGCGAGAAGGAGTAGGCCATCGCGATCTCCTCGAAGTGGCGCAGCGGAAACAGCAACAGCGTCGCCGCGCTGTACACCGTGACCAGCTGGCCGACCCCGATCCTGCCGTCGCGGGCCAGCGTCGCCCCGTACACGACCAGCGAGATGAGCAGCACGCCGGGCAGGAGCACCTGGATCGCGGAGATCAGCGACCACATCCGCGCACTGCGCACCGCGGCCTTGCGGACCTCCTGGGAAGCACGCCGGTAGCGGCCGAGGAACAGCTCCTCACCGCCGATCCCGCGGAGCACCCGCAGCCCGGCGACGGTGTCCGAGGCCAGCTCGGTCGCCTTGCCTGCCTTCTCCCGCTGGAGGTCGGCGCGCCGGGTGGCCCGGGGGAGGAGCGGCAGCACCGCCAGGGCCAGCAACGGCATGGCGAGCGTCACGAGGATGCCCAGCGACGGCAGATAGAGGATGAGCCCCACACAGATCAGGACCAGAGCGGCCGCGGCCGCGGCGAAGCGGGAGAGCGCCTCGACGAACCAGCCGATCTTCTCGACATCGCCGGTGGAGACGGCGACGACCTCACCCGCGGCGACCCGGCGGGTCAGCGCCGAACCGAGCTCCGCGGTCTTACGGGCCAGCAGTTGCTGAACGCGCGCGGCGGCGGTGATCCAGTTGGTGATGGCGGTCCGGTGGAGCATGGTGTCGCCCAGTGAGATCAGCACACCCAGGACCACGATCAGGCCGCCCGCCCACGCGAGCCGGCTGCCCGACCGGTCGACGACGGCCTGCACGGCGAGGCCGACGACAGGTGGCAGCCCGGCCAGCGAACACTGGTGCAACAGACCCCAGGACATGGACTTGAGCTGCCCGCGAAGCTGGTTGCGGCCGAGCCAGAGCAGGAAGCGTGGCCCTGACCGGACATCGGGATCGCCAGGATCCGAGTACGGAAGATCGCGAATCTGCATGACATCCCATGTGTCGGTTTGTTCGTTGAATGACTCAAACCGTGCAAGGTTCTCTCCGGGACGTCCGGCGGAGCAATTGATTTTCTCCATGAACGGCATGAATCGCGCCATGGTCGAGAGACCGACGGGGTGTGGGCCCGGCCCGGTCGAGCCGGGCCGTACAGCCCGTGGTGCCGGCCGGTCAGCCCTTCTCCGGATTCTCCGAATCCATGCCGGAGCGGGCCCTCTTCCACTCGCCGCGCGTGAAGTCCGGGATCTGCTGAGGGGCGCCCTTCGCCTTGATGGACAGATGGCTGAGCGGCACGGGCGACGTCCACGTCGCCGCGTCGTACACGTCGAAGTCGGGCACGAGGCCGAGCCGCATGCACTGCATCAGCCGGAACACCAGCATGTAGTCCATGCCGCCGTGTCCGCCGGGCGGGTCGGCGTGCTCCTTCCACAGCCAGTGGTCCCACTGGGCGTACTTGGAGAAGTCGCCCCAGTTGTCGTTCGTGTGGTCGGGCTCGATGTAGATGCGGGCCGGGTAGTCCTCGAAGACCCCCTTCGTACCGCCGAGGCTGTTGATCCGCGAGTAAGGATGCGGAGTGGACACGTCGTGCTCCAGACGGATGACCCGCCCCTTGGCGGTCTGGACGAGGCTGATCGTCCGGTCGCTCTCGATATAGGTCTCCTTCCAGCTCGGATCACCGGCCGGCATGTTCTTCTCGCGGTATTCGGCGAGCCCCAGGGACGGCGAACCGACGCTGGTGATGCTCACCGCACGGTCGCCGCGGTTGAGGTCCATGTAATTGGCGACCGGACCGAAGCCGTGGTTGGGGTAGAGATCGCCCCGCAACCTGGTGTGCCACAGCCTGCGCCAGGGACCTTCGTAGTAATCCGGGTCGAACATCAGGCCACGCAGATCGTGGTTGTACGCGCCCGCGCCGTGCAGCAGATCACCGAAGAGCCCGGCATGCGCCATGCGCAGCACCCGCATCTCGTTCTGCCCGTAACAGCAGTTCTCCAGCTGCATGCAGTGGCGTCTGGTGCGCTCGGAGAGATCGACCAACTCCCAGAGCTGGTCGAGCCGGAGGGCGATCGGACACTCCACGCCGACATGCTTGCCGTGGAGCATGGCGGTCTTCGCCATCTCGAAGTGGAAGTCCCAGGGCGTCGCCACGTAGACGAAGTCGATGTCCCCGCGCTTGCAGAGATTCTCGTAGTCGTCCTCGCCGTTGGTGTAGACGGCGGGTGCCGGCTGACCGGCGGCGGTCACCTTCGCCGCCACCCTTTCGGCCTTGGCCCTGACCGGGTCGCAGACGGCGACGACCTGCACGCCGCTGATGGCCAGAAAGAGGTCGATCATGCTGCCGCCGCGGTTGCCGAGGCCGACCATGCCCACCCGGACGGTGGACCGCCGCTCGAACGGCACTCCCACCATGGTGCGTCCCTGGCGTTTCGGAGCGGCCGACTGTTCCGTGCCAGCGGCTTCCGGGCCCCGGGCGGGCGTGGTGGCGGCTGCGGTGCCGCTGCCGAGACCGCCGAGTCCGAGCCCGGCGCCGGCCACTCCGGCGGTTGTCCAGAGGACCGAGCGGCGGTTCATCGAGCCTTCGCCGCCGTCCTGCGTACCGTCGTCCTGCTGTGCTGCGTCGTTCATCGATCCTCCAGAAGGGGGGGTCTGACGTGCGCGGCTGGTGAATGAACCTCGCCAAGGACCTTGGTAGTCGAGGCCGCTGATGCGCAAGGGGAGGGATTGGACTCCTGCTCCGAAACCATGGACTTTCGTGAACACACGATCGCCGGGTGGGCTCGGAATCCGAGCCCACCCGGCGATCGCGGGCCAGGGACATTCGTGCGGATCAGGCCACAGCACGCGAGCCCGGCACGGTCCGAACGGAAGACCCTGGGTCAGGACCGGCGGCCGACCGCGGACGAGCCGGTCAACCGGACAGCCGCGGTGATCACCGCACGACGGCCCCCGGCCGCGTGGCCCGCTCCAGCTCCATCAGCACCGAGTAGTACGAGTGCCCGGTGGCCCGGTCCATACCGATCTCGCACATGCGGTTGGCCGAGAGATACGCGTCGTACTTCCGCGTATTGACCTCGGCCGCCTCCTTTGCCGTCGCGGAGGCCGTCAGTTCCTTGTGGAGCATGCCCCGGTCGCCCGCGAAGGCGCAGCACCCGGCGTCGTCAGGGATCACGACCTCCTCGGCGCAGGCCTCCGCGACGGTGCGCAGCTGCTCCACGTCGTCCAGATGCTGCATGGAACACGTCGGGTGCAGGACCGCCGAATCGATTTTGCGGAGCACTGTCAGCTCGGGAAGCAGCTCGTCGGCCGCCCAGACGAGGGAGTCGACGATGGTCAGCTCCCGGTGCAACTCGCGGTTGTCGTCGGTGAGATACGGCACCACCTCTTGGGCAATGCCCAGTGTGCACGACGAGGCGTCGACGACCAGCGGCAGCTTTCCGCCCGCCGTCCAGCCCCAGGCCGCCTCCACGATGCGGTTGGCCATCACGGTGTTGCCCTCGTCGTAGCCCTTGGAGTGCCAGATCGTCGCGCAGCAGGTCCCCGCGACGTCGTCCGGGATCCATACCGGCTTTCCGGCACGGGCGGAGACGGCGACGACGGCCTGTGGCAGCGACGGGCCGCGATGGCCCTCGGGACCGCCGAAGATGCGGTTGACACACGCCGGGTAGTAGACGGCGCTCGCCCCGACGCGGGAGGTGCGGGGCAGCTTCCGCGCGGCGGCGCCGGGGATCTCGGGCAGCCATTCGGGCACGAGGTCCGGGCGTACGGCCTTACGGGCCAGCCCGGTGATGGTCTCCAGCGGTCCGTCGCCGATCCGGTCGCCGATCCGGCCGGCCGCGGCGACGGCGAGCCGTGCCGCCGTCTCGACCGCCTTGAAGTTCTTCGCGGTGAGTGCCGCGATCCGCTCCTCGCGCGGTGAGTGCCGCTGGTGACGGAAGTCCTTCATCATGGCGCCGGTGTCGATGCCGACCGGACAGGCGAGCTTGCACGTCGAGTCGCCCGCACAGGTGTCGACGGCGTCGTAGCCGTACGCGTCCAGCAGCCGCTCCTCCACCGGTGAACCGCCGGGCTGTCGCATCATCTCCCGGCGCAGCACGATCCGCTGGCGCGGTGAGGTGGTGAGGTCATGGCTGGGGCAGGTGGGCTCGCAGAAGCCGCACTCGATGCAGGGGTCGGCGATCAGCTCGACCTCGGGGATGGTCTTCAGCCCCCGCAGATGGGCCTTCGGGTCGCGGTCGAGGACGATCCGGGGTGCCAGAACCCTGTCGGGGTCGATGATCTGCTTCGTGCGCCACATCAGCTCGGTCGCCTTCGGGCCCCACTCCAGCTCCAGGAAGGGGGCGATATTGCGGCCGGTGGCGTGCTCCGCCTTCAAGGAGCCGTCGAAGCGTTCCACCGTCAGCCGGCAGAAGTCGTCCATGAACGCGGCGTAGCGGTCGACGTCGGACGGCTTCGCCGCGTCGAAGGCGAGCAGGAAGTGGAGATTGCCGTGCGCCGCGTGACCGGCCACGGCGGCGTCGAAGCCGTGCTCCGCCTGGAGCGCGAGCAGGGCCTCGCAGGCGTCGGCCAGCCGGGAGGGCGGCACCGCGAAGTCCTCCGTGATCAGCGTCGTGCCCGAGGGCCGGGAGCCGCCCACCGCGGTGACGAACGCCTTGCGGGCCTTCCAGTAGCCCGAGATGACCTTGGCGTCGCGGGTGAATCCATTGGTCACCGAGGCCACGGGGGCGACCAGGTCGAGTCCTTCGACCACGGCTGCCGCCGCCCGCTCGTACGCCTCCTGCCCCGCCTCGTCAGGAGCGCGGAACTCCACCAGCAGCGCCGCGGTCTCCTTGGGCAGCCCGGCCCAGTCCGCCGGCACGCCCTGGACGCTGACCGACGCGCGCAGCGTATTGCCGTCCATCACTTCGACGGCGATCGCCCCCGCCTCGTTGAACCGGGGCACAGCGGCCGCCGCCGCGGTGAGGGAGGGGAAGAAGAGCAGGGCGGTGGAGACCCGGCGGTCCAGGGGCAGGGTGTCGAACACGACTTCGGAGATGAAGCCGAAGGTGCCCTCGGAGCCGACCATCAGACCGCGCAGGATCTGCACGGGCGTCGAGCCGTCCAGGAAGGCGTCGAGCCGGTAGCCGTTGGTGTTCTTGATCTCGTACTTGGCGCGGATCCGGGCGGTGAGCCCGGCATCGGCCTCGATCTCCGCCTTCAGCGCCAGCAATTCCTTGCACAGCCGCGGTTCGGCACGGGCCAGGTCCTCGTCCGCCGCGGGGTCGGCCGTGTCGACGACCGTGCCGCTCGGCAGTACGAAGGTGAGGGAGGAGACGGTTCGGTACGAATTGCGGGTCGTTCCCGCGGTCATTCCGGAGGCGTTGTTGGCGACGACTCCGCCGATCGTGCAGGCGATCGCGCTGGCCGGGTCGGGCCCCAGCAGCCGTCCGTGCCGGGCGAGGGCGGCGTTGGCCCGCACGACCGTCGTCCCCGGCCGGATGCGGGCCCGCGCGCCGTCGTCCAGGACCTCGATGCCCGCCCAGTGGTGGCGTACGTCGACGAGGATGTCCTCACCCTGGGCCTGGCCGTTCAGGCTGGTGCCGGCCGCCCGGAAGACGACCTCGCGTCCTCTGCCGTGCGCGTACGACAGGATCGCCGAGATGTCGTCGATGTCCTCCGGGACCACGACGACCTGGGGGACGAACCGGTAGGGGCTGGCGTCGGAGGCGTATTTCACCAGGTCGGAGATCTTCCACAGCACCTTCTCAGGCCCCAGCAGGTCGATCAGCTCGCCGCGCAGCGGTTCCGGCGTACCCGGAGCCTTTCGGTCGGGGACCCGGTCCGGGGACGGAGTACGCACCGCACCGGGGCGGAGTGCTGCCGGCTTCGGCTCCAGCAGTGGCATGTCGGGCTCTCCTCGGCGGTTCTGTTCTGCGCTGTTCGGTTCGGTACGGCGGCGGCACGCGCGGCATCCCTCGGGTGCGCGCGGACGCGGGTTCAGCAGCGGCGCTCCGGCATCCCGTCGACCAGGGCGGACAACAGCCCGCCGAGCACCTCGCGCTGATCGGCGGTCAATGGGGTCAGGATCTCCTCTGCGGCGGCCCGGCGCGCGTCGCGCAGTGACCGGAGCGTGGCGAGGCCCTCCTCGGTGATCTCGATCCGGACCACCCGGCGGCTGTCCGGATCGGGGGCGCGGCGGACCCGTCCGCTTGCCTCCAGGCCGTCGACCAGGCTGGTCACGGCGCGCGGGACGACGTCCAGGCGCTGTGCGAGATCCGCCATCCGGGGCGGACCGTCGTAGTGGGCGACGATGCGGAGCAGCCGGAATTGCGCGGGAGTGATACCGATCGGCTCCAGCTGGCGGCTCTGAATCCGCTGGAGCCTTCGGGTCACTCGCAGCAGCTGCTCGGCGAGCACGCCCTCGGCGTCGGAGGAGTCCATAGGGGAACGATATCAGGATCTTGTGCATTGTGAGTATAGGTAACAATGAGCTATGCTCTCAAAATCCGAGTCGCCTCCGTGTCGTGGATCCGAGTCGCGGGATCCGATCACCCGGCTTTGAGACCGCGCTGTTGCCGAGCTGTCGAGCCCGACGAAGGAGCCCATGAAACCCGACGAAATCACCTGGACACCGCCGCCCCGGGACGAGAGCCGCCCGCCGGCCGAGCTGCGCCGCATCCTGCGTCTCTTCCGTCCCTACCGGGGCCGGCTCGCCCTGGTCGGGCTGCTCGTCGGCGCCTCGTCGCTGGTGTCGGTCGCCTCGCCGTTCCTGCTGCGCGAGATCCTGGACACCGCCATTCCGCAGGGGCGTACGGGACTGTTGTCGCTGCTCGCCCTCGGCATGATCCTCACCGCCGTGATGAACAGCGTCTTCGGCGTCCTGCAGACCCTGATCTCCACCACGGTCGGCCAGCGCGTCATGCATGATCTGCGCACCGCGGTCTACGCCCAGCTGCAACGGATGCCGCTGGCCTTCTTCACCAGGACCCGCACCGGCGAGGTGCAGTCCCGCATCGCCAATGACATCGGCGGCATGCAGGCGACCGTCACGTCCACGGCGACGTCGCTGGTCTCCAATCTCACCGCGGTCGTCGCCACGGTCGTCGCCATGCTGGCGCTCGACTGGCGGCTCACCCTGGTCTCGTTGCTCCTGCTGCCGGTCTTCGTCTGGATCAGCCGCCGGGTCGGCCGCGAGCGCAAGAAGATCACCACGCAGCGCCAGAAGCAGATGGCCGCCATGGCGGCCACGGTCACCGAATCGCTCTCCGTCAGCGGCATCTTGCTGGGCCGGACCATGGGCCGGGCGGATTCCCTCACCAAGGGCTTTGCCGAGGAGTCCGAGAAGCTGGTCGACCTCGAAGTGCGCTCCAGCATGGCCGGGCGGTGGCGGATGTCGACGATCGGCATCGTCATGGCCGCCATGCCCGCCGTCATCTACTGGGCGGCGGGCCTCGCCCTGCAGTCCGGTGGTCCCGCCGTCTCCATCGGCACACTTGTCGCCTTCGTCTCGCTCCAGCAGGGTCTCTTCCGCCCCGCCGTGAGCCTGCTCTCCACCGGCGTGCAGATGCAGACGTCCCTCGCGCTCTTCCAGCGGATCTTCGAGTACCTCGACCTCGATGTGGACATCACCGAGCCGGAGAATCCCGTCCGGCTGGAAAGGATCCGCGGTGAGGTCCGCTTCGAGGACGTCGACTTCAGTTACGACGAGAAGAGCGGCCCGACGCTCAGCGGCATCGATGTGACCGTGCCGGCCGGCGGCAGCCTGGCGGTCGTCGGGCCCACCGGTTCCGGAAAATCCACGCTCAGCTACTTGGTTCCCAGGCTCTACGACGTCACCGGCGGCCGGGTCACGCTCGACGGTGTCGACGTACGCGACCTCGACTTCGACACCCTGGCGCGGGCCGTGGGCGTGGTCTCCCAGGAGACCTACCTCTTCCACGCCTCGGTCGCCGACAATCTGCGCTTCGCCAAACCCGATGCGACCGACGCCGAGATCGAGGCGGCCGCCCGTGCGGCGCAGATCCACGACCACATCGCCTCACTGCCCGACGGCTACGACACCCTGGTCGGTGAACGCGGCTACCGCTTTTCCGGAGGTGAGAAGCAGCGTCTCGCCATCGCCCGTACGATCCTGCGCGACCCTCCCGTCCTGGTGCTCGACGAGGCGACGAGCGCCCTCGATACCCGCACGGAGTTCGCCGTGCAGGAAGCGATCGACGCCCTCTCCGCAGGGCGTACCACCATCACCATCGCGCACAGGCTCTCCACCGTCCGCGACGCCGAACAGATCATCGTGCTGGACGGCGGCCGGACAGCGGAGCGGGGCAGCCACGACGAACTCCTTCGGCAGGACGGCCGCTACGCCGCCCTGGTGCGGCGGGACACCCAACTGGCTCCCGCGGCAAGCTGATCGGCGGGCTCGGACCCACCCCGGCAAGCCGAGGCCGTACACGCGGCGACGCCGCCGCTCCCGTGGGACAGGGAGCGACGGCATCGTGCGGAGCAATGGTCAGACGAGCCAACCCACGAAGTGGACGATGCCGGCGAGCAGGTTGGTGATGAGGTTCATCCGGTGTTTCTCCTTGTACGTGGTGCATCTGTGGGACAGCACAGTCGCGGTCTGCAGCCCGTCGCTTGCGCCCCGTAATCATCATCTTCCGCAGGGGAGTTGAGCAACGAATACCGAAACGATCACGCGTTCCAGCGAACATCCGATCCCTTGTTCGTGTGTTCTGTCATGGGTGGCGGGGTCCGTGTCGGCCGGTTCCGGATTCCGGGCGGCGGGATAGCGTGCCCGGATGGTGACCGAGTCCCCGGACATTCCGCCCCACCACACGCACCGCGGGCGCCTGACGCTGTTGATCGGCGCTGTCCTCGTTCTCGTCGTGGCGGCAGCGATCCTTGTGCCGTTGCTGATGTGGGGGCCGAAGGTAGAGCAGGCCCGCCCACTCGTGATCCCCGAAGGCCGGCGGGCGTCCCAGGTGTACGCCGCGGTCGACCGGGCCCTGTCCGTCGCGTCCGGCACCACGGAGAAGGCCGCCGCAGCGGCAGATCTGCCGCTCCCGGCCGAGGCGAACGGCAATCCCGAGGGCTACCTCTTCCCGGCGACCTATCCCGTCACCTCCCGCACCACCCCGCAGGGCCTGCTCAGGTACATGGTCGACACGGCCGTCGAGCGATTCGGCGCCGACCACATCACCACCGGCGCGCGACGCAATGGCGTCTCCGTCTACCGGACGGTGACGATCGCCAGCATCGTGCAGGCCGAAGCGGACACCGAACATGACATGGGCAAGGTCGCCAGAGTCATCTACAACCGGCTCGATCGGGGCATGCCGCTCCAGATGGACTCCACACTCAACTACGCCCTGAACCGCAGCTCCCTTGACACCACCACCGGCGACACGAAGATCGACAGCCCGTACAACAGCTATGAGCGCAAGGGGCTGCCGCCCACACCCATCGGGAACCCGGGGGAGCAGGCGACGACGGCGGCGATCACCCCCACACCCGGACCATGGCTGTACTTCGTCACGGTCGCGCCGGGAGACACGCGCTTCACCAGCAGCTACGCGGAACAGCAGAAGAACGTGGAGCAGTTCAACCGCAACCGCCTCAGCGCGTCCAGCGGCTGAGCACCGGAGCACCTGAGCGCCGAGCATCTCGGTGTCTGAGCACCTGGGCCGTCGATACCCGCTGCTGTCGCCCGGCTCCGGTCGGCATCCGCGCCGTCATGTCGGTGCGTTCGGCACCCGTGCCGTTACACCACGGCGGGGGAGAACTCCGCGTGCGCCCCGCTCCCCGTTCCCGTCTCCATGTCCGGCTCGTCCAGCAGCCGGGTGATCGCACGCACCGCTGCCCGCCCCGCCCGGTTGGCGCCGATCGTGCTGGCGGAAGGCCCGTACCCGACGAGGTGGATCCGTTCGTCCCGCGCCGCCCGCGTGCCCTCGACCCGGATGCCGCCGCCCGGCTCACGCAGCTTCAACGGCGCGAGGTGATCGATGGCGGCCCGGAATCCGGTCGCCCAGAGGATGACATCGGCCTCGACCGTGCGGCCGTCGTCCCAGACGACTCCGGTCGGCGTGATCCGGTCGAACATCGGCAGCCTGTCCAGCACCCCGTTCTCGCGGGCGCGACGCACCGCGTCGGTGAGCGGCAGCCCCGTCACGCTCACCACGCTCTGCGGTGGCAGCCCGCGCCGTACTCGCTCCTCCACCATCGCCACGGCGGCCCGCCCCTGGTCCGCGCCGAACGGCCCGTCCCGGAACACCGGCGGCCGACGCGTCACCCAGTACGTCTCCGCCGCCACTTCGGCGATCTCCATCAGATGCTGCGTACCGGAGGCTCCGCCACCGACCACCACCACGCGCTGCCCCGCGAACCCATCGGGCCCCGGGTAGTTCGCGGTGTGCAACTGCCGCCCCCGGAAGGTCTCCTGGCCCGGGTAGCGCGGCCAGAACGGCCGGTCCCAGGTGCCGGTGGCGTTGATGAGGGCGCGCGTGGCATACGTACCCTCGGACGTCTCGACGAGCAGCCGCCCCTCGTCGCCCTCACGCACCGCGCTCACCTCGACCGGCCGGTGAACCCGCAGGTCGAAGGTGCGCTCATAGGCGTCGAAGTACTCGCCGATCACCTCGGACGAGGGCCGGCTGTCATCGGCTCCGGTGAGCTCCATGCCGGGCAGGGCGTGCATGCCGTGGACCTTGCCGTAGGTCAGTGAGGGCCAGCGGAACTGCCAGGCGCCGCCGGGGCGCGGAGCGTGATCGAGCACCACGAAGTCGCGGTCGGGTTCCAGCCCGACGCGCCGCAGATGGTAGGCGCCGGACAGTCCTGCCTGTCCGGCGCCCACCACGACGACATCGACCGTGTGTGCTGAGGCCACCCCGAAGTTGTTCACGCTTCTACTAACTTGTCCGGGGGTGAGGATCTTCCCGAGAGCGGCCACGATGCAGGGCTCCGGCGGCGCTCAGCGCCTGCCACAGCATGAGAAGCAGCAGCGGCCCCATGGCGCGCCGTATCCAACGGGGTACGGCGCGGAGGCGTACACCCCGGGCGGCAGCCGGAACGATCGGCTCCAGGTCCAGCGACCGACGAGCGGATAAAACAGGTTGTTTCTCGGATTCCAATGAAATATCCGGTGGGGCGAGTGCGGGGCCGATGGTCATGGGGGCTCCATGAGCAGTCCATGGAGGAGGAGGCGCACTCGGCCGCACGCGTACGTCAACCGCTGCCGTGATCACGGCACGGCGGCTACGGATCGCGGTCGGCGGTGCTCTCGGGCCGCGGCGCATGCGAACGAGCGCGTGCGGCGGCGGGAGCGGGCGGCCGGCGCGGCCGGTCACCGAAGGAGAATGCGCTGAAGGAGTGTCAGCAGCCGCGACGACAAGCGGCGGAGGCCACCCGCAGCAGGTCGATATGACCGCGCGAAGTGAGCAGAGCTGAACGGAACATGGCGCCGAACGTAGCGATCCATGACTGAAACGGTCAATGGTGTCTCGGCACGTGGACGCGCGATCTCGCGGCACGAGCGAGAGGATGGACCCATGCCCCACGCCTTCACGACCAGCGTCCTGCACATCACCACCGGAGCGAGCGAGACCGTCATCGACCTCACGCGCGACTGCGAGCAGTTCCTCGCCCGGACCGCCGCCAGGGACGGCCTGCTCAATGTCTTCGTACCGCACGCAACCGCCGGCATCGCCATCATCGAAACCGGATCGGGCAGCGACGACGACCTGCTGGCCACCCTCCACACCCTGCTCCCCGCCGACGAGCGCTGGCAGCACCGCCACGGCACCCCCGGTCACGGCCGCGACCACGTACTCCCCGCCCTCGTGCCACCGCACGCGACACTGCCGGTGATCGGGGGCCGGCTGGAACTGGGGACCTGGCAGTCGGTGTGCCTGGTCGATACAAACACCAGCAATACCAACCGCAACGTCCGGTTGAGCTTCTACGGATAGCGCGTCGCTTCGGTGGCACTGCAGAGGGGTAGTCCGCCGCGCCAACTGAGTCGTGCGCTGTTCGGGGGCACCGCCTGGCGTCGGCTGTAGGTCCGGACGGGGGCTGGGCGCCTGACCCCGTCTGCACGAGTCGATGCTGGCTGAGGAACGAGCGACGAGTCTGCTGGCCATGCCCTCCCTGTCAGACTCTCGTGAGACATGAAGTCCGGGACGGCCAGGTCCGCGAGATACGTGGTGGCCGGAACCGGCCACTGGCCGACTTCGAGCCCTACTCGTGATGCGCCTTGTTGACCAGACTGCTGGACGGGAGCGAGGGGGAGGGGAGGCATGCATGGCGGCTCGGCGGAGACGAGGTGCGGCTGCACGGAGGCGGAGGGCGGCCCGGCTCAAGCGAGTGACTGTGGGCGGGGCCGCTGCGATCATCCTCCTGATGGTGTTCTGGTCTGCGGTCTGGCCCTATCTCGTCGGCGCGTTAGTGCTGGGCGGCACGGGTGTGGCCGCCTGGTGGCTCTGGCGCACGGACCGGGAGGTTCGCGAACGGGACCACCTGTGGCGGCAGGCTGACAGGGTCGAGTACGGGCTACGGACACTCGCCGAGATGGACGCGATGACGGGTACGGAGTTCGAGGAGCAGGTCGCGGCCCTGTGCCGGAGGGACGGGTGCACCGACGTACGTCGCGTCGGCGGCGCGAATGACAACGGCGCTGACGTCGTCGGCCGTCTCCCAGACGGCCGGACCATGGTGATCCAGTGCAAGCGCTACGCGCCGACCAGGACGATCGCGAGCCGTGAAATGCGTGACCTGCTGGGGGCCAAGGTGCACTTCGGGGCCGACCTGGCCGTGTTCGTGACGACCACGCGGTTCAGCCGGCCTTCCGAAGGGTTCGCGATACAGCACGGCATCCTCGCCGTACACCGTGACCACCTCGGACTGTGGAACAGCGGAGCCTCTCTGCTGTCGCTCGGCGAGGTGAACGGTGGCGGACAGGGGGACACTCGGCACCGGACGCGCTGGAGGCAGGCGTACGGAGAGTGAGCGCCCCCGCCGGGGGCCAGGGTGCGGGGCCGGAGACTCACCCCCGCTGCTCACTGGTGTCGTACAGCCTCCAGGCCGGCCAACGAGCGGCTTCGACTTCGCCGTCGCCACTGCCCAGCAGGTTCCGGCGGTGCAGCATGAGCCGCAGGTGGCGTGCCGCGTCGGTGCCCTCTTCCACTCCTCGGTCGAGCAGTACGGCCTTGGGTGCGGTGCTGCCGAAGCCGCGCACCAGAGCGTCCGCCGGATGCCCGTGAACGTTCTCGCCCAGCGTGACGGTGGCTCCCGGCTGGCGGGAGAGGACCTGGTACAGGCGTTTGAGCAGCACGTCTTCGCCGCCGTCACGCGAGTGCGCGCCGTCGCGCTCCGCAGCCTCCAGCAGCGCGGCGGCCACGCCTCCCCGCTTCCGCCAGCGCTCTTTGTCCCCCACCACGATGAGGTGACTGCGTGCCCGGGTGACGGCGACGTTCCAGAGGTTCAGTTGCCCGCCGACCACTCGACGGCACCAGGGTGCATGCCTTCGCCAGCGACGAGGGAGAACACCATGACATCGCGTTCACCGCCCTGGAAGGTGTGCACCGTACCGATACGCAGACGCTCCTCGTCGTATGGTCTCAAACGCTTCCGCAGTGCTTCGGCCTGCGCCGTGAAGGGCGTGACGACGCCGAGGGTGGTCTCGGGCGGCAGTTGTCCCAGCAGGTAGTTGACGCTGTCGTGCGCTTTTCGAATCTCGTCCTCGTTGACCCAGGAGCCACCGAACCGGGGGCGGGCGGCCCGTCCGGGTACGTCTGTCCAGATGACGGCGGGACGCGCCAGGGCTGGGCGGCCGCGGGTGTCGGTGAGGACGGTCAGTCCGCCGTCGTAGAAGAGGTCGTTGGAGATCGCGGCGATGTGCGGGTGGCAGCGGAAAAGCTCGTCGAGAAGCAACGTGCCGCCCGCGGAGCGTTCGGCGGCGTGGAAGGCGGAGTGGCGTCGGTAGGCAAGGCGGTGTTTCTCCAGCCAGTCGGACCGCAGCCCGTTCCCACGCCGGATGAGAGCCTCGCGGTGCGGGCTGGTCTCCGTGATGTGCGTGAGTTGCATGGGGTCGCCGATGACGAGGGCGCGCCGCGCGCGGAAGAGCAGCGGTAGGACGTGCGGGATCGCGCACTGGCTGGCCTCGTCGATGATGACGAGATCGAACAGGGCCGGGCCCAGAGGGAAACGCCGGGCGGAGAGGCTGGTGACGGCCCATCCGGCCACTGCGGGCGTATCTGTCTGGCCGTCTGGGCGGCCTAGAACCCTCCGCATCTGCGGCCAGTCGCTGCGACTGCCGTCCTGAGCGGCCAGCAGATCGAGAATGCGACGGCGTCCGGCCCAGGCGGCAGCTTGGACCGTGGTGGTGAGGAGTGTGCGTGAAGCGTCCTGAACGCTGTTCTCGGCATCGCGCAGTGCGCGCGCGAGCGCTGTGTCGTCCACGGAAGCCGCGTGCTCGCGCCCGTCACGCCATTCCGCCTCGGCCGCGGCGAAGCCGGCGAGCGCGAGGCAGCTCGCGACGGAATCGCCGTCGTACGCCCCCAGACCAGCCCCGCGCAGGAAACGGACCCGGCGCCACGACCCGAAGAACCGTGCGCGAGAGAGGCGGCATGCCTTGTCCTCCAGCTCCCTGGGCCGGGGCAGATCGCCAAGCAGGCCCTGGAGCTCGGCGGCGGAGATACCGAGCTGTCCCGCATGATGGTCGCGGCTCTCACCTGCCCGGCGAAGCCGCAGCTCGGTCTCCGCGATGTGTGCAAGGCCCTGCCGTACTTCTCCCAGACGGTCGGCAGCCAGTGTGGCCTCCATGGACGCCGTACCCACGGTGGACGAGGGCTCTGGGCCGGTGCGCAGTGCGTGCAGCGCGGCGGTCTCGTGCTCGGCGTTGCTCTTGGCGTTCTTCCGCGCTGAACCAGTGCGTACGACGCTGCCGGGCACCAGCTCGTTGCAGCGGCGCCAGACCTCGTCCACGGCCTCGTTGTTGGTGGACGCGACCAGTACGGTCTGGCCGGCGCAGACCGCGGTGGCCACGAGATTGGCGACCAACTGGCTCTTTCCGGTGCCGGGCGGGCCGGTGGCCACGGTGAGGCGGCGGGTCATGGCGGACCGGAGCACCGCGGCCTGCGCCTCGTTGCACGGCAGCGGTGTCACGAGGCGCGCCGGCTCGAGTTCCGCGTGGGCGAGGGCTCGGGCACGCTGCGAGGCGTCGGGCGCGAGGGCCCCGAGGGCGGTCTTCTCGATCTGGTCCGTCCGCTTGGCGATGTCGGCGAAGTCGTTCAGCAGGCGCTTGGTGAAGCCCGTCTCGGGGCGCGCCGCGAAGAGGACCGCGGTGTTGCGGGCTCCGTGGCCGGGCGTGCGGACGTCGATACGGTCGGCGAGCTGGTCCGGACGGAGTTCCTGTACGCACGGCAGCTCGAACTCCTGCGTGAGAAGGTTGCGCACCTCCACCGCCATACGGTCGTGCTGCCCGCGATGCCAGGACGGCTGGAACGTGTCGATCAGCTGGGTGGCCTCGTCCTCGCCCAGCCAGTCGAGAGCCAGCTGAGGATGCGGCTGGACCGGGCCGTACGGCTTCAGCCGTACCTCGCCCTCGCCTTGGACGATCTCGACGCGGCGTACCAGCAGGGGCGCGAACTTCGGCTGCCGCCAGGGGCGCCCGGAGCGAGGCCCGGTGAGGACCACGGCCGGGTAGCCCGCCCAGAGCTCGGCATCCTCCTCGGCCGCCGAGTCCACCAGCGAGGCCGCTTCCTCGGGGAGCGCGACGCAACCGTCTTCGTCGACCTCGCCGGAGATGAACCTCTCCGCGCCGTTCAGGCACACGTACGACGACTTCTGGTGGCCCACCTCCATCAGAGGCGTCTCGGCGCTCTCGGCCAGCACGCACTCGCGGTAGTAGTCCAGCAGGCCGGCCCAGGCGGGCTGCGCATGGGCGGACTTCGGGGCATGCGGTTGTGTCGGCTCCTCAGAGCCGGGGCGGGGTCGTGGACTCAGGGGATCGAGGATGGGGGCGCGGCCGAACGGACTGTCCGCGATGACGATGCGGTCGTCGACGCCGAGCGTGGACTGCACCGGCACCTGACGGCCGCCGTCCTGGGCACGCATACGCCGGTTGACGTAGTGGAACAGGTCGCTGACCTGTACTTCCCTGCCGCCGTCCTTGCTGACCTTCCCCGTGCGCAGCGCCTCGATCACCTCGCCGGTGAACGCCGACGGCTTCACGTCATCGCCGCTGCCCGCGTCCGCGAACGAGTCCTCCCCGGCCCGCGAGGACGACAGGACGTACACGCCCCTGCTGGTCAGCGGGGGCCGCTCGCCGGATTTCGCCACGGAGCTGTCAGGCCGTCGGTCCGAAGTACGCAGACCCATGGCGAATCCGCCGCTGCGACAGCAGTCGATCATCACGATCTTCTGCGGGGCGACGCACTCTTCCAGTGAATCATTGAGGAATCCGGCGCTGACACCGGTCGCGGCCGCTCTGTCGTAGTCGGTGTCCTTGGCGACGAAGTGGAACTCACCGCCGTCACGTACTGTCCGCACGCCGTGCCCGGAGACGTACACGAGCGCGAGCTCGTCCTCGTCGCGATCCTGAAGAAACTCGCCGATGGCTGCCCGCATGTCGTCGGCGGTGAGATCGGATTCGGTCTGGACGGAGACGAAGTTGCCGATGTTGCGGTGTTTCAGGACCTGAGCGAGTCCCCATACGTCGGCTCGTACGGATGCCAGCGGCGGGAAGCGGCCGTCGTCGTAGTGCTCGCTGCCGATCAGAAGAGCCCGGCGCTTGTGAAGGCGGGTCATGCCATGCCGTCATCCGGCCCGGGGCCGTCGTTGCCGGAGACCCGGTCCTGGAACTCGCGGGCCATGCGCTCCTGTGCGGCGTCCGGGCGTCCGGTGATCTCGATGGAGTCGCCCGCGATGGTGACCACGACCTTGCGGTGCCGCTCCTTGGCGCACCACTCCTTGATCAGGGAGATCAGGACCTGGGATGCGGGGCGGGCGACAGCGGCAGTGGTAGCGGCCCAGAGAGCCACCTCGCCCACGCCCGTACCCTTGCGACCCGGTTCAGTGGCCTCTTCGGCGTCATGGAAGCCGACTACGAGACCGTCTGCCCTGTGCAGCGTGTCGTGCAAATCCCGGGTGAGACGCTCCTGCCGGAGTGTGTCACCGCCTGTGGGAACGACGAGTGTCCACTGCGATCCCCCGTCCCGCATGTGCTGCTCCTTGCGCTGTTTCCGTGCTGAAATGGCCCGTCCAGAGACTTTGGCACGAGGGCGCCTGCAAGTGACAGTCCGAGGTGAAGGAGAGGGCGGCATCCGGCCATCTCAGCCTTCTTATGGCCCAGGCATATCGACGGCGGCTCTCGGTCGGCCGGGACAGTCACACTGAACCTGCCGCGGGTTACGCCCTGCACTGCGGTGGTCGGGGATCGGAGAGGCCGAGGTCCGACAGGACGCGGCGAGCCAGCTCGAAGGGCTGGTTGCGGGGCCCGTGAGGCACAGGGACGGCGGATCCGAAGCCGCGCTGTGCGGCGAGCTCTGGGTCTCACGAGGCCGGTAAGTCGGGGGTGCCGCCACAGAGGAGTCGGCCGGCGTGCATCGACGACAGGAGCAGCTTCCCGCGGCGGTGTACGTTGCGGTTCTTTTCGGTGAGGGATCCGCCCGAGCAGGGGCGGCAACTCGCTTGCGGTGCGCAGGGCATCCGTCTAGCCTGCGGGCAGGAATGGAGCCTGGGACAGTACCTGGGCCACCCCCAGTCATCTTGAGGCACGGAGCGTCGGAAAGCGCCCTCGCCACGACCTCCTTTCACTCTCCCTATGCATCCGTCCTGTCCGGCGGTCGTCTGCCGGACAGGCGAAAGGCGTTTCTATGACCATTTACTCTCAGCACGCCAGCCGCGGGAAGACTCAGATCCTGGTGACCTTTCAGGGTCCGGACGGTGTCGTATCCAAGACGGTGACGAGTCTTGGCGAGTCTGGCCTTGCGGTTCCGATTGTCGACGCTCTCAATCGGATTTCCGCCTTCGCTACAGTCCCTGTCAGCATTCACGACCGCCGCGAGCGGCGTGTGGACTACTACCCGCGCGAGCACCTTGCGGCGCTGACCGACGCCGCTGCTCGAGCCGAACTCCTCAGCGGCGCCCACAGTCTGTGGTACGAGTACGTCTGCCTGCGGCTTCACCAGGCGCTCGCCGATCTGGAAAGTGCCTTGGTCACTCTGCCCGACACGGTCAATAGAGCGATCCGTTCCGAACTGGAGGCAGAGGAGCACGAGTTGCGCGCAGCACTCGACGACTTCTCGGGAACTTCCTCGGAGGATGATCGGGAGCTCGAGCGCCACTGGGAGTTCGACCATCCCTTTGTGAAGTATGACGACGGAATGGACACGCTGAGCGACGAGACGCGCGAGCAACTCGATCGCCGCGAGGCAGGGTTCACCGCGGAGGAGCGGAAGAAGGCTGTGGCCGACCTCCGGGTTCTGGTCACGGCGCACTCTCAGGGTGGCGGCACGTGGGCTGCGCTGGACGACCCCAGCTATCAGCTCTTCGCGGAGCCGTACGACTCTGATGGCTTCTACCTGACGGTCCAAGCGCCGGAACCCGGCGATGACGACGCTTCGTGGGAGATCGAGGTCGGGCGCTGGGAGCCGGACGATCCCGACGAAGAGTACGGAGACCACACCAGTGCAACCGGTAGCCCGGTGATCGGCTGTGCTCTTCCGGCTGCACCGAGTGCCGGCGAGATCGCCTACTTGCTGAAGTCCGTATACGAGAAGCCGTTGCTGCTTGCTGAGTGGGCCGAGACGCCAGTGGGAGTGGTGCTCGCAGGGACGACGATGGTGGCGACCAAGCGCTACGACTCCTGATCGGGCGGTCGGCAAGGATGTCGTGATGCCAGCGCGGCGGACCAGCCACGGCCGGCCTTTGTGCGCCGTACTGGCGCTTCGTCTGCTGTGGCCATCCCAAGAGGGGCTGGCCACAGCACCGGCCTGGTGTGCGCAGCAACCGGTTAGTCTGGGGTTGTCCTAACCTCGGGCTTTCGCGTGGCCGGGTGTCCGATGCGTGATCGGAAACGCGAAGAGTGCTCCTGACCTGCGACGATGGGACTTGTCTAGGGTCCGGGT
>NZ_JBEYTM010000068.1:0-38118 GCF_040643055.1 Streptomyces sp. NPDC047515
TCTCCAATGCGGGGACGTCACGTGGTGCCGACCGGTCTCGATCACGGCGGCCTGCGGAGCGAAGCCCCGCCATACGGGCCGGTGCGATCCGCCCGGCCCTGTCGCGGTCTCCCGCAACGACAGCCATGGTTAACGCCCCGCCGAACCCGACGCAAGAATGTGACGTACTACCCAACTTAGGAGAAATGTCCGAAGCTTACCTTTTTGCGACATTTACGCACTGCTTGAAGGGCCCTGCTTCTCCTACTCGCCCTAGGATGTGACGCGGCTCCTATGGGTGGCATCACATTCGACGGGCCAGAACCCGACCCTGCGAAGCCTCGACAGCACCCGAGCGGAGGCAGACGAGCGGGGCAGTTTCCGCTCTCCCGCGGTCAGGGCGGGCCGAGCGCACCGACGGCGGCCCCTCGCCTCTCGGGCGAAGCGGAGCACCGCGTCCGGCTCACCCGTACGGACTCCCCCTTCACAAGGTGATGGACGCCACCGATCGCCGCGATGGCTCACATCTCTTGGACGCCGCAGGTCAGGGCCTGACACGGTGAGTCCCACGGCGGCGCGGGCCCGATCCCGCGCACGTGAGAGGAGCGAGTCGTGTCGACTGTTGAACTGACCGGGGCGGAACACCAGCACCTGGAGCGCGCCGTGGCGCTGGCGGCCGAGGCACTGCGGGCCGGGGACGCACCCTTCGGCTCCGTTCTGGTGAGCGCCGAAGGCCACATTCTCGCCGAGGACCGCAATCGCGTGAACAGTCTCGGCGACAGCACA
This sequence comes from Streptomyces sp. NPDC047515, assembly GCF_040643055.1. NCBI lineage: Bacteria > Bacillati > Actinomycetota > Actinomycetes > Kitasatosporales > Streptomycetaceae > Streptomyces > Streptomyces sp. NPDC047515. The sequence goes on from NZ_JBEYTM010000068.1 coordinate 766, forward strand.
CGTCATCCGGAGTTCGAACTCGCCCGTTGGGCCGCCGCGAACCTCACGGCGGACCGGCGGGCCGAGGCCACCGTCTTCACTTCCGGTGAGCACTGCCCCATGTGTTCGGCCGCACACGGCTGGGTCGGCCTCGGCCGCATCGTCTACGCCCATTCCGCGACCCAGTTGACCCAGTGGCTGGCCGAGCTGGGGGTGCTGTCGTCCCCGGTGCGTTCCCTGGCGGCCCCCGACGTGGTGCCGGGCCTCGTGGTCCAGGGGCCCGTACCTCCTCTGGCCGAACGTCTGCGAGAAATGCACCGGGCCTTCCACCTGGCGCCGCGCGGGTGACGTGATCACGAGTCTGGTCGACGCGGGGCCGTGCCAGGTCCGGGACACACGGCCACCGTCGATGTCGCCGAGCACATCGGCGGCTGCCTGACGTACCGTCCGCGTCGCACGACAGCGGACCTGCCGGTACACGAGGCCGTGAGCACCTCCCGCGTCCTCACCGACCTCCCCCTCGACCTCTGCAAGGCCGTACACACCCCCTCGCCCGCTGACCGCCCCGACCGTCCGCCCATCACCCCGTCACTCGGGGCAGCGCGCCCTCGCCCGCGCGATCAGGGCGGCAGGGTCGGGGCGCGCCTGCAGGGCGTTCAGAACGAGTAGCCACCACTGGTGCAGCCGGGCCGCGAGCACCCGCTCCCCTGCCACGTCGTCGGTCAGGCTGTACAGACCGAAGAACGCGCACACGAGTGTCGTGGCGGTGCTCGACGGCTCTACGCCCTCGGCGAGTTCCCCCTTGGCTCGGGCATCGGCGAGCAGCCGTGTGACAGCCGCGGTCCAGGCGGCGAAGGGTGCGGGCACAGCCGCGTCGATGCTGTGGCGTTCGGCCCACAACCGGGCACCGGCGCGGGCTATGACGTCCTCGCGCAGGGCCCTGGCGACTTCGAAGCTCAGGGTGACGAGCTTTTCCAGCGGCGGGACTTCCGGGGCCGCGTAGTGCCCGGCCAGTTGCGGCCATGCGGCGAACCGTTCATGAACGACGGCGAGGGCGAGCTTCTCCTTGCTGGAGTAGTGGAAGTAGATGGCCCCGCTGGTCTTCCCCGAACGGCCGCTTATGTCATTGATACTGGTCCCCACGTACCCCTGTTCGAGAAAGAGCTGCGCCGCGGCTTCCAACAGGGATCTCCGGGTAGCTCGCGCCCTGTCCTGCACGTATGTTCCACCTTCGATAATGTGCGCCATTCACGCGACGCAAGGGAGTACCACGCCCGCGCACACACGGCCTCACGCCGTCGGTCGCGGAATTCTTATTATTCTTCGACCGTGCGTACATGTGGGTGACATCGAGGAAGTCCGCACTCCCATGCAGGCCCATTCCTGCACCGCTCCGTCACTACATAGGCCGATAGCAGGCAATTAGGTGAGCTTGCTCAAATAATGGATGAATTATCCGCACTTCTGGGGCACATACAGCCCCCGCCGGCCTCGCCACGCCTCGCGCCCACTCTGCGACCGGCCCGCCCCAAAGCACTCGAAATGGTGATTGCGCACTTCTTCTCCGCGAAATTAACGTAATAAGCACGATGTTTTCGGGCTCACTCCACAGGGCGGACGGCGTCCTGGGCAGCGGGCTCCACGGAGGCGAATAGGCCGCCTTCGCCCGCGGTCATCGATTTCCCCTCGACATCCACGTCCCAGCAGTCGAGCGCGTCTCTCCCGCAGTCCGGCATCTCATTGATCCCACGGAAGTCCGGGGTCGGCGCACTCTCCGAGAACGGCAGAGAAATGACAGCTGATCGCATCCTCAACTGGTCCCCGGCCGCCATCGTCTTCGATTGCGACGGAACTCTGATGGATACCGAACGCCACTGGCAGGACGCCCGCATCCGCGTCTTCCGCGAATTCGGCCTCAAGCCTTCGGCCGGTTTCGCGGAGCGAGCGAAGGGAGTGCACTACACCGAGTGCGGAAGCCTCATGGCCCGGGAGTCCGGGAAGCCGGAGCTCACCGGGGCCATGACCGATTCGCTGCTCCGGCATTTCACAGCGCTGGTCGCCGCGGATCCCGTCACCATGCCGGGCGCGGCGGCTCTGGTCCGGCTGACCGCCTGTCATCTGCCGCTCGCGGTGGCCAGCAACTGCCCGCTGGACGTGGTGGAATCGTGCCTGGAACGGGCCTCGCTGCTGGACCGCTTCGACCACATCGTCGTCGCGGGCGACGCGTTACGGCCCAAGCCCCACCCTGACGTCTACGCCGCCGCGGCGGACCTCTGCGGCGTGCGCCCTCAGGACGCGCTGGCGGTGGAGGACTCGGTCACCGGTATCGAGTCGGCGCGAAGCGCCGGTCTGCGCGTACTGGGCGTCGGCCCACGCCCTGCCGGCAAAGGCGAGGAGCGGGCCGATCTGTGGGTCGACGCCCTGAGCGACCCCGGGCTGGTGGCCTGGGCCCATGCTCGGATCGTGGAGGCCGACCCCCGCGCGTGAGGCGGCGGGCGCCGCGTCGGATCCATGTGCACGCGCGCCGACCCTGCACGCGCCGCCACCAAGTCGTGTCGTCGGACGCCGCGCGGCGTCCGACGGGATCGTCCGGCGACGGGTGAACGGACATGGACCGAAGCCGCCGCGACCGGTTCACACCTCTTCGGCATCATCGCGGGCCCGGTTCGCGGCGGCGTGGTCGCCGGCCAAGGCATGCGCCTTGGCCCGGGTGTCGAGGGCCACGGCCGGCCACGCGCTGGAGCCGATCCGTCGCCGGCGCAGGACGGCGGCCTCCGCGCGCTGCCGGGCTCTGCGGCGGGCACGTCCGGGCGACGGTGTGCATCCGTTCGGCGGGCGCCGACTTCAACGACTCGTACTACGACTACGTGCGGGACTGCCAGGCCGACGGCGTCGCGGGCCCGCGCGTACGTCACCACCCCGGCTTCATCCACGGGCCGCTCGCCACCGACGACACCTCCACCTCCGGCGACCGGACCATTCGCTGGGAGCCGACCGACGACAAGGTCGCCCGGGTCCGCGTGGGGGTGCGCCGCGGCAAGTCCTACCCGGGTGACAGCGGCGTTTGTCACGCGTCCGACATCACCTACGCGTGATCCCGTCCCACCCACCGCGGCGTCCGCACCCCCTTGATCAGGAGGCGGCCGAGAAGCCGGCTGCCCGTGCCTTCGGGTACGGGCAGTCGGCTCCTCGGGGACAGTCCTGCCCGGCCGTCCCGTCCTCGGCGCAGGTCCCTTCGCGAACCGGGGCGGGTCCGCGCACCGTCACGACCAACGCGTTGTCGAGGCCCCGTCAGGCTCCGCGCTTCTCCCTCCGTACCTCCTCGGTCAGCTCGTCCACCTTGCCCAGCGCCACGGCCCGCGCGTCGATCTCGGCCCAGGCCCGCATCGAGACGCGGTAGGGAACCGGGCGGTTGGACGCCCGGGACTGCGCTTCGGCCTGGGCCTTGAGGCGTGCGTGCTCGGTGGCGTAGACCGGTCCCGCCTCCGGGACCGAGCACGACAGGTTTCCGCTCGACGTGCTGCCGGTGAAGCGGACGACGGTCGGCGGGCTGGTGCACCTGCCGGCCGGCTTGCCGTTGATGGTCACGGTCGCGGTCAGAACAGCGGTGACCTTGCCGACGACGACGTGCGCCCCGTTCTCCCGGGGCGTCATCTTGCCCGTGAACCCCTCCCGGACGGAGCAACCGGAGGCGCCGTAGTTCAGCGAGCCACCGGTCTTGAGCGTGAAGTCGACACTTTCGTCGACCGCGTCGCCGAGTCTGCGGATGTACTCCTCCAGCAGGGCGAACATCACCTCGGTATTCGCACTGGTGACCGGCTCCAGCTCCATGCCTTCGGAGTCGCCCTCCTTCAGCGGCCCCTGGGTGACCTTGGGGAGCACGGGCTGCTCGCCCCGCTCGGTGGCTTCCCGGATCCGCTTGGACAGGTCATGGAAGTCGTACGGCTCCAGACGCAGCGCCCGGTAGGGCGGATTCCTGGTGATGACCAGGCTGCCGACGGAGGTGTCGGCCCGTAGCGCCGGCACCCCGTGCACGGTCAGGGGTGGTGAGTCCGGGTCGTCCGCCCGGGGGAAGTGGTCCACGTCGTCCAGGGCACGGGCGAGGTAGGCGGCCAACTCCTTGGGGGAGATGTACTGCTGGAGCGCCTCGTCAAGGGTGGCCGTGCCACCGATCGGATTGACCACGCATCTGCCCGGTCCGTTCTGCGCGTCCTTCGGCAGGCTGTCCTTCTCGTAGTCGTGAGCCTTCTTCCACCGGGTGTACGTCTTCCCGTCGATCCTGAGGACGTCCTGCGCCAGGTTCTTCAGGCGGTCGCCGTATCCCGCGCTGCCGAACTTCTTGCCGGACGCGGTCACCGTGACGTCTCTCACCGTGATGCCGGCGATCGCCGTGTCCTTGTAGTGCAGCCCTTTGGCGACCGCGAGACTTGCCACCGCCTTGTCGAACGGTTTGCGGTCGCCCTTCGATGCCGCTTTGTCCTCGGAGCCGCCGGACAGCCGGACCGTCAGGCCCACGAGCAGAGTCAGTACAACGGTTCCGACAACGCCGACCACGAGAGCTCGGTTGCGTCGCGACGGCTGTGGTGTCCCGCTCGTGGCTCCGGAATCCTGCGCCTGCGGCGCATCCGGCGGGCCCGGCACCTCCGGCGGGCCCGGCGCCTCCTTCGTGTTCTGCTTCTCGTGGATCTCGTGCGTCGGTTCCGGTTCCGTCACGGCTCCCCCTTCGCCAACGTGCCGGCGCCACTCCGTGAGCACCCATGAAATTGTTGACGCAGCGTCAGGGATTGTGGTTCCCCTTGGTGTTCGACGGCCGGCACGTCGGCGCGAGACGAACCCCAGCAGGACGAAACGAGCCGGCGAGCAGTCTCCTTGCGCAACGAACCAGCCTTATTCCAGGCCGTGTTGGGGCAAGCCACCAAGACTGCCCACCGGCCCGGCGGGCACTGTGATCGGCATCCGGGCGACGCGTGGGACGGCCGTCGGGGAGACGGACGCGTTCGTGCGGTGGTCGACCGTGCCGTGAGCGGACGCGCGGCGGATGGACGGATACCGGCCTCCTCCGGCTGCCGGTCACGGCATGGCGGGCTCAAGCACGACAGGCAGCTCCGCGAGGCCTCGGAAGGCCGGGAACGGGACCTCCATCCAGGGCGCCTCACGCGCGGGGTCCGCCAGAGCGGCCCTCGGGAATCTGCTGAACAGGCCCGTGAGAGCGAGTTGCGTCTCCAGCCTGGCCAGCGGCGCCCCCAGGCAGTAGTGGATGCCGTGGCCGAACCCCAGATGGGCGCTTTGCGCGTTCTCGGGGCGCGTCACATCGAAGGCGTCCGGTGCGTCGAACTTCCGCGGGTCTCGGTTGGCCGAGCTGAGCGCGATCTGCACCAGGGAGCCCTTAGGAATCCGTGTCCCGGCGATCTGTACATCCTCGGTCGCGAAACGGAACGTCGCGCTCTCCACCGAACCGTCGTAGCGCAGCAGTTCCTCCACCGCCGGGCCGACCAGCTCCGGGTTCTGTTGCACGGCTCGGAGCTGCGCGGGGTGGGTGAGGAGATGGTGGACTCCGTTCCCGATGAGGTAGGCCGCCGTCTTGTGCCCCGCGAACATCAGCAGGAACGCTGTCGAGATCAGCTCCTGCTCGGCGAGGCCGCCGTTCTCGTCCCGGGCCTCGACGAGCGCGCTGAGCAGGTCCTCTCCGGGACGGCTGCGCTTGCGCGCGAGGAGATCCGCGAAGTACGCGTGCAGGCCCTCCTCCGCCGTCTGCTGGGCCTGCTTGGCTTCCTTGCCGAACCCTGTCTGCGCCACCGTGGTGGACAGGCGTTGCAGCTCCGGCCGTTCTTCCTGCGGCACACCGAGCAGTTCGCAGATCACGATGATCGGCAGCGGGAACGCGAACGCGGGCAGCAGGTCGACGGGTTCGCGGGTCGCGCAGCCGTCCAGCAGCGTCTCGACGACGTCCTGGATCCGCGGGCGCAGGGACTCCACGCGGCGCGGGGTGAACGTGGAGCCGACGAACTTGCGCAGCCGGGTGTGCTTGGGCGGATCGGAGTTGAGCATGTGGTCGTCCAGAGCCACGGACGAGTCACCGAAGATCCTCCGGTAGGCGTCCATGGCCCCGTACATGTCCTTGCTCAGCCGCGGATCCGTCAGGGCGGCCCGCGCGTCCTCGTACCGCGTGATCAGGTACGTGTCGATGCCGTGCGGCGGCCTCATGGGGCAGACGGGCGCCGTGTCCCTGAGGTTCGCGTAGACCGGATGCGGGTTCCGTCGGAACTCGGGGGTGCAGCGCTCGGCCGCGGCGACCGGATCGTCCACAGTGGTCACGGTCGACTCCCGAGGTCGAAGAGCGCCTCGGCGTTGCCACCGAGGATGAGCTGCTGGGCCGTCTGGTCCACGGGCAGCTTCTCGATCATGCGCAGGAGCTCCTCCAGCGGCACGGACATCGGCGGCGAGTCCGTGCCGAACAGCATCCGCTCCGGCCCCAGCACCTCCGCGTTGAGGCCCAGATGCGCCGGGCTGAACGTGCTGGTGTCGACGTACATGCGCTGCAGCGCCCCGCCAGGGTCTGTCGCCGCCGGGGCGTCGGGCTGCGTCGATGGTGTGCCGGCGCCCCAGTGCCTGGGACGTGCCGCCGTCTGCAGGCGTTCCGGCAGCAGCGCCATCGCGCCGCCTCCTGTGGCACCGATCAGGCGCAGGCCGGGGTATTTGTCCAGCCATCCCGCGAACGCGATCATGGCCATGCCCATGGTGACGTCCCCGAACCGGCCGATCTGTTCGACGAAGCCGAAGTCGTCGACCCGGTCCGTGCCGATCGGTTCGGCCGGTGCGTGCACCAGGACCGGCACTCCCGTCTCGGCGGCCAGCGCGAAGAAGGAGTCGGCGCGCGGCGAGCCGAGCAGTTCGCCATGGACGCTGGAGGTGGTGATCAGGCCGACGAACGCGGGGTCCTCCAGCGTCTCCCTGACTCCTTCCAGGTGGTCGTCGTCGCCGAACGGGTTGGCGTACACGTACCCGCGCAGTTGGTCCGGGAAGGAGGCGATCAGACCCGACATCCAGCTGTGGAAGCCCCGGAGCCGGTCTCGCGGTTGCGCGTAGTTGTCGACGCCCGGGACCCGCGCCATGGCACCGGCGCCGACCGGACTGCCGATGATGGTGAGGTCGATCCCGGCCCGAGCGCGGGCGGCGAGCATGCCGTCGACGTCGGTCAGGCTGGGGGGCATGGGGAAGCGTCGTGCGGCATCCGGCGGGGACAGATGTCCATGGATGTCGATGATCATGTGTGTGTTCCCTGGTTCGATGCGAGTGCGTGGACGACGGCGACACAGTCCTCGTCGCCATGTCCCTGGTCGGTGGCACGGACGTGGGTCTGCGCGGCTGCGGCGACGAGCGGAAGCCGCAGTCCGGCCGCGGCGGCCTGCTCCTCGGCGAGCAGCAGGTCCTTGGCCATCAGGCTGAGCCGGAAGTCGGGCTCGTCGAAGCGCCCGGCTGCCAGTCGCTTGGACTTGAACGCCATGACGGGCGAGGCGAATCCGCTGCCCGCGATCGTGCTGAGGACGAGCTTCGGGTCGAGCCCGGTGACGGCCGCCAGCTCGACCGCCTCGGCCAGGGCCTGCACCTCGATCCCCATCAGCAGGTTGAGGAGCAGCTTCATCCGCATGCCGGAACCGAGTTCGCCGAGGTGGACGACCTCCTTGCCCAGCAGTTCGAGCAGCGGCCGCCCCGCGGTGAAGACCCGCTCCTCGCCTCCGACGAACAGGCGCAGATCGCCGCTGCGGGCGTGCTCCCGGTTGCCCAGCATGCCGACGTCCAGAACGGAGTCGATCTTGCTGGTGAGACGGACGACCTCCTCCGGTGCGACGGTGCTGGCGCAGACCAGGGTGCCCGGGTACGGGCTCCCGGTCAGGATCCCGTCCGGTCCGTGCAGCACGGCGGCGAGGGCTTCGCCGTCGGTCACGGTGCAGATGGCCGCGCTCGTGCCCTCGACGGCATCGGCCGGATGCGTCGCGGCGACGGCGCCGGCGCGGGCGAGCGGCTCCGTCCGCTCCGCGGTGCGGTTCCAGACCCGGACCTCGACACCCTGGTCGAGAAGCCGGGTGGCCAGGCCGGTGCCCATCGTGCCGAGGCCGAGGACGGCGACGGGGCCGGTGACGGGCTGCGTCATGACTTCACCCCCACGGTCTCCTGGATGACCCGGTACCGCAGCGACTGGGTCTGGTCGACCCAGGCCCGCAGCGGGGCCAGCATTGCGCGGTGGTCCTCGCCCTGTTGCCAGGCGAAGAAGTGCTCGGGCGTCTCCCACTCGCTGGTGATCACCCACTGCCGGGAGTCGTCGAGGGGTTCTCCCAGCCGGTCGATGATGTGCCCGGGGACGCTGGCGACGGACTTCCTTATTCGCTCGTACGCGTCGAGGAATCCTTGCTCACCGCCCTCGATGACGTGGACCGTGTACACGACGGACAGTTGGTCGGCCGAGCGGCCGTTCTGCTCAGGGCGCATGTCTCCTCCTGGAAGGCGGGATCCGGCGGATCTCGACTTCCACAGATTCATGGCTCCCGTGTCCGGGCAACTCCGAGGTGGGGACGGCCCAATGGGGACAAGGGACCTTGCTGGCCCGGTCGGGTGAGAGCCGTCGGGTCCGCCCCGAGGTGGTCCCGGACACCTCACGCCACATCGGCGCGGAGTTGGATGGGCCGGGGCCGCACCGTCCATTGCGGCGAACGCGACGAAGGTCGGGCGAAGGTCCTCCTGTCGGCCCCGTGCCGCTCCACGCGGGTGCGGATGCGGATGCGCGGCGACGGTGTGCGGTCGACGATTGAGTCCCAGGAGCAGCGCGTAATCCGCTCCCCGCCTCATCAGGAGGTCGATGTGCAGGCCGATGAGTACGCCGAGAGCCCGCTGCCGTTCGACGTATCGGTCCTCACCGCCCTCTTCGACGGAGCACCTGCGGGGATCGCCCTGTACGACACCGATCTGCGCTATCTGTACGTCAATCCCGCACAGGCCCTGATCAACGGCCTGCCGGCCGCCGAGCACCTCGGCCGGAGCATCAACGCCGTGCTGCCCGAGTTCGACGAGCGCCAGGAAGTGCTCCGCTCGGTGCTCGACGACGGGCGGCCCCGCGACACGACATTCAGCGGACTGACGCGCGAACTGACCGGGAAGGACAGGCGGTACTGGCGCGGGAGCTACTACCGGATCGAGGCGGGTGGCCGGTTCCTGGGCCTGGTGGGAATCGTGCTGGAGACCAGTTCGGTCCATCACCAGCAGGAGGACCTGGAACGGACCCGGCGCTACCTGACGCTGCTGAACACGGCGTCCATCAGTATCGGCACGACGCTGGACATCGACACCACCTGCCGGGAGCCGGCGGAGTTCGTGGTGCCCGCGCTGGCCGATGTCGCTTCCGTCGAGGTGTTCCCGCCGGACATCGGCCACGCCGTGCGCCGCCCGCCGGCCGGGGTGCTCCGGATGCGCCGTGCGGCCCTGGCCATGTCTCCGGGCGTCCGCGAGAACCTGGGCGGACACTTCCAGGAGCCGGGCGAGTACGTGGACTACCAGGAGGACTCGGTCGTGCAGCGCTCCCTGGCGACCAACCAGCCGGTGCTGGAGGACCTCAGTGCCGAAGAGTCCGGCCGGTCCGGCACGACGCCGGAAAGGGCTGCCGCCCACCGCGCCCTGGGTCTGCACTCCATGGTCGTCGTCCCCCTGACCGTGCGCGGGAACCCCCAGGGCGTCCTCGGACTCGGTCGTACGGGCGACTCCCCCGCCTTCACCGCGGACGAGGCCGTGATCGTCGCCCGCGAGCTCGCCGGACGCACGGCCGTCGACATCGACCACGCCCGCCGGTACGCGCACGAGCACGGCATCGCCCTGGAACTTCAGCGCTCTCTCCTCTCCGAACCGCGCGGCCGACACCCGCACATCGAGATCGCGACCCGCTATCTGCCGGCCGAGCGCGGTGTGCTGGTCGGCGGCGACTGGTTCGACGTCATCCCGCTGAAGGACGGACGCCACCTCAAAGCCATGGGCGATGTGATGGGGCACGGCGTCGAGGCCGCCGTCGCCATGAGCCACTATCGGTCGCTGCTGCGCATGCTGGCCGAGGACGAACTGCCGCCGCACCGCATCCTGGAACGGCTGGACACCATGGTGGAACGCTCGGGGCTCGACCGTGCGGCCACCTGCCTGATCGCGATCGTCGACCGGCTCGCCGGAGTCTGCGAGGTGGCCAGCGCCGGGCACCTGCCGCCCGTCTTCATCGATCCGGGCGACACCGGGGCCCACATCGCGGAGCTGCCGGTCGGGCCACCGCTGGGCACCGGCTACGGAAGCTACGAGGCCCGGGTGCTGCCCTGCGGCCCCGGAACCGGTGTTGTTCATGTACACCGACGGGCTCGTGGAACGCCGCAACGAGGCGCTCGACGTGGCCGTCGGACGGCTGGCGTCACTGCGACTGCCGGCGAGTGGACGCCTGGAGGATCTGCTGGACGAGGTGCTGAACCGGTTCGGTGGCGACGCGGAGGACGACATCGCGGTCCTCGCCTCCCGGATCCGCACCGACGAGCCACCGGCTTGAGGCGGACGGCCACGAGCGCGTGCCATGGGCCAAGGGCTGTCGGGACAGGGACGCGTCGCGTCGCGCGCCAGGAGGGATTGGTCGGAGACGGCCTACAGCGGCCGCCATGAACGATCGCCTCTGATGCCCGACCGTTTCGCCGGTGCCGTTGGGCACGGGTGGTGGTGACGGCGACCGGCTGCCCGTCACTGCGGGCGAGTCGGGGGCGGCCGTCTTCCGGAGGGCGGACGGCACCCGCTACGCCACATGCGTGGCCGTCACGGACGTGGCCGACCTGAGGGCCGACCACGACCGGCTGCGCCTCTGCCGCCATCTCGACCCGCTCACCTGGGGACAGGGATTGTGCGGACGGCTCACAGGGCTCGACGGCGGCCGTCCCGCACACTCCCACTCGCCGCCGTCGGCCTCGTGTCCGGAGCCCGCTGCGGCCGATGCTCCGGCGTGCCTCAGCTCTTCGGGGAGAAACGCAGCCGCGTGGCCGCCAGCGCGCCGAGTGCCAGCAGGACGACGGACACCCACAGGCCGGACAGATGATTGCCGGTGGTGTCCTCGGCGTAGCCCATGATGTAGGGACCGACGAAGCCGCCGGTGATGCCGATGGTGTTGAGGAGTGCCAGGCCGCCCGCGAGGGTCTTGCCCGCGAGCCGGGTGGCGGGGAAGTTGAACAGCAGCGGCTGGACGACGAAGAACGCCAGGCCGGTGAAGCAGAAGCCGAGCAGGGCGACCACCGGACCGGCGACGGCGGCGACGACGAGGCCGGTGAACATCATCAGCAGGCCGACCACCACGAAGTTGCGGGAGCGCCGGGGCGTGGTCGCGCGCGGCGGCACCAGTACGGCGCCCACCGCCGCGGTGAGCCAGGGCAGGCCGGTCAGCAGGCCGATGGTGAAGGGCGAGAGATGGCCCCAGCCGCCGATGATGCCGGGCAGGAAGTAGACGACGGAGTACAGGGCGACCTGATGCGTCCAGTTGGCGAAAATGGCCAGCAGCATCTGCTTGTCGCGCAGCACGGTGAGCAGGGAGCCGGAGCCGTTGCCGGCCGCCTCGGCACCCTCCTTCTGCTCGCGGGTGACGGCGTCCTGGACCAACCGGGCCTCCTCCGCCGTCAGCCACGGCGCCTTGGCCGGGCCGTCGGGCAGGAACCGGTAGACGGCGAACGCCAGGAAGACGCAGGGAACGCCCTCGATGAGGAACATCCACTGCCAGCCGTGCCAGCCGCCGATCCCGTCCATCTCCATGAGCAGCCCGCCCAGCGGGTTGCCGATGACGCTGGCGATGGAGGCGCCGAGCAGGAGCAGCCCGATGGCCCTGCCGCGGATCTCGGAGCGGAACCAGTACGTGAAGTAGAGCAGGATGCCCGGCAGCAGCCCGGCCTCGGCCGCGCCGAGCAGGAGCCGCATGGCGTAGAAGGACTTCTCGCCGTGGACGAAGACCATGCAGGCCGAGATGATGCCCCAGGTCACCATGATCCGGGTGATCCACCAACGGGCCCCCACGCGATACATGATCAGGTTGCTGGGCACCTCGGAGGCCGCGTAGGTGAGGAAGAACAGCCCCGCGCCCAGCCCATAGGCCGCGGCGGAGATGCCGAGGTCGACTTCCAGGTGTTCCTTGGCCAGGCCGATGTTGGTCCGGTCCAGGAACGACATGATGTAGGCGGCGAGCAGCAGCGGCATGAGCCGCCGCAGATTGCGACGGTCCAGTTCGCCGAGCGCGTCGCGCGGGGCTTCGTGTGGTGTGGCCGCACCGGGGGCGCGGGAACCGCGGATCAAAGACATCGGTGTCCTCATGGAGTGCTCTGGCAGCCGTCGGACGCGGGGTGCGGCCGAGGGGCGGGGTCGGACGGCCCGCGGCGGTGACGCCGCGGGCCGTCCGACCGCCGGGGTGGGTTCAGACGACGAGCCGGACCGGTTTCTCCACGGCCTCGGTGAAGGCCGCGAGCCAGCGCGCCGCCACGGCGCCGTCCACCGGGCGGTGGTCCACGGACAGAACCACGCGCAGCACCTTGGCCGCGGTGACCGCACCGTCGCGGACCACCGCCTCGTCACGTGCGGCGCCGACGGCCAGGATCGCGGCCTGCGGCGGGTTGATGATGGCGGCGAACTCCTCGACCCCGTACATGCCGAGGTTCGACATGGTGATGGAGCCGCCTTCGAGGTCGGCGGGCCGCAGTGTTCCGGAGCGCGCCTGCTCCGCGAATCCGCGAGTCCGGGTGGCGATCGCCGACACCGACAGGTTCTCGACACCGCGCAGGACCGGGGTCACCAGGCCCGTGTCGGTGGCGACGGCGACCGAGACGTCGACCGTGCCGAACCTGCGGACGGCATCCGGTCGCCACACCGCGTTCATCTCCGGCACCTGCGTGTGTGCCGTGGCGACGGCCTTGATCAGCAGGTCGTTGACCGAGACCTTGGCCGGGCTGACGGCGTTGAGCCGCTGCCTCAGGGCGAGCAGTTCGTCCACGGCGCAGGTCGCCCGCAGATAGAAGTGCGGGGTGTGCTGCTTGCTCTCGGTCAGGCGCCTGGCGATGGCCCGGCGCATCCGGCTGTGCGGGATGTCCTCGTAGTCGCCGGTGTCCTCGGGGGCGGAGGTCCGCGGTACGGGGACGGACGTCCGCGGCGCGGCGGCGGCCTCCCGGGGGGCCGGGCTCGGCACCGTTTCCGGGGTCCGGCGGGCCGCGACCGCGGCCTCGACATCGCGCCGAACGATACGGCCGCCGGGCCCGGTACCGGTGAGCACCGCGAGGTCCAGCCCCGCTTCCCGGGCCAGCCTGCGGGCCAGCGGACTGCTGAAGACGCGTCCGCCGCGCTCCGGCCCGGCGTCGGCGGACAGATCGAGGGAGGACGTCGGGAGTCCGGGAACCGGGGACCCCTGGGGCAGCGGGGACGCCTGGGATTGCGGGCGCTCCGTGACCGGCTCCTCCGGCACGTCCCGGCGCACCGCCTGCCGGGCGTCGCCGGGCGCGGTCACGCCGACGCCCAGTTGTGCCAGCAGTGCGTCGAGGTCGCCGACCTGCTCGTCGGCGGCGCCGAGCACGGCGATCGGGTCGCCGACCTCGACCTCCGCGCCGGCCGTGTAAAGCGTCTTGAGCAGCACGCCGTCCCGCTCGGCGGCGACGTCCACCTCTGCCTTGTCCGTCTCGATGGACACCAGTGCGTCGTCCTTCGCGAACGACAGGCCCTCCGCCACTTGCCAGGCGGACAGCACCGCCGTCGCCGCGTCGGCGGCCACAGCGGGCATTCGGAACAGTTCTGCCATGATCAACCCTCCTGGGTGTTCTGTCGTACGGGGAGGGTCAGCTCTCGGTGACCCGCTGGAGCGCGGCCACGACCTCTTCGCTCCGGGCGATGGCCGCCCGCTCCAGCACCTTGCTGATGCTGGGCGAGGACTCTCCGGCCTGGACGCGCTGGACGGGCTGGTCGAGCCAGTCGAAGTAGCGGCGCTGGATCTCGTCGGACAGCCAGCCGCCGTAGGAGGTTCCGATGGGCCCCTGCTCGGCGATGAGCACGTTGTTGGTCTTGCGGATGCTCGCGCCGAGGGTGTCCCAGTCGAGACTGGCGCGGTCCAGCCAGCGCAGATCGATGACCTCGGCGTCCAGACCCAGCTGCTCGACGGCGTCCAGGACGTAGCCGGTCATCGCGAGGTACGTCACCACGGTGATCCGCGATCCGGTGCGGCGTACGGCCGCCTTGCCCACGGGCAGGCAGTAGTCGAAGTCGTCGACCGGGCCCGGACCGACCGAGTTGTACAGGTCGGTGTGTTCCAGTACGACGACCGGGTCCTTGCAGGTCAGCGCGCTGTTCATCAGGCCGACGTAGTCGAATGGCGTGGACGGTGCGACGATCCGCCAGCCGGGGGCCGTGGCGAGGATGCCCGCCGGGTCCATGGAGTGCTGGGAGCCGTATCCGGTGCCCATGGCGACCTTGCTGCGCAGGACGAGAGGGACGCCGGAACCCTGTCCGTCGCCGCCGAACATGTGCCTGGCCTTGCCGATCTGGTTGAAGATCTGGTCGGCCGCGACCCACATGAAGTCGGCGTACATGAACTCCACGACCGGCTTGTACCGGCCGTCGAGCGCGATGCCACCGGCGAGTCCGGCGAAGGCGTTCTCGCTGATGGGGGTGCCCAGGACACGGTCCGGATGGGCTTCGGCCAGGCCCTTGGTCGCGCCGTTGGTACCGCCCTTGAGGCGGTGCACGTCCTCGCCCATGACGACGACCGAGGCGTCCTCGGCCATGCGGCGGCTCATCACCTCGGCCACGACGTCGATGAACTTCCGCTGTTCCAGGCGCCCTTGGAAGGCATCCGGTCCGGTGCCGGTGTCGGCGAGGCGCACTCCGTCGAACTCACTGAGATCGCCCCGTACGCCGACGTCGCGGAAGGACGGGTCGGGCCACTCGGCGGGCCTGATGCGGCGGGTGCCCGGCTTGCCCTCGGGGTCGGGCTCCAGCAGTTGGTCACCCATGGCGGCCATGACCGCCTTGGCGCGCGCGGTGCACTCCTCGATCTCGTCGGCGCTCAGGACGCCGTTCTCGACGAGCTGCCGGGAGACGAGGGCCAGCGGATCGCGGGCCCGCCACTCCTTCTCCTCGTCCTTGGTGCGGTAGCCGAACGCGCTGCCGGGGAACGGGCCGTTCTGGTGGAAGTAGCGGTAGACCTCGGCCTCGACGATGGTGGGACCGCGGCCGGCACGCATGTGGTCCACGGCCTCGGTCATGGCCAGGTACACGGCCAGCGGGTCCATGCCGTCCACACGCCAGCTGGGAATGTTGAACCCCAGACCGCGCGCCGAAAGCCTCGGCTCGGCCGTCGCCTCGTCCACGTGGGTGGAGACGGCGTACTTGTTGTTCTCGATGAAGAAGCAGACCGGCAGTTTCCAGGCCGCGGCGAGGTTCATCGTCTCCAGCACCGAGCCGATGTTGACCGCGCCGTCCCCGAAGTAGCTGACCGAGACGGCGTCGGTGCCCGCCTGCCGCGCGGACCAGGCGAACCCGGCCGCCTGCGGCACGCCGCCGCCGACGATCGCGTTGGTGCCCATGGCCCCGGCCTCACGCCACTGCAGATGCATGGATCCGCCCCGACCCCGGCAGAATCCCCTGGCCAGTCCGCAGATCTCGGCCAGGCTGCGCAGCAGAACGGTGCGCACCTCCCCGTCGACCGGCCGACGCAGGTCGATACCGCCGGGCGCGACATAGCCCAGAGCCTTGGCCAGGAACTGGTGGTGCCCCCGGTGCGAGCCGCCGACGAAGTCCGAGGCGGTCAGCGGAAGCACGGAGCCGACGGCGCCGCCCTCCTGGCCGATGCTGGAGTGCGCCGGCCCGTGCACCAGCCCCTGGCCCGCGAGGTCGAGGACGTACTCCTCGAAGGTCCTGATCAGCAGGGTCTGGGTGAACATCGAGGTCAGCAGCCGCGGGTCTGCGCCGTGCCAGTCCTTCTTCGTCGCCGTCACCTCGGTCCAGGGTGCGGCGGGGGCCAGTTTCCGGTGTGTGGGCATGAGCACTCTCCTGTGTGATTCGGTGAGCACTGTCGCAGCGAATGGATCCATAGCCAATACCTCGTTACTGGAACGTTACGTTCAGATTTCACGAATAGTCATTGACTGTGGGCATTGAGGCGTCGCACTGTGAGAGGCATGGCGGATAGATGGATCCATTCAGCATCTGATCGGGGACGCGGGCTTCCCGGTCTGGCCGGTGTCGAGCACATCGGCTTCACCGTTCCCGACCTCGAAGAGGCGACCCGCTTCTTCGTCGAGGTGATCGGCTGCGAGCACGTCTACTCGCTCGGCCCGTTCCGCTCCGACGGCACCTGGATGAGCGACCACCTCGGCGTCCACTCGCGCGCCGTCATGCGCGAGCTGCGCTTCTTCCGCTGCGCGGGCGGTCCGAATTTCGAGATCTTCGAGTACGCGGCCCCCGGCCAGGAGACGCGACCACCGCGCAACAGTGACGTCGGCGGCCACCATCTCGCCTTCTACGTCACCGATCTCGACGCCGCCGTGGCGCATCTGCGGCGACACGGCGTACGGATCCTCGGCGAGCCCACGGCCAGCTCGGGTCCGAGCGAGGGACAACGGTGGGTCTACTTCCTCGCCCCCTGGGGGATGCAACTGGAGCTGGTCTCCTACCCCGGTGGCAAGCGGTACGAAGCCGACTCACCGGTACTGCTGTGGCAGCCTTCCGTCTGAAACACGCTGTCGATCCGCCGCACCAGGGAGAGCCATGTCACGGAAGCCGCCCACCGGATCCACCACGTCCGCATCCGGCCTGCGCGAATCCGACGGGACCGGATCCAGCGCCGCCGCCGTCGCCAGTCAGCGCGTCGCGGACCATCTGCGTGCCGCCATCCTGAGCGGCGAACTGCGCCCCGGCGCACGGATCATGCAGGAGCAGGTCGCCGCGCAGCTCGGCGCCAGCCGACTGCCGGTACGCGAGGCCCTGCGGATACTGGCGGCCGAGGGCCTGACGGTCGTGAAGTCCAACAGCGGCGCCTGGGTGTCCAGGATGGACATGGCCGAGTGCGAGGGCGTCTACAAGATCCGTGAGCGTCTGGAACCGCTCGCGCTCAGCGAGAGCATTCCGCATCTGTCCGCCGAACAGGTCACCGAACTGAAGACGATCGCCCGGCAGATCGAGCTCACCACCGACGTGGACCGGTTCCTGGCCCTCGACCGCCGTCTGCATCTGCTCACCTACGCCGGATGCCGTGTCGCCCAGATCACCGCCATGGTCGACCGGTTCTGGAACACCACCCAGCACTACCGACGCGCCTTCGCCCGGCTCGCGGGCGACAGCGGCTGGGAGCTGATCCATGCCGAACACCGCCTGATCATCGAGGCGATCGAACGAGCCGACACCGTCGACGCCGAACGCTTTCTCACCGGCCACATCCGCCGTACGCGGCTCGAACTGGCCCAACATCCCGAACTGTTCACCGAGGACGACCATGACACTGACCACACAGCAGACGCAGCAGGCTCCGGGAGCTGACGCCCGCCCCTTCGAGGGCCGGACCCTCCTCCTGTCGGGCGCGGGCGGCGGCATCGCCCGCGAGGTGGCTCGCCAGTTCCACGCCGCAGGCGCCCATCTGGTGCTCGGCGACCTGGACGCCGGAGCGCTGGAGGAGTTCGCCGCGACGCTCGACCCCACCGGTACGACCGTGATCACCCGCGCCTTGGACGCGGCCTCGCCGCAGAGCAACAACGCGTTCGTCGCCGCCGCGGTCGAGGCGTTCGGCTCGGTCGACTTCCTCGTACCCGCGGCCGGGATCTATCCGGAGCAGGCCGTCGCCGACATGACCGACGAGCAGTGGAACGCCGTCATCTCGGTCAACCTCAACGGCGTCTTCTACCTGACCCGTGCCGTCCTGCCCCACCTGAACGAGGGCGGCAGCATCGTCAATCTGACCTCCATGGCCGGTCACCGCGGCAGCGTCCGGCACGCGCACTACGCGGCGACCAAGGGCGCGCTGCTCGCCTTCTCCCGCAGCCTCGCCTGGGAACTCGGTTCCCGCGCACGGATCAACATGGTCTCGCCCGGCATCATCGAGACCTCCATGACCCGCGATTACGTCGCCACCCGCGGCGACACCGCTCTCTCCACCACTCCCCTGGGCCGTCTGGGCAGGCCGGAGGAGGTGGCCTCCGTCGTCGCCTTCCTGTGCTCACCGGCGGCGAGCTTCGTGCAGGGCGAGGTCATCCATGTCAACGGCGGCATGCACATGGTCTGAGCACGTACGAGAACACCGGTGGAAGAGGCGGAAGAAGGAGCGGAACGGAACATGACGACCGAAACGGCGATCTACCCCGACCTGCGCGGCAGGTCCGTGTGCGTCACCGGAGCCGCGCGCGGTCTGGGCCTGGCGATGGCCGACGCCTTCGTGCGCGCCGGATGCCACGTCATCATGCGTGAGGGCGACGGAGGCGTCATCCTCACCACCTCGTCGATGTACGGGGTGACCGCCGGGCCCGAGCGTGCGGCGTACTGTGCGACCAAGGCCGCCGTCGCCGCCCTCACCAAAGTCCTGGCCGTCGAGTGGGCTCCCTTCGGGATACGCGTCAACGCGCTGGCGCCCGGATACGTCGAGACCGACCTGGTGACCCGGCTCTCCGCCGCCGGGCGGCTGGACACGGAGGCGCTGCTGCGCCGCACTCCCCGTGGCCGCCTCGGCCGTCCGGAGGACATCGCGCACCTTGCCCTGTTCCTCGCCTCCGGCGTGTCCGCGAACATCACGGGCCAGGTGGTGGTCAGCGACGGCGGCTGGACGGCCGACGGCTATGCGGTGGCGCTGGGCTGAACGTGCCCGGCACGGCCTCCAGCGGAGGCCGTGCACAAGGCCCCCGGTCCCGAACCGGCTGTCGCGCGTCCCTCAGGGCTGACGAAGGGTGCGCGTCCCTCACGCTTGACGAAGAGTGCCGGGCGCACGGCCTCCGGGGGCGGCAGGACCGCTCCGCCCGGAGGCCGTGCGCCCGGACCGCCCCCACGCTCGTCGTCACCTCCCTCGTCAGCTCCGGCCGCCGATCCTCGCGGTCCTGCTGACCCATTGGGAGAGGGTGAGCTGTGTGGCCCCGGTCGTACGGACCGGACCGCGTCGGCAGGGCGCCACACGGTGGTGTTCCGCCTGGCCTTCCCCGGACGCCCCCTGCTGCCGGCCGGTGCTGTCGGCGAGAGCCTGGCGGAGAAGGAACAGGTGGGCGGGCACGGCTTCGCTGCAGTCGTACCCGGCCCGGCACGTGGCGCAGGTCGCCAGGTGAGCTCCCACCGCGATCGCTTCGTCGGCCGCCGGGACGGGGATGTCGTGTTCTTCGGCCGGTCGTTCACTGGTCGTACGGCCGTTCCTGGTTGCAGTAAGCATGGGAGGGATCCTTCCTGTGCCGAGGTGCCGAGAGTGTCGGGGGACGCCAGGGTGCCGGACGTGCCGGTCGCGCGGGCATCGCGGCCGCGGGGCCGGTCGTGAGTGTGGCGACTGCCCCTTCTGTCCCCGCGCGGGGTTCAGGCGTCGTGTCGCACGAGAAGCCATCGGGCGCCGATCCCGAGGAGGGCGGTCGCGTTCACGGTGGAGAGTGGCCGACGTGTCCGCGACGGGAGAAGGGGACTGCTCGACCACGGAAGAGGGAGGCGACGCAGGCCGCAGACCTCGATGCGAGGACGACGTCCGCGACGCCCGTCCGTACGAGCAATCGGCGGGGAAACACGGAGCGTGCGGCCCGCGTGGTCGCCCGTGGGGCTGCCCATGGCCGCCGTGGCGGCGAGCAGAGCGACCGACACATGGGGCGCGGTGTGCGGGCCGGTCGATGCGGCGTCGTATCGCTTGGTCGTGCAGTGGGCTTCGATCATGGCGAAACCTCCGTTCGCCCTCTCACCTTCGCCCAGGAACGGCCCCTCGCACATCGTCCCCCCGCAGCGATTCCCGCCTACCACGACTGCGGTATCCGGCGCTCGCGCCTACGACCGGGACCCGCGCCCGCCTACCCGCGCCGACGCTCACACGGACGCCTGTGAGGGCCCTGATTCCGGGGCCGGAGTGACCAGGCCGCACTGATAGGCGATGACGACGAGCTGGGCCCGGTCACGCGCCGACAGCTTGGTCATGGCCCGGTTGACATGGGTCTTGGCAGTCAGAGGGCTGACGAACAAATGTTCTGCGATCTCGTCGTTCGACAGCCCCAGCGCCGCCAGCGCCACGACATCGCGTTCCCGCCGCGTCAGGCACTCCAGCCGCTCGTGCACATCCGCCGGACATGGGTCCGGTTGCGCGAGGAAGCGCTTGATCAGCGCACGCGTCGCCGCCGGGGACAGCAAGGCCTCGCCGACGGCGATCGTACGGACGGCTTCGAGAAGTTCCTCGGGCCGGGCCCCCTTGCCGAGAAAACCGCTCGCACCGGCGCGCAGGGCCTCGGCGACGTGCTCGTCGTCCTCGAAGGTGGTCAGGATGAGCACTTTCACCCCGGTGAGGTCCTCGGACTCGCTGATGAGCCGGGTGGCGTCGAGACCGTCCATCTCCGGCATGCGGATGTCCATCAGGACCACATCGGGGCGCTCCGCACGCGCCAGCTCCAACGCCTCCTGCCCATTGGACGCTTCCCCCACCGTCTCCATGTCGTCCGTGGAGTCGAACAGCATCCTGAACGTGCCTCGCAACAGGGCCTGGTCATCGGCAAGAAGTACGCGAATCGTCATGCCCGTCCCTCCTCGGCGGTTTTCCCATGACCAGGCCGGGACGGAGCGGCAGTTCGGCCATCACGGTGAAGCCCCCCTCCGGGCGCACTCCCGCGTACAGCCGGCCTCCGACCGTGGAGGCGCGCTCACGCATCCCGATGAGACCGTGGCCGGTGCCCGGACAGGCATGGTTCCCCCCGGTTCGTCCATCGTTCTCGACGGTGATGGTCAGTTGCTCAGGGCGGTAGTGCAGGACCAGCCGGGCGTGGTCGGACCCGGCGTGCTTGTGCACGTTGGTCAGGGCCTCCTGCACGATGCGGTACGCGGCCAGGTCCACCGCCGGGGCCAGCGGTTCGGCGACGCCCCGCCGGGTATGGCTCACGTTCAGACCTGCGCGTTCGAACGACGCCAGGAGCGCCGGTATGCGGGCGAGCCCCGGCATCGGATCACGCGGCGCGACCGGCTCGCCGGACTGCCGCAGCAGTCCCACGGTCACCCGCAGTTCGTCCAGCGCGGACCGGCTGGTGTCCCGGATGTCCTCCAGTGCGGCCAGGATCTGTTCCGGCCGTCGTTCCACCAGATGAACGGCCACGCCCGCCTGAGCGTTGATCAGGGCGATGTGGTGGGCGACGATGTCGTGCAGCTCGCGCGCGATGCGTACCCGCTCCGCCGCCACTCGCTGCTGCGCCTCCTGTTCACGCGTGCGCTCCGCGTGTTCCGCCCGCTCCTCCACGGCCGCCACATAGGCGCGCCGTGAGCGCACCCCGTCCCCCACGGCCGCCGGCAGAGCCGTCCACGCCAGCATCGCCGCGTTGTCGGGGGCCAGCCACGAGTGCGGATCGCGCAGCACGGCGGTGCCCACCAGAACAGCGGCCGAGACCGATGCCGCCGTCCAGGTGGCACGCCGGTCGGTCAGCGCGGCCACGGTGTAGACCGACACCAGGACCGGACTGATCACCAGCGGACTGTCCCGGAATCCGAGCACCTGAAAGGCCACCCCGCAGCCAACCGCGACGGCCAGTACGCCAACAGGGTGACGGCGCCGCCACACCAGCGCGGAGCAACCGACACCGGCCAGCACCACGGCCGGCCACCGCAAGGAGAACTCGCGCGCATGCGGTACGACCGAGGCGGCCACGACCGAGAGCACGAACAGCACGGCCACGCCCAGTGCGTCCTTCACACCGCTCCGGGCCCGCGTCCCGCGCCTCCAACCGCTGATCACCGCCATGCCACCACCGTAGGGTCGACGGCCGCATCGGGCATCGTGTCGCACGGCGCATGGGCCTCGGCCGCCGGCCTCCGTCGTGCGCCGCCGCGCTTGGGCGGCCGGCCGCTTTTCGGTTCGTGGACCCGGGGTGGTGCCGGCCGTCGCATCACACGGTCGCAACACAGGCGGTCGAGCCCCTGCATCGACAAATCGCTCAGGAGGGGGCTGTCCGGGGCGCCTCGGGTCCGCCGTCCAGCACGGTCAAAATGCCGGGATCGTCCTCCCCTCGCCCCTCGCCGGCCGGCGGCCCTGTGAGCCCGGCGCCGAGCCCCGCACGAGCGGCAGGACTCACCGCGGCCACGGCAACTTCCCGGCGTCCTGGCGCGCTCAAGATGCGCAGTCCCAGGCAGCGATCACCCTGGAGATAGGGGGGAGAACAACGCCGCCGCACTGCGGCCCGGCCCGACGCCCATGAGAGGGTGACCCGCCCATGACTGACGGAAACAGGTTGTTGCTCGCCGTAGCACTGGTCGGCGGCTACGTGCTGGGACGTACAAAAAAGGGCCGACTCGCTCTCACCGTGGCTTCTTATGTCGCCGGGCGTCAATTCGGGCTCGAACCGCGACAACTCGTGAGCCAAGGAGTACGCAAACTCGGAGAGATACCGCAGGTCGCGGAGCTGGGTGAACAGCTGCGCGGGGAAGTGATGGCGGCCGGCCGTGAGGCCGTGACAGCCACCGCCGACCGGGGCCTCACGGCACTCGCCGATTCGCTCCGTGAACGGACTCTCCAGCTCGAAAGCGGCGGAGGCAAGGCGGAGAGAGAAGAGGAGGAAGAGGAAGAGGAAGAGCCGGAAGAGGAGTACGAGCAGGACAACGAGGAGGAGCCGGAAGAAGAGTACGAGCAGGAGGAACCCGAGGAGCCCGAGGAGATGGAGGAGGAGCCCAAAGAGCAGCCACGCTCTCGCGCTTCCCGGACCGCTGCAGAGCGGAAGACGAAGAGTCGCGCCTCGGAGAAGTCGGCCTCCGCCCGAACGGCAGGCCGGGAAGACACCGCAAAAGGGACCGGGCGTAAGCAGGAACCGACGAAGAAGCACGCACCGCCCAAGAAGTCGGCACCGGCCGAGAAGCCCGCAACCAAGCAGGCTGCAGCCAAAAAGACCGCCGCCCGAAAGAAGGCACCTTCCACTGCGAAGGAGAGCGCGAAGAAGGCCTCACCACGCGCCGAGCACGGAAGGTGACCAGTCATGGCACAGCGGCAGCAGGAGAACGTGGAATCGGGAATCGATCGACTTCGCGACGAAGCCGCGGACTATCTGACAGCCTGGGTCGGAAACCTGGCCGAGCGAGCGGGCGACAAGCTGATCGATGTGACGGACAAGCTCACCGATGTCGCGAACAGCGGTGGGTCACTCTCCCGAATAGGAGCGAACCTCCTCGGCGGCGATTCTCCCATCAAAGCCGTACTTTCCGGGACGGCGAAGAACGTCAAGGACAATGTCCTGAAGAAAGCCAAGGATGTGCTCGGCGGCGGTAAGGGACGCAAATCGGGCGACCAGAAGGTCACCAACATCATCGAGGTGATCGACGTCGGGGTTCCCCTGCGCACGGCCTACGACCACTGGACACATTACGAGAAGTTCAACAGCTTCACCAAGGGCGTGCGCGACGTCTCCTCGGCCGACGAGACGAAAACTGACTGGAAGGTCAAGGTGGGTCCTTCGACCCGGAGTTGGAAGGCGACTGTCCAGGAGCAGGTGCCCGACGAACGCATCGTATGGACCTCCGAGGGCGCAAAGGGGTCGACGCGAGGCGCGGTGAGCTTCCATGAACTGACGCCCGGTCTGACGCGCATTGTGCTGGTCGTCGAGTACTACGCCTCGGGACTGTTCGAGAAGACCGGAAACCTCTGGCGCGCTCAAGGTCGCAGAATGCGACTGGATCTCAAGCACTTCCAGCGCTACGTCACGCTCACCGACGAGGAACCGAAGGGCTGGCGCGGCGAAATTCGCGACGGCGAGGTCGTACGGACCCACGAAGAGGCCCTGGAGGACGAGGAAGAAGAGGGCGAAGGCGAAGAAGCAGAGGAGGAGGGAGAGGAAGACGAGGAGTACGACCAGGAGGAGACCGATTCCGACGAGGCGGAGGAAGAAGGCGACGACGACGCTGACGACGTCGAATGGGAGGAGGAGAGCGAAGAAGACGAGGAGGAGTGAGGCACTGGACCGACCGGCAGGCGCGGTGACGCCCTCCGTCGGCCATCCTGGAGACCCGCAACCATCTGCGTGGAGCGGAGATGCACTTCATGCGAAGAATCAGCTTCGAAGCACCGGCTCGCTGCGTGCCGTCTCACCAGGTCATTCCCCGGGCGGCAGCAGAGTTCCGAGCGGACCGAGATCCAGATTGAGGTCGCGCATCGAGAGATCGTACCGAGCACAGAGTTCGGTCATGCGGTCGTGCAGGATCATCAGCGTCGCCCCCAGCCGTTCCTCCTGCTCCTCTGTGAGATCCCCCGCGTCGACTCTCCGCAGAGCCTGACGTTCCATGAGCTGTCGCAGCAACTCGACGAGGGTGAGGACGAGTTTGATCAGGTCCCGTTCCACCGTGTCGGGGTCGGCGGTGACTCTTCGGGCCGGCTGTCGGGGCGCTGCCCCTCCAAGGGGCGGGTAGCTCCCGGGCGAGGCGGGCAGGAGCCGGAAGGCGCGGTCGGCGGCTTCGGCGATGTCGTCGAGGCGGCTGCGGGGCCGGTGTTCCTCACCGGTCATCATCGTCTCCTACGGGTGAGGGAGTGGTACTCCACGGGGAGGGGTTCTGTTCGCTGATGGAGACGATCAGCGTGCGCAGGGATATGCGTACGAGGTCGATGTCTGCGATCGAAAGCACTATGTCTCCGGTGAGGACGACGCCTCCGCTGAGCAGGCGGTCCAACAGGTCGATCAGCGCCACCTGGCGTTCTGGAAGTGGCTCTTGCGCCGCGATCGGCGGCCCGCCCGCCGGCCTCACGGCGCCGCGCTCTCTCTGGGTTCCGGTGTGTCCGGGGTGACGAACGAATAGGGGGCCCACGGGCCCGTGATCTCGACGTGCACTCCGGTGAGGCCATCCGCCGCCCGTGCGACGTCGGCGTGGAAGTCGTCGGCGTACTGGAGGGGAACGAGGTAGGCGTCGTTGGTGACGTTCTCGCCCGTCCCGGACGCGAGTCCGCCCTGCTGCGGGCGGTGCCGAACCCGTTCGACCGCATGGGCGCGGGCGGCGGACTCGACCCGCTCGGCCGCCTGTTCGGCGCTGTGGTAGACGTCGTCGTGTGCGTGTCGCTGGGCTCTGCGGCGACTCAGATAGGCCCGGCCGGGGCTCAGGGCCGCGTCGGCGGGCTCTTCCGCGGCCACCTCGCCAGCCGACTCGTCGACATAGATCTTGACGCCCCATTCGACCTGGGCGGCCAGCTCGGTGAGCCGGGAGGCGAACGCGTCGCGGCGGGACCGGAGCATGGACCGCACCCGCTCGTCGTCGAGGTACACCGTCACCAGACGCAGGGGCAGGACAGTGGTATGGGAAGTGAGCGCCTCGACCACCCGGTGATGGGCGCGGGCCGTCGACTCCAGCCAGTCCAGGTCCTCCAGATGTACCCGCAGCGCGTCCTCCGCGAAATCCCGTTCGGGTACCGGACTCACGGCGACCACCAGGTCGTCACCGGGCTCCACGCGCACCAGACGGACCGACGCCCCCGACACCCCGGAGAGCCCGGCCAGCGCGTCCTGCAAGGTTCCGTCGTCCCGTGCCACGGCGTACGCGTAGCTGATGGCCTCGGTCATGGCTCGTCCCGCCTCCCGCCGCGGCGGGACGGCCCGGCCCGTTCGGCGCGCTCAGCGCGTCGGCCAACCGCGGGGCGGTCCTCCTCGCTCCCGTCCGCGAGCGGCTCACCGCCCTCGCGCAGCGCCTCGATCTCGGCACGCAGACGCTTGTTCTCCTCGGTGAGCGTGCGGTATCCGTCGTGGGCGCGCGAGGACAGCGACGGGTCGTGCTCCCACCAGTCGATCCCCATCTCCTTGGCCTTGTCCACCGACGCGACCAGGAGACGCAGCTTGATGGTGAGCAGTTCGATGTCCAGGAGGTTGATCTGGATGTCACCCGCGATGACGATGCCTTTGTCCAGGACCCGCTCCAGTATGTCGGCGAGGTTGGCCGAGGAGCCCTGACCGTAGGGAGTGGACCGGAACGGCAGATCTCCCTGTCTCCTGGCAACGGGTTCGGTCACGTCCGCTGCACCTCGATTCCCTGCTCCCCCCACGTATCGACGTAGGCATGGGGCGGCGTTCTCGCCGTGTGGCGGAAACAATGGTCAGCTGTCGATCCCCTGGGCGTGGGCCCTGATCTCGTCCAGCCGGTCCAGCAGTTCGTCCTCGCGCCGGTCGAAGGTGTCCTCATCGATTTCTCCCGACAGGAGCCGTCGTTCGAGTTCGGCGAGTTCCCGCTCGACGGGCCCAGGGTCGTAGTACTCGTTCTCCGCCGCGTCGACGACGCGCTCGACGACCCACGCGGCTCCGCGCACGGGCGCCAGTGGGAGGGTGACGAGGTGGGTCAGGAGTCCCATGGCGCCTCCTGGACGAAGCTGTATGCGGGCAGTGGTCCGCGCAGCCGCAGGTCGTACTCCGAGCCGAGTTCCTCGGCGAGACCCCGCTCGGCAGCCAGGAAGGCCTTCTCCTCTTCCCGGTCCACCAGGAAGGACACATTGAGGAAGTCGTCTCCCCTCGGCTGCGCCGCGCGTTCCTCCCTCGCGAATCCACGCAGGGATTCCACGATCCCCGCTGCCGCCCCACCCTCGCGCTCCTGGACTTCCTGGGCAACCAACTCACCCAGGGCGAGCGGCAGTTCCGGACTGCTCCGGCCGCTTCTGATCTCGTCGTTGAGCCTGCGCGCCTCCCCGGACTCCTGCAGGATCCGCCGGAGCAGCGCGTTCTCGTCCTGCGCGGCCTTCAGGTTGTACTCGGCGCATCCTTCCAGCGTCCGGAGACGTTCCAGGAACTGCTCCGCACGCTGCTCCAGCACCGTTCGTACCGCGTCGTCGTCCGTCGTGGTGAAACCGAACTGCAGCGGCAGAACCGTACCGTCGTCCATCAGGCGTTCCTGGACGGCCTGATGCGCGCCGAGGTCCCGGCGTTTGGGACGCAAACCCTCCGGGGCGTCACTGACGACGGCGGACAGCGTTGCGGCGTGCACGGTGCGGAGTTCCGCCGGCGGGTCCCCCACCCCTGCCAGGCCGTCCAGGCGCTGTGGATGCGTCCTGGCGACGATGGTGTAGACATACACGGCCATGACTCACTCCTTCCGGCGCCGGGCGGCAGGTCGGCGTCTCGGCCGCTCCCGCCTCTCCTCGGTTTCCTCGGCTTCCTCGTCGTCGTCATGACCTCCCTTGAGCGCATCGGTCAGGACTTCGGCCGCCCCGCTCAGAGCGCCCTTGGTCTTGCCGTGGGATCCGCCTTCGGTCACCTCTCCGACCAGGTCGGTCAGCTGGGACGGCGCCTTGCGGCCCTGCTCCAGGTCGAGGCGGTTGCACGCCTCCGCGAAGCGCAGATACGTGTCCACGCTCGCCACGACGATGCGGGCGTCGATCTTGAGGATTTCGATGCCCACCAGTGATACACGCACGAAGACATCGATCACCAGGCCGCGGTCCAGAATCAGATCAACGATGTCGTAGAGATTGCCGGACCCTCCTCCACCCCTGGCGACGGCTCCTCCGCCTTGCGGCACCACAGTCATGGTGCCTCCCTTCAACGGCTCACCCCTGCCTCGGGGCGTAGCCGGTACGTTCTCGCATCGGCGGCGCCGATGGCGGCCGGTGTTTCAGCCGCCCCGGTCGATCTGCCCCCGGGTGTAGCGACGGGTGCGCTCGTACGCCACCAGCTCGCCGTCGTTGTTCAGCGTCACCCGGTAGCTCGCCATGACGCTGGTCGTGCCGGGAACGCGTTCCAGCTCCAAGACCTCGACGTCCGCCTGCCAGCCGTCCTCGGTCGGCTTCACGGCCGACACCGATTCGGGCGCCCGGCCCAGCAGCTCCCGCAGTTGCTCTGCGGCGTACCGCATGGCCTGAGGCGTCGACACCCCACGGGCCGCGCGTTGCGTCCCGCCCGTCCGGCCGCTGCCGCGTGCCTCGTTGGACTTCCGGGCGGTCTTCTTGCTGGACGAACGCCGGAGACGCTCCGTCTCGTCTTCTTCGCCTGCAGCCATGCTCCCTCTCCGAAGTCGGAGACGACATGCTCCCAGCGCCACACTCGCATGGCGCCATTACATGATATACGGCCTGACTCACGGCATCTCGGGCTCCGGCGGACGATACCCGCGGACACACCCCCCACCTCCCTCCCCAACACAGCACACCACTCACCGCTCACCGCTCACCGCTCATGTGAGGGTCTTGACGCGTCACACCGCGGGTGGCCGGTGGGACGGACGCCACCACACCGTTCGACCGGAGATTCAGGCCCGTACGCCGTTACCCCGCCCCGCCAGCGGCGCCCTCATGTCCGAGCACCCGTCACTGGACGCATCTACTCTCCGAGCGAACCGGACATCGCCTCGATACCACGATGCGACCGTGTCGGCCATCGGGCAACACACCACCTGATGGCCGGATCCGAACACGCGGCGGCCTCGGCGCGGGAAGACCCGTGGTGACCTCGGCGCGGGAAAGAAGACTTCGCCGTCGAACGGCGGACGTTCCCTCAGCTGTGCGCGACCGACGCGGAGGACGCGTTCCATTCGTCGCGGAGGACCGACCAGACCTCCTTGTCGTGCCGCGTACCACCGTATGGATACCGCTGCCGCAGAACGCCGTCGCGGGTCATGCCGAGCCTGCGCGCGGATTCGATACTGCGGATGTTGCCCGCTGCGGCCCACCACTCGACCCGGCTCATTCCGCGTTCCTGGAAAGCCCAGTCGGTCAAGGCCCGCGAAGCCTTGACCACCAGGCCGTGGCCCTGCCCGGCGGCCTCCAGCCAGCAGCCGATCTCGCACACCCCGGAGTCGGCGTCGAAGGTGGTGAACATGACGCCTCCGACGAGCGTGCCTTCCAGCCAGATGCCGTAGATCCGGGCCGCGTCCTGGGCCTGCTTTTCCGCGTACCGCTGCAGGACCGCCGTGGCGGAGTCGAGGTCGGTGCTGAGCGTCGCCCACGGTATCCACGGGTCGACATACGGCCTGGCGCGGTCGATGTGGGCGAGGAACTCCGATGCATGATCGCCTCATCCCATCCCAAGTACGTAACGAGCGTTCGGTATGTAAGCTAACACGCATGCCACCAGCACGAGGAGACCGAGCAGCCCGCCGAGAAGACGTATCCGAGGCGGTGTGGAAAGTGCTTGGCGAGAAAGGGTTCAACGGCCTGACGCTGCGTGCCGTCGCCGCCGCCATGGGCGTTTCGACCGGCATGCTCATGCATTACTTCCCCACCAAGCGAGCCCTGGTCATTCACGCCCTGGACATCCTGGAGAAGCGCACCGCGGAGCGTCCCCGCCGCCATCGGCCCACCGCGGGACTGGCGGCACTGAGGGAAGTACTGCTGGACATCCTGCCCCTCACCGCCGACGACACCGCACGCAACCGCATCTGGGTGAGCTCCTGGGACCTCGCCCTGGCCGACGAGGAGGTGGGCACGGCGCAGTCAGATCGCTACGCGCGTATGCGTTCAACGATCCGCGCGCACTTTGAGGACGCTCGCCGACTGAAGGAAGTGAACGCCACCGCGGATCTGGGACAACTCGCCGCCGAGTCGGTGGCGTTCGTCCACGGCCTCACCGTCCAGGCGCTCTTCGACCCCGGGCGGTTTCCCGCGGCCGTACAGACGTCCATGGTCGACGACTTCCTGCGCAGAACCGCGACCGGCAGGGCGCACAGCCACCAGAAGGAGGCATCGGCGTCCGAATCCCCGACCGCCGCGCATCGCTCAGCACCGGAAGACTGACGCATCGTCACATCAACGGTCCACGCTCGTGATCGGCTCAGCCGTCGCGGGATCGGGACAGCTTGAGAAGTGGTGATCGCGGCGAGGCCGCCGGCCCGGTGTCCTCGCGGGATGAGTGGGATGCCGCTGGAGTGGTGGAGCGCCGGCGGATTCACCCACCCCACTGCCAGTACTGTTCGGGCCGGGCCGGCACGTCACAGTCGGCGAGGGTCAACCGGGGGCTGGGGTGGTCCCGAGCGTTCCAACGGGCGGGGAGCTCACGGTCGTCCTGGTACAGGCAGCGGTTGCCGCTGTCCTGGATCCGCCATGCCGTGCGCTTCCACGTCGGGCTCTTCCAGGGCACCCGGGTCCATTGCTGGTTCGTGCTTCCGCCGTGACAGGGTTCGAGGTCGGCCTCCGAACCGATGGCCGTGAGGCAGGAGTCCGGCTCGTTCCGGAGCCCGATCGTGCCGTTCTGCCTCATCCCCCATCGCTGCCGGGCCGAACCGTCACACCCGTGGATGCGGACCGAGCGGGGCCCGGCCCCCGGTGAACCGTCTGTCGCGTCGAGGCACTGGGCCGGATCCGGACCGGTGAAGTACGTCGTCCGGCCGATGTCCCCGAGGATCTCGCCGGGCCGTGGAGAGCGATGAACCTGTTCGTACTGCCGATGGACCCACAGTTTCCAGTCTTCCTGCAGCGATCCGCGATAGGGCGGTACGTTCGCACACCAACCCGTGGCGCGGCACTGGCGATTGGCGACGTACCAGCGCGCCACCCGCTCCTTCTCCGCCGCCTGCCCGGGAGTGAGGTTCGCTTTCCTCGCCGACATCGTGTACGCGAGGTACGACGTGACGGGTACTCCGAGGGCGTAGCCCACCCTCCTGAAGTACCGGGCTCCGATGCCGTGGTCGCTGTGGTCGACACCGCCGCCGAGAGCGAACGCGAACGACGCGTTGTCGTGGTCCATGGTCAGGACACGTTCCGCACGGCTGCTCCTGACCAGGGTGGCAAGCGTCGCCAGCAGCCGTTCCTCGGTGTAGCTCACGCCGCCCAGGAATCCGTAGACACTCCGCTTGCTGCCGTCGAAGAGCCTCAGCACACTGTTCGCGTCCTGACCCCGCGGAAGCCCGTCGTGGAGATCGAGGAAGGTCAGCCGGATGTCAGCACGGTGGGACCGGCCGTCGAGCAGGAACGACCGGACCCGGACGCCGTCGACCCGCAGATCGGACTGGTCCCAGTCATCGGCGGCGCCCGCCATGGCCGCATAGGCTGCCCGCGCCCCGTACTCCCTGCGGTCCACGTACTCCAACGCCTTGACACGATCCGCGATGGCATCGTCTCCCGCGGTCAGATAGACCGTATGGAGGGGACATTTGTCCCGGATGGTCCGTGTGATCTCCGGGTTCAGGAAGAACAGGTCGTCGTCGGGGTGTGCCACACCCACCAGGGTGCGACGGCACGGGGACGGGTCCTTCTGCGACGTGGCCGCCGCACCGGGGCCGGAAGGCGGGGCCGGCTCAGAGGAGCAGCCGGAGCCCGACAGGGCCAAGAAGGCCATGGCCACAGCCAGTGCGTGGTACGTGGGCCGCGGGCGACTCCCCCTGCCCCTCGACGGTCTGTAGCCCATCCGTGGCCTCCTCCCGCACCGTGTGCATCTCCAGCGGATGATCACCGCACAGGGCGCACGGAACCAACCGACGCGCCGCGAGGCACACCCGGTCGGCGGTCGGACACAGCCCGCGCAACGCCCGGAGGAGTGCTCAAGGGCCTGCGTGCCCCGACCCGTCCGGACCTGCCGTCGCCCAGCCGCCGCCCCGTCCCGTCGACCCCGCTCCCCCGCTCCCGGCGGCGCTTGTCTCCCGCGCCGGAGCGGAACCGGGCCCGGCGGCGGTCCCTGAGCCGGCGGCCGGCCGCTCACCCGCTCGCGACTCGTCATGTCGTGCCGGCCACCCGGTTTCATCCTTCTCCTGATTGGTGCGACGGCCGATTTCCCCACCCGCGGCAGGATCGTGGAAAGTGCGCCGTCCGTGCGCTCGGCCAGCCGGTCCCCACCGGCTCGACACGGCAACGGAGGATACGGCCAGTGGCGCTCCCGGCCGCGCGCGGGCCGTATCCCCAAAACCGCAATGCCGATCATTGCCCCGCCGCGATGCCGGCCCTGCCGTGTGTGCCGTGTGTGCCGACCGCTTCCCGAAGCCCACCTCGGCCGCACGGATCCGCTCCGGTCGGGCCCGGCGCTCGGGATCCCCGTATTGCGGACGCTTCCGGGGCGCGGTGTTGGGCCGTTCGTGTTGTGATCGATGAGGAGGAGAAAGCTCTGTCGGAAACGGGAGGAAATCATGGCTGAGAAGCTGCGAGCGCGAGACATCATGTCCGGCGGCGTGCAGTGCGTGGGCGCCCACCAGTCGTTGTTCGACGTGGCGAAGATGATGCGCGACCTGAACGTCGGCTGCCTGCCCATCTGCGGCGACAACAACAAGCTCACAGGCCTGATCACCGACCGTGACATCATCGTCAAGTGCTGTGCCGAGGGCATCGACCCGGCAACCGTGCAGGCCGGATCGCTCAATGCCAAGGTGCACTGGATCGATGCCGAAGCAGACGCCACCGACGTCCTGACAATCATGGAGGAACACCAGATCAAGCGGTTGCCGGTGATCGACGTCCAGGGTGGCCACCGTCTGATCGGCATGATCACGGAGGCCAATCTCGCGAAGAATCTGAGCGACGAACAGATCGCCGAGTTCGCGAGCCGCGTGTACGCGGGTGCCGCGACGTCCGGTCGGTCCGCAGGTTGAAGCTGGTTGAGGCCCTTCGTCGAATCCCCGGACGAGCCCAGCCAGGCCGTGGTCGGTGCTGCCCGGCGGGACGGAGGAGCTTCTGCGCGCAGCCGAGGACGCTGAACTGCGCGCCGCACCGGTCGTCGTCACCTCGCCGGGCATCGCCATCGGTCGTCGGCTCCTCGGTTCGGCTCCTCCTCACGACGCCTTCCAGACGGTGGGAGAACTGCCGGGCCGAAGAGGCCGACGGCGCCGATGCCGCGGTAGGGTCACGCGATCCCGGCCCTGGGGATCTGGTCGCAAGGCCGTTCAGTCGCCGACCCCGAGGGCCTGGAGGAGCATCGGCAGCGAGGCGTTCAACTCACGCTGCCAGTACGCCCAGCCGTGGGTCCCCGGCCCGTAGAAGTGAGTGGTGACGTGCTTCGCACCCTTGCGTTCGAGCTCGCTCGCAAGGGCCTGGTTCTGCCTGTTGAAGTCCGCCTCAAGCGCGCTCGTGGTGCCCGGCGGGTCCAAGGGGCCGGTGGTGCCGTCACCGCACGACAGGTAGACGGGGATCGACCTGAGGCGCTTGGCCAGGTGGAACGGGTCGTGGGCCGCCCAGACGTCACGCTGTGCGACCGGGTCGCCCCAGACCCTCAGCGGGTCGTCGCCCTGACCGGCGAAGAACCCCATGATGCGGTCCACCGACTCGTCGTTCAGCAGCGGGTGCACGGAGCCGGAGTAGGCCGCGGCCGCCTTGAACATTCCGGGGTGGCGGGCGGCATACAGCAGAACACCCTGCCCGCCCATCGAAAGCCCCGCCACGACGCGGTTGCTGCTCGCCCCCCAGCCGTGCTCAAGAAGGAGGCGCAACTCCTTGGTGTGGAAGGTCTCCCACGCGGGGTCACCGCCGTGCCCGTGGTTCCACCAGTCGCTGTACCAGCCGTTCCAGCCGGCCTCCGGCATGACCACGAGGACATCGCGCAGGCTGTCGGTCCGTGCGATGTCGGTGCGGCCGGTCCACGACGTGTAGTCCCCGCAGCAGCCGTGCAGCAGCCAGAGCGTCGGCCAGTGCCGGCCCCGGTCACCCGGGTCCCAGCCATCGGGCGTGAGCAGACGTACGTTCACCGTCCGGCCGCCCAGGGCCGCTGAACGGACCGACAAGTCGACCTGCCGCTCGGCAACCCGGGTGACCGCGACCACCTCGGCGCCTCCGGACGGGGTGCCGGACCCGCCCGTCTCCCGTGCGACCGACACGGCCGGCACGGTGGTATGCGCCGACGTGGTCGATGCCAGGGCGAGCAGCAGCGCGGCAAGGACGAGCAAGGGGCGGAATCGGCGGATCGGGACGGCGGTCATGTCGGCTCCCAGCGGTCGTGGTCGGTGGTCGCTGGCACGGGCGTTCGCGGACCGGGTCGGGTCAGCCCCGGTCCGGCAGGATCAGCAGTGCATCCCCGACGGGGCGTTCGCCGGTCGCGTCGGACGGGGCGTTGATCACCTCTCCATCGACCACCATCGTGGTCGACCCGCCACCGTCAAGATTGACGGCGTCGCGCAGGTCGAGTGCTCGGGCGACGGCGGCGCTCTCGGGGATGCTCAGCCCGAGCGCTTCCGTGCTGCGTCCGTCGGCGGTGACGAGCACGGTCCTGCCTGCGGCGTCCACCCCGGCCAGCGTGCGTGGGTTGCGCTTGTGCATCCAGCCGTAGTAGAAGCTCGCGTTGCCGGGCTGCACCATCCCGTCGGTAGCGGCTGTGACGTGCAGCCGTCCGTCGCGGACCAGTTCGGGACCACCGTTGAGGATGCTGGTCACCGGTGACGGGGAGACCCTGCGGCCGCTGCTGTCCCGCAACGTCCCCTCGATGCGCAGGGGCTGGCCGACCCGCGCCAGGGCGGCCAGTTCGGCAACGCGGGTGCCGGTCGCCTGCGCGGAACTGCCGTCGGCCGGCAACGGCCCGCCGCGAGGTGAGCGCAGTTCGAGGACTCGCCCACGGCTGTCCAGTACGGCCTCAAGGCCGTCGCCCTGCGGCGTCCGCCGTCCGTAGTCGGGCGTGAAGGCGACGAGTTCGTCGGGATCGGTACAGGTCACGTCGTGCAGGGGCAGCGCGGTCGGAGTGTCGTCGGCTGTGCCGCCGCAGTTCCTGATCAAGCCCGGTACGCGGTCGACACCGTCCAGGGGTTGCGACGCGTCCCGGCTGACGACCCGTCCCTTCCAGGTGAATCGGGCGACCTCGCTGTGTCGGGCGGAGTCACGTATCACCAGGCCGGGGCGTCCGTTCACCGGCTCGCTCAGCAGCCGGCCGCCGTAGACGCCGACGCCGGCCGGATCGCCCGGTGCTCCGGCGCTCGGGTCGAGGACGAAGAACCCGGCGTTGACCGCCGCGGTCGCGCCGGCAGCGTCCGCCAGCTCGCTGGTCCTCTCACGGTTCTCCAGGTCGGGACCGTACGACGCCGTGAGCCTGCCGCGGAACCGGTCCGGGTCGATGGTGAGCACGTCGATCCGCCAGGGGCCGTGGTCGTCGGGGTTTCCGTCCCAGCCGGTGTACACGACGGACCCGGTGTACCCGGCCCCCTTCAGCCGAGTGCGCTCGGCCGTCCCGGCGGACTGCGAGTCGAACCGCCCGACCCTTACCCGCCATCCGAGCGTTCCACCGGTGTAGTCGGCGACCGCCGGAGTCGTGACCTCCTCGACCCTGGCGTCGAAGCCGTCCGACCGCGCATCGGCGGCCAGCTCGTCGGCGCTCGCCCGGTCCTTCAGCGCCGACGGCGGCGCGTCAGGATCCGGCGAGGTGGCGCCCCCGGGTATGGAGACCTCGATCGTCCACGCGAGCGCCGGGGCGTCGGCGCCGCGCACGATCCGAGTGAGGGTGACACCGGGCTGCAGCGTCCGCGTGCTACGGGTCTCGGTCAGGCGGACGGCGCCCAGTGGCAGGGCACGCGTGGGCCCCGACCGCGGCTCGGAGGAAGCGGGCGCCGGCAGGGCACCCACCACAGCGAAGAGGGCCAGGCCCGTACACACCCCGAGCAACGTGCGGTTCACGTACCCCCCTTGTAGAGAACGGCCCAGCAACGGTGCGTGCGGCAGCCCCCGTCAGTCAAGACGTGCGCACGTCAATGTCCCCACTCGGTTCGCGCGGGAATCGCGCAGCCGCGGCTTCCCGCGTCGCGGTGAGCCGCGCCGATGCCTGTGCGCAGCACGCGAAGCGTGCGCCCCACCGGGGTCGCGCGCGGTGGTGGAGCGGGCGATACGACGGGATGTCGCCGTTGCTCGTCGGCCCCGCCGTCCTGACATGCCATGGGCTGGAGCAATGACCGGCCCGGCACCTCGCGGCGCAGCAGGATGGACGTCTTGACCACCCCTTGTGTCAGGAGTTCCGCGTGTACGGGCTGTGTGAGTGGAGCCGCCAGGAGCGTCGTCCGCGTTCGGGCCGGACGGTGACTCCGTGCCTCGGCGGGGCAGCCTCCGTGCTCGCGCCGCCGGCTGCGTGCCGGAGGACACGGTGAGGTGGCCAGGTCGCCCCGGCGCGACGAACGGCCCGGCGGCACTGCCTGACAGCGAGGGCCCGCCGGTGCCCGCCGCACCCGCGTGGATGCGCTGGCTGCCCGCCTTCTACGTCGCGGGCATCCTGGTGATCGAACCCCTCACGCCCGTGCAGTGGCCCGTGAGCTTCCTACTCATCGCCCTCCCCGTGATCGCCGCCTTCGCCCACGGCCCCGTTATCGTCGCCGCCATTACGGTGTTCGCGATCGTCTTCCAAGGGGTCCTGGCCGGCACCCCGTGCTGTGCGGGCCGCCCGGTGACCTACGTGTGGGACCGCCACTACGTGACCGCCTACGTGTGCACCGCTCTGGTCGGGGTCCTCGGCACCATCCTGGCCGCCCACCGTGTGCGCCGGGAACGCACCCTCGCCACCGTGCGATTCGTGGCCGAGATCGCGCAGCGTGTCCTGCTCAGCCCGGTCCCCCACCGCATCGGCCCCATTCAGGTGGAAACCCTGTACCTGTCCGCTGTCGCGGAAGCGCGTATCGGCGGTGATCTGTACGAGGCCGTCCCCACCACGTACGGACTACGCCTTGTCATCGGCGACGTACGGGGAAAGGGCCTCCCTGCCGTGGAGACGGCCGCCACCCTTCTCGGCGCCTTCCGTGAAGCCGCCCACGACGAACCCGATCTCGCCGCCGTTGCCCGCCGGGCCGAGAGGAGCATGAACCGCAGGGCCGCCCGCCTGGCCGGAAGCGACATGGGCGAGCGCTTCGTCACTGCCGTCTTCGCGGAGATCCCCCGCCGGCACGTGGTCCGCATCGTCAACTGCGGCCACCCCCCGCCCCTGCTCATCCGCGCCGACGGCGTCACCGAGCTGGAGACGGCCGACCCCGCACCGCCCCTCAACCTGGGCATGCTCCTCACGGATACCTACCGGATCGACGAGTACCCCTTCGGCCCCGGCGACCAGTTGCTGCTCTACACCGACGGCGTCACCGAGGCACGCGATGCCACCGGCGCCTTCTACCCCCTCCGGCAGCGTGTCCTCTCCTGGGGTCCTCTTCCGCCCCGGGAACTCCTCGACCGGCTCCACGACGATCTCCTCAGCTACAGCCACAACCGCCTCCACGACGACACCGCGGCCCTCGCCGTCCTCCACCTGCCCGACTAGTGCCGGATCAGGCAACGTTTGCCCTGTTGTGATGTGACGCGCCGCCCGGGATCCTTTTCCGGACGGCAGGCGGCGGTCACCGTGTGCGTGT
>NZ_JBEYTM010000069.1:0-35376 GCF_040643055.1 Streptomyces sp. NPDC047515
GAGACCCCGTCCGAGGACATCCCGGCGCCTTGGAATCGCACGCACCAGACCGCGTCCGCTGTCCGATCGAAGGCCGCCCGACAGGCTCTCAGCCGCGGCCGACCGCGCGCGCGAGCTGGGCCTTCGTCATGTTCGAGCGTCCTTGGACGTTCTTCTTCTTCGCCTCTTCGTAGAGCTGGTCGCGCGTCGGTCCACCGGCTCCGCTGTGGGAGCGCAGACCGCCGCGCCGTGAGGACGACATGTCCTCGACGGAGGTACGGCTCGCGGTCCTCGACTCGCCGGCGCGGGCACGCTCCTTGTTGACCGTACGGGCCGCGATTTCCTCCGCCCGGTCCTCGCTGACCCCTCGCTCCTGCGCGCTCTCCTTGATGTGTTCGTACTGTCGTTCTCGTTTGGCATTGGACCCACGTGGCATGGTGCGGTCACTCCTCTCGTCAGGACTTGTCCCGGGGCCCGGAGGCTCGTGCCGGGACGCGATCGGGGCCCTCTCCAGTCTCCCAGCGGCCCCTGGGGCCCGCACGTCTGTCGCGGTGGCGGACACGGCGTGCGGCGTATGGCCGCGGCCCGCTCAGTAGCGCAGGGCCGCCGCGATCCGTCCGTGCTCCGCCAGCGATCCGTCCGCGAGGAAGACCACGTCGGCGCCGCTGTCCAGGGCCGTCTCGACCAGCTCGTCCACGATGTCCTCGCGGACCGAGCTGTCCGTGAGGTCCGCGGCCCCACCGCTCACGGGTTCGAGGTGCTCGTCGCTCACCCGCACGGTCTGCTGGTAGTGCTCTTCCACGGCGACCAGTCCGGCGCGGCCCTCCCGTACCGCGGCCCACACCTCGTCGAGACCACCGGCGAACGCGCGGCGGCCGCGTGCCTCGTCCAGCATGCCGTCGATCTCCGCCGAGAACCGCTGCTGATGGTGATCGAGCGCGGGCCGCAGCTCCTTGAGCAGGTCGCTGGGCGTCATGTCGGCCGGTACGCCCTTGGTGACGCGGCCCACGGCCGCCCCGGTGCTCTCCCCGACGTCGTCCAGGAGGGCGAGCGCGGGAGCGAGGCCGAACAGATACAGCGGGCGGGGGTCGGTGCCCAGCACGGCGCGCAGCTTCTCGTCGACGGTGCGCAGGAAGGTGCGCGTCTCCTCGTCGCTGAAGGTGCTCGGGGTGTCTCCGATCCGCTCATCGCGCTGCGGGTCGGGCGCCTCCCGCGGTGCCGTCAGCGGGAACCCGCCGGTCTCCTCCTCGTGCACGGCGTCCGCCGTGCCGCTCCACAGGGCGGCGCGCTCGGCGGAGACGGTGAGCGCCCAGAACGGCTGCGCCTGGGCCTTCGCGGCGACCAGGTTCCGGGTCAGATAGGTGTCGCTGAGTACCACCCGATCGGGCGCGGTACGGGGGAGCTGCCAGATGCGGTGCTCGTCGGCGGTGACGAGGAGCACCAGGGAGTCCAGCGCCCGGCGGGGGTCCACCTCCGCGACCGCCCGGTCGAGCTGTTCCTGGATGGCGCTCCGGGCCTCGCGGGTGACCGCGGGGTCCGCTTCCAGCCGGTTGCCCGCCTCGGCCACCAGGTTGCGCAGCCGAACGGCGTCCTGGGCGTTGTCCGGAGCGCGGCGGTGCGTCGGCATGGTCAGGGACAGGGCTGGATAGGGCTTGGCCGCCCGCAGCTCCTTCAACAGGCCGGCGGTCAGGGCATCCGCATCCATCGTTCTCTCCCAGGGACTCGGCTCCGCTTGTCCGCTCCCGAGTGGAGCGGGTGCATTTGACGAGTCAATTCATACCTTTTGAACCTAATATGAGCGAGTTGTCTGTTATTGGTCCCAGGAGGTGCACGATGTCCACACCCACCGTGTGGAAGTTCCCGTCGGCCGAGGGTGCCGACCGCGTGGAGGCGACACTCGAATCCCTCCAGAAGGAGGGGCTGATCGAGATCCTCGGCGAGGACGCGGCCTGACCGTCCGGGAGAGCCCGGCGACCCGGGCTCTCGCACTGTGCCCGCCCGACCCCATCTCCCCCCCATGTCCTTACGAGCAGACGGAGCGTTCGTGATTCCGACCAGACCCCTGCGGCACGCCCTCGGTGGCCGCGCAGCCCGTAGCCTGGCCCCCGCCGCGCTGGCGGCGGTGATCATCTTTGGTGCCGCCGCCTGCGGCAGCTCCGGCACCACTTCGCCGGGCACGGCCAGGAGCACTCGCACGATGTCCCCGGAACCCTCCCCGACCCCCTCCATGAGCGCCAGTCAGCGCTCCCAGCAGGAGTTCGCCGCCTCGGTCTCCGCGGCTGCCGAGCGCAACCGGCAGCAGGCCGTCAAGCAGCTCGAAGGCGTCCGGGGGAGGGGCAACGCGGTCCAGGATGTCTCCGTGACGGGGCTGGCGGTCGAGAAGTCCGAGCAGTTCCGCAGTGCCCTCGTCCGGGTCACCAACCGGACGGACAAGGCCGCCTTCTACGCCGTCAAGGTGGAGTTCGTCGACGCGTCCGGGAAGGTGCTCGACACGGTCGTGCTCGGTCTGGCGGACGTTCCGCCCGGCCGCACTGTCAGCGAGCACGCGAACAGTCGCAAGGCGGCCGGCGTCAAGACGTTTCCCCGGATCGCCCAGGCCGAGCGCAGCTGACGGCCGGGTCCGGTGAACTCCGGCCCGAGCCGTCACCGCCGGTGACCTGCCCTCCGCCCACCCCGTCCCGCTCCCCGGTGCCGGAGAGCAGGACGGGCGTACGGCGTTCGGTCCACCGCCTCCCATGAGAAGGCCGCGGCCCGGTGAGCGAGCGGCGCGGCCGGCGCCGGGGCGGCGAAGGAGCTGGTCCCGCCGGCTGGTCCGGCCCGTCTACCAGATGGACGCGACCCACTCCGGGTGATCGATGAACGGGTTCCGGTTGTGCTGGTACTGGTTGAATATGACGTCGTTGCGCCGCTTCTCGAAGCTGTCCGGCGGGTCCTCCCGGCTCCACGCCTTCAGTACCGAGAGGCGGCCGATGTTCGGTGCGGAGCCGTTGGACACCTTGTCGTTGGGTTCGAGGTCGGGGAAGGCGTCGTCGCCCTCGTAGCGCACCGCCATGTAGAGGATCATCCGGGCCACGTCGCCCTTCACCGCGTCGCGTGGTTCGAAGGAGTCGCTGTCGGTGTAGTTGCCCGGTGCGCCGCTGACCGCGCTGCCGCCGTTGTCGAAGTCCTTGTTGCCGCGTATGGAGTTGACGGTGACGTCCTCCGGGCGCAGGTGGTGGATGTCGGTGCCGGGACCGGTGGCGGTGCCGAAGTCGCCGTGGGACTTGGCCCACACGTGCTCGCGGTTCCACTGGCCGACCGAGCCGCCGTTGTTGCTCTTGGACGTGGAGCGGCCGGAGTAGAGGAGGACCACGTTCGAGGGGTTGGCGGGGTCCTCGTCCGTGTTCTTGAGGGCGTCCCAGACCTGGCTGTAGGAGATCTTGGTCTGGCTGCTGATGATCGTGTGCAGCGCGCTCTTGAGCGCGGTTCCGGACTTGCCGACCGCGTCCTGGTAGTACGTGTCGTCGAGAGTCCGCAGCGATGTCGCTGCGACCGGCGCGTCCTGGGGTGTGGCGGCCGGCGCGGCGGCCGCGGTGCCGGCGAGTACCGCGAACGCGGCGAGGGTCGCCAACAGGGGGCGCCGGTAAGGAACATGACGACGGGACATGGGGGGTGTCCTCTCCGAAAATGCGGGCACCACGACGCCGTCACAAGGTGGGGGCGGTGCCGCGGTGGTCGTGTGGTACGGGGTCAGCGGGAGCCTTCCACACGCACCGTGACCCCGGTGTGAACGCTGTGCACTTATCATGTGCAGGTCAAGTGAGGGCCTCATGCGGCGCCGGGAGCGGGGCGTGGGTCCTCGGATGCGGCGGGCCGGACGCGGGGCGAGAATG
This sequence comes from Streptomyces sp. NPDC047515, assembly GCF_040643055.1. Taxonomy (NCBI): domain Bacteria; kingdom Bacillati; phylum Actinomycetota; class Actinomycetes; order Kitasatosporales; family Streptomycetaceae; genus Streptomyces; species Streptomyces sp. NPDC047515. The sequence continues at coordinate 3,852 of NZ_JBEYTM010000069.1, forward strand.
ACCGAAAGGACGAGGAGGCGGCATGAGCGACGAGCCCGAATCCGTATCCGCAGCTCGGGGAGTGACTCCCGACAGCCTCTTGCACACCGGCGGGAGCGACAATCCGTCGGCAGAGGATCTGGTGCTCGCCTCCGGGCGGGACCTGACTCCGAAGAATCTTCAGTGGGCCGAGCGCAGGCTCGCCCGGGAGGGGCGGTCGGCGATCGACAAGGCGCTGCCCTGACGTGTGACCCGGTGACCGGCGCGGGGAGTGTGTGGGCGCTCCCCGCGGCTCGGCTAGCCTGGGTGGACAATGAACCGTTTGACGACGTCAGGGGCCGGGTACGACCTCGCCCGCTTCCCCGAGGACCCGCGCGACCCCTTCCGCGCCTGGGACGCTGCCGATGAGTACCTGCTGAGGCGGCTGGAGGGGACCGAGGAGTCGGAGCCGGTCGACCTGTCCGGCGTCGTGGCCGTGGTGGGTGACCGCTGGGGTGCCCTGAGTACCGTTCTGGCCGGGCATCGTCCCGTACAGATCACCGACTCCTACCTGGCGCAGCGCGCGACCGTGGCGAACCTGGACCGCAACGGCCTGGCCGCCGATTCGGTACGCCTTCTGTCGGCCAGGGACACGCCGCCGGACCGTGTCGACGTCCTGCTGGTGCGCGTGCCGAAGAGCCTCGCGCTCCTGGAGGATCAGCTGCACCGGCTCGCGCCGGCCGTCCACGCGGGCACCGTGGTCATCGGCACCGGCATGGTGAAGGAGATCCACACCTCCACCCTCAGGCTCTTCGAGCGGATCATCGGCCCGACTCGCACCTCGCTCGCGGTCAAGAAGGCCCGTCTCGTCTTCTGCACCCCGGACCCGGGCCTGCCCCGTACGCCCAGTCCCTGGCCGTACCGCTACGACCTGCCCGAAGGCGTCGGCCCGGTCTCCGGCCGGACGGTCACCAATCACGCCGGGATCTTCTGCGCCGAGCGTCTGGACATCGGCACCCGTTTCTTCCTCGGTCATCTCCCCGAGCGCAGCGGCCCCGACCGGGTCGTCGACCTCGGCTGCGGAAACGGCGTCGTCGGGCTGTCCGCGGCGCTCGCCAACCCCGAAGCGACGGTGACCTTCATCGACGAGTCGTACCAGGCGGTCGCCTCCGCCGAGGAGACCTTCCGGGCCAACACCGGCCCGGACGCCAAGGCCGACTTCGTGGTCGGCGACGGGCTGACACGGCTGCCGCCCGCCGGTGTCGACCTGGTGCTCAACAACCCGCCGTTCCACTCCCACCAGGCCACCACCGACGCGACCGCCCGCACCATGTTCCACGGCGCGCGCACCGCACTGCGGCCGGGCGGTGAGCTGTGGGTCGTCGGCAACAGGCACCTCGGCTACCACACCCAGCTGCGCCGCGTCTTCGGCAACTGCGCCACGGTCGCGGGTGACCCGAAGTTCGTCGTGCTGCGCGCCGTCAAGCGCTGACGTCCGCCCGGGGCGTCCTGGCCCTTCCGGATTCTTGCAACACGTTCTACTGTGTGCGCCGCCGCACACGGGCGACGCGAACGCGAGACTCCTGGAGGGGCCGTGCACCTCGAATACACGCCTGAACAGCAGCAGTTGCGCGCCGAGCTGCGTACGTACTTCGCCGGACTGGTCCCCGACAACGCCTACGCGCGCTACGCCGACCCCGCCGCCCAGAAGAACTTCTACCGGGCGACGATCCGACGCCTGGGCACCGACGGCTGGCTCGGCGTCGGCTGGCCCGAGGAGTACGGCGGCCGGGGGATGTCGCCGATGGAACAGTTCATCTTTTTCGACGAGGCCGCCCAGGCGGGCGTACCGCTGCCGCTGATGGCCCTCAACACCGTCGGTCCGACGATCATGCAGTTCGGCACCGACGAGCAGAAGGCGTACTTCCTGCCGAAGATCCTCTCGGGCGAGATCGACTTCGCGATCGGTTACAGCGAACCCGACGCGGGCACCGACCTCGCCGCGCTCAAGACCCGCGCCGTGCGCGAGGGCGACGACTACGTCGTGAACGGGCAGAAGATCTGGACGACCAACGGAGATACCGCCGACTGGGTCTGGCTCGCCGTCCGCACCGACGTCGACGCCCCACCGCACAAGGGCATCACCATGCTGCTCGTCCCGACCACGGACCCCGGCTACTCCTGCACCCTGATCAACACCCTCGCCTCGCACGACACCACCGCCAGCTACTACGAGAACATCCGCGTCCCCGTCTCCCGCCGCGTCGGCGCCCAGAACAAGGGCTGGCACCTCATCACCAACCAGCTCAACCACGAACGCGTCACCCTCGCCGCCCACGGCACCATGGCCATCCGCGCCCTCCGCGACGTCCAGCGCTGGGCGGCGGACACGAAGCTCGCCGACGGCCGCCGCGTCATCGACCTCGGCTGGGTCCGCGCCCTCCTCGCCCGCACCCACACCAGGCTCGACGCCATGAAACTCCTCAACTGGCAGATGGTGTCGGCGGTCCAGAACGGAACCCTCACCCCGCAGGACGCCTCCGCAGTCAAGGTCTACGGCTCGGAGGCACGCCGCGACGCCTACGCATGGCTGATGCAGGTCGTCGGCTCGGCGGGACCGCTGAAGGAGGGATCGGCCGGCACCGTGCTCCACGGCGAGCTCGAACGCGGCTACCGGTCGGCCGTCATCTTCACCTTCGGCGGCGGCAACAATGAGATCCAGCGGGAGATCATCTCGTGGATCGGGCTGGGGATGCCGCGCGTACGGCGGTGAGCGGCTGTGACCACGGACGGTGATGGGCACATTCGACGGTGGCCGGCACCGGGATTCCGTGGGAGCGAGGCACGGACGGGGCCGACACGTACGAGGCCTGGTCGGCTACTGCTGGAGCTGCAGGTAGCCGCAGTTGTTTCGCTCCGCCAAGGTCAGCGCCCCGTCGAACGGTGAACAGGCTTCTTTGACGCTGGAGCGACGCTCGTCACGCTCGTTCGGGCCGGTTGCCGCCCACCAGGTGCTTCTCGGCATGCGGCTACTACCGTGAAGATGTGGCTCGCCACGCTACGCGCGGGTCACGACGGAGCCCTGTGGGCGACGTCGACGGTGCTCGCGGAGGCCTGTTCACCGTGCCGTCCCTCGCGGGCGACACCGGCAGCTTCGGCCTGGCCGCCCTCCTCATGGCCCTCCTCGGCAACGAGGTGGACCCGGACGTCATCAGCACGTCCTGCTTCATCCCCAGCATCAGCGCCGTCGACGCCGGTGACATCAACGACCCGAAGGCGCTCTACCAGCCCATCACACCGGAGCGCAGCGCAACGACGCCTTCGCGTGCGCCAGCCGCAACGAAGGACACACCACCATGACCGAAGAACTCGGCGCGTGGATCGTGAGCGGCGGGTGACCACCGGGGTGGGCGGGCCGCACCGACCGAAACCCGCCCACCCCAGGCCCCCGTCGACCACGTCCGTTTCGGCCGGCGGTAGGACCATCCGGGGTCCGCCTGGGGCCGCTCGGCCCTCTTGGCCTCTGGCGCGAACGGTGCTTTCGTGGAATTGGCGGAAGGAGCCATTGCGAGGATGCGGAGAAGCGGCTGATGGCCGCGCACCGCACGATCAGGAACCGCGAGAAGTGGTTGGCTCCCTCCGTCCCATGACGTGAGCGCTCAGGGAGTGTCGGCGGCGCGGACGATTTCCTCGTGTATGGCTTCGACGCGGCGGAGCATAGGGGCGCAGCAGATCCGAGCGGCTGACGATGCCACGAGCGTGCCGGTGTCATCGATGACCGGGAGGCGTTTGACGCCGCTCGTTCAGGAAGCGCGCTGTCTCGACGACGCTCCACGTGGGCCGGCCGTCAGCACGGGAGTGGACATGGGATCACCGGCGGTGCGGGCGTCCATGGGATGGTATTTCCCAGATCTCGGTTGCCCCGAGTGCCGGGTTCTCCGTTCGTCCGGTGGGTGTCGTACCTCCGGCGGCCTGACCGTGTGAGACCCCTCGACTCACTTCCCGAGCCGTGACGCGTGGTCGGGGACATATGTCTGAAGGTCCCTCGGCGGCCGTTGGTATCCGGTGGCCGGAGGTCGCTGAGGAAGTTCGATCACCGGCGGGGCGACCGCTTCGTACGGCACCGTGGACAGCAGATGGGCGATCATGTTCAGCCGGGCCCGGCGCTTGTCGTCGCTCTCGACGACGTACCACGGAGCCTCCGAGATGTCGGTATGGACGAACATCTCGTCCTTCGCCCGCGAATAGGCCTCCCAGCGGGTGATCGATTCGAGGTCCATCGGCGAGAGTTTCCACCGACGGGTGGGGTCCCGCAGTCGGCGTCGGAACCGCTCCTCCTGCACCGCGTCACTCACCGAGAACCAGTACTTGCGCAACAGAATGCCGTCCTCCACCAGCATCCGCTCGAAGATCGGGCACTGGCGAAGGAATCGCTGGTATTCCTCCATGGTGCAAAAACCCATGACGCGCTCGACGCCCGCGCGGTTGTACCAGCTCCGGTCGAGCAGGACCACTTCCCCTTCGGCCGGGAGGTGCTCGGCGTAGCGCTGGAAATACCATTGCCCGCGCTCGCGCTCGGTGGGCCGCGGCAGCGCGACGATGCGTGCCACCCGGGGATTGAGGTGTTCGGTGACGCGCTTGATCGTGCTGCCCTTGCCCGCCGCGTCACGTCCCTCGAACACCACGACGAGCCGTGCGCCTTCGGCCCGCACCCATTCCTGGAGCTTCACGAGTTCGGTCTGGAGCCGGTACAGCTCCCGCTCGTACAACGAGCGCGGCAGCTTTCCGGGCCGGCCCGAATCTTTCTTGTCCGACATGGGATGACGTTATGGAGCAGACCATCCTCGAAGTCAAGTGTCAGCGCCGATCGCGCTTCGCTGCGCAGACCCGGTACGGCGTGTCCCTCGTGGTGGATCAGCGCGAGCAAGGGCCTGGATCACCAGAGCCTCCCTGCCCGAATCGGGGGCCCCGTGGGCCGGGACCGCCGTGCTGCCGGGACCGGATCGTGGTCGTGGAATGCCCGCCGGGCGGTCGGCAGACCGCTGTCGGTCACTGATCGGCTGGACTGATGCGCCGGCCTGTGAGGCGCGTGGGACGGACCGACACCCATGTGTTGCGTTCGCCTCCCGCCCAGGGCGTGGTGTGGGCGCGATTGGCAAGCTGCCGCAGTGCGTCGGGCTCCGTAACGATCCGCGCGGGGCCTACGGCAAGCACGCTCCATCCCTGGCTCATGGCCTCGTCCACATGGTCGACCTCGAATGCGACATTTGTTCCCCCGGCTGTCGCGGGCACGGAGTCAGGTGCGGTCCGGAAAGCGATCGTGCCGTCGATGACCTCGTAGTTCACCGGAAGGACTGCCGGGCCATCGGGTGTCGACACCGCGATGCGTCCTATGCCGTGGGTGGAGAGCAGGGCGCGGCATTCGTCGGAGTCCAGGTCCTGCAGTCGGGGGTGCAGGAGCGCCTGGCCCTGACCGGGTGGCAGATCGATGCCGCCTCCGCGCAGGGCTGTGACAGTGGTGCCGAGTACGTCGGCCAGGCTGATGAGACTCGCCGGACTGGGGTCGGCCGGCCGTTGTTCGAGGTATGCCAGGTAGTCCGGCGCCATTCTGGCGCGGCGGGCTGTTTCCGCACGGCTGAGCCCCTGTCGCTCGCGTTCCATGGCCACGCGCCGGCCGATGTCGCCGGGATTGGGCGCCTCATCGAGCCGGAGCCCGGCGGACTCGGCACCAGCATCGGTCAAGCCCGGCCGGGACGGCTCGCCGGATCCGCCGGGCCGGTGCTCAAGGTGCCGGATATGGGCGTCGGGCCCGGGGAACACGAGCGTGACCTGGTCGGTGTCCGACCAGTGCACATCGTAGGGAGGGGTTCCGTCCTCGTGGTGGAGTCCGACAATCCTGCCGTCGCGCCTACCGGCGCCGGTGGCCGGGCTTTCGACAACAAGCTGATCGCCGAGGTGAGCTCGCATGATCGCCGCCAATTCCTCATCATCTCGCTGTAACCAACGTGCCACGCGCGGCGTGTCGCCGCATGAGATGAGAAACCGTGTTTCCGCTGTGGCCGCGCGGGCCGGTACCGGGCCCACTGGTCCACTGACGGGCCCGGCCGGCTTCTCCGCGCCGAGACTTACGAGACGGAGGCGGTCGCCATGGAGCCAGTCGTCGCCGTGGGCCTCGACGGCTCACCCGAGAGCCTTGCCGCTGCCCGTTGGGCCGCCGACGAAGCCGAGCGGCGCAAGCGCACGCCACGTCTGGCGCACGCGTGGCCGCTGCTGGTGCCGGAACCGCCCCGCGCACCGCCCGGCCCCTGCGTCGCACCTGGGCCTTGTCGCCCAAGCCGCCATGCATCACGCGCGCTGCCCTGTCGCCGTCGTCCCCCATGCCTGATCCGGGCCACCGCACTGAGCCGGTCAGCAGGGCCGAGGTTCGGGCCGTACCACGGGGTGCGATACGCCGGATCCGGAGTCAGCGTCGGGACGGGCCACATGCATGAGGTGCGGCGCAGGGGGGGGGCCACGAGGTCAGCCGGTGCGGCAGACGGCAGACGGCAGGAAGCGGGGCGGCCATGGCCGGCTCGGCGTGATCGGGTGTGCGGTCGTGATCAGGGAACGTCCACGCCGTCCCGGTGAGGGACTCCTGCCGCTGCCGTCCGCCCGTCGGGCCGTGCCGACAGCGCAGCGCGGCAGTGCGGACCACGGGGAGACGGCGAGCACCGGCGCGGCCTGAGGGCCGTGCGCCGGCGGAGATCGATCCCGCCGAGCTCGCCGCCGTGCAGGACCGTGCCTGCCTTCCCCTGGAACGTCTCGACCGGTGGCGGTGACGCCTCCCGGTGCCGACGGCCGTCACACCGGCCGGAGCGCTGCCCGCGTGCGTTCTCCGCTCAGGGCGGCGGGGTCGATGGTGACCTTGATGTGCTTCACGATCGGCTGATCACTCTGGGTGCTGTAGTCGCTGAGCGCGCACAGCACGTTCATCTCGGGCATGTAGCCGGCCGCGCAGCCGCGGGGGATGTCGTAGGGGACGGCGAGGTAGCCGTTGAGGGACCGCCGGCTGCCGTCCCTCGCGGTGCTCGTGATGTCGACGGGGCCGAGGTCGGCGATGCCGCGTTCGCGCATGTCGGCCCGGTTCATGAAGACGAGCGTGCGCAGGTTCTTGATGCCGCGGTAGCGGTCGTTGTCCGAGTAGATGGTGGTGTTCCACTGGTCGTGGGACCGCATGGTGCCCAGGACCAGGGTGCCCGGCGCGGGGACGACGTCGGGCAGCACGGCGGTGGAGAACTCAGCGCGTCCGGACGGCGTGAGGAAGACCAGTTCACGGGCGGGCTGCTTGATGCGGAAGCCGAGGGGCAGACGCACCCGGCGGTTGAAGTCCTCGAAGCCGTCGAGGACCTGGGCCATGGTGTCCCGGATGCGGTCGTAGTCCTCGATGTACCACTCCCAGGAAGTGGCGCTGTCGGGCAGGGCGGCGCGGGCCATGCCCGCGATGACGGCCGGCTCGGACAGCAGGTGCGAGGAGGCGGGGCGCTTCATCCCGGTCGAGAGGTGGACCATGCTCATCGAGTCCTCGACGGACGTGCTCTGGACGCCCTTGCGCTGATGGTCCTTCTCGGTGCGGCCGAGGCACGGCAGGATGAGGGCCCGGCGGCCGTGGACGAGGTGGCTGCGGTTCAGCTTGGTGCTCACCTGGACGGTGAGGTCGCAGTTGCGCAGCGCCGCGCAGGTGTACGGGGTGTCGGGCGCCGCGAGGGCGAAGTTGCCGCCCATGCCGACGAACACCTTCACATCGCCGTTGTGCATCGCCTCGACCGTCCGGACGGTGTCCAGACCGTGTTCACGGGGCGGCTCGATGTCGCAGACCTCGGCGAGGCGGTCCAGGAACTCGTCGGTGGGGCGGTGGTCGATGCCGCAGGTGCGGTTGCCCTGGACGTTGCTGTGTCCTCGCACGGGTGAGGGACCCGCTCCTTCCCGTCCCAGATTACCGCGGAGCAGAAGCAGGTTGACGATCTCCCGGACGGTGTCGACGCCGTGCTCGTGCTGGGTGAGGCCCAGGCACCAGCTGATGATGCTGCGGTCGGCCTCGCCGTACACCCGCGCCGCTGCGAGGATGTCGGCCCGGCTCAGCCCGGACTGGTGCTCGATCTCGTCCCACGGCGTGGCCTCGCACAGCGCGCGGTACTCCTCGAAGCCGGTGGTGTGGCGGTCGATGAACTCCCGGTCCAGGGCCTTGGGGTCGGTGGCCGAGTGCTCCAGGACCGCCTTGGCCATGCCGCGAATCAGAGCCATGTCGCCGCCGATGCGGGGCTGCAGGTTCAGGGTGCTGGTCCGAGTCGTCCTGAAGAGGGCCATGTCCACGAAGTCGTGCGGGACGATGGTGCGGGTGGCGGCCGCCTCGACGAGCGGATTGACGTGCACGATCTGCGCTCCGCGGTGGTACGCCCCGGCGAGGGCGGTGAGCATCCGGGGCGCGTTGGAGGCGGCGTTGACTCCCAGGACGAACAGCGCGTCGGCGGCCTCCCAGTCCTTGAGGTCGGCGGTCCCCTTGCCGGTTCCCAGGGACGCCCACAGAGCGCGGCCGCTGGCCTCGTGGCACATGTTGGAGCAGTCGGGCAGGTTGTTCGTGCCCAGTTCCCGGGCCATCAACTGGTAGAGGAAGGTCGCTTCGTTGCCGAGTCGGCCGGAGGTGTAGAACGAGGCCTGATTCGGGTCGTCCAGCTCGCGCAGGGCGCGACCGACCACCTCGAACGCGTCCTTCCAGCTGATCGGTACATAATGGTCCGAATCCGGGTCGTAGACCATCGGTTCGGTCAACCGGCCCTGGTTTTCGAGGTCGTGGTCGCGCCACCCGGACAGTTCCGTCACCGAGTGGGCGGCGAAGAACTCGCGTCCGACGCGCTTGCGGGTCATCTCCCAGGTGACGTGCTTGATTCCGTTCTCGCAGATGTCCAGGCGCAGACCCTTGGTGTCGTCCGGCCAGGCGCAACCGGGACAGTCGAACCCGGTGTTCTCATGGTTCATCCGCATGATCGCGCGTGGGCCGTCCACCGGCGCGCCCTCGCTCACCAGCAATCGGGACACGCTCCTGGCCGCGCCCCAGCCGGCGGCAGGATGGTGGTAGGGGCGGAACTCCGGATCGCCCTCGGGAGCGGGTCCTGCTCCGGGCTCCAGCGGTCTCTGCTCGTCGGTGTCGCCGCTCAAGACGCTCCATCCTTCCACCATTCGGGTACAAGGGATATAGGGCACTTTCCTGGCACGCTATGCCGGTCGGCGCACGCGCGCCATTCGACTTCCGGAAGATCCGCTCCGGGCAGTCCGCGGGTGACGCTCCCGCGCGAGGCGGCGGCTTGGAGGAGCTCACAAATGGGGCGCCCGGCTCGCGGCGTCGGCGCAGGGGGCCGCGATACGATCGAGGGCGAACTCCGGCCCGATCGGAGCCGGTTGCCGGTCGTCGTGCGGACGGTGGGAGGTACGGGCGACATGGTGGATGGCGACCCCGGGCTCTTCGGGCCCGATTCCGTCACCTGGCAGATGCACGGCGACCCGATGATGTGGGTCGCCGGAGTGCGTGCGCTCTACCTCCAGGCACTGCACCCCCGCGCCGTGCGGGGTGTCATGCAGAACTCCGACTTCCGCCACGACGCCTCGGGGCGGCTGATGCGTACGGCCGGCTTCGTCGGAACGATCACCTACGGCACCACCGAGGCCGCCGAGAAGGCGGGGGCCCGGGTCCGCAGGATCCACCGGCTCCTCAAGGTCACCGACCCGGCGACCGGGCAGACGTACGGCGTCGACGAACCCGAACTGCTGCTGTGGGTGCACTGCGCTGAAGTGGACTCCTACCTCCAGGTCGAACGCCGCTCCGGTTTCCCGCTCACGGACGCCCAGGCCGACCGCTACATCGACGAGCACCGCCACAGCGCCCGTCTCGTCGGCCTCGACCCCGCCGACGTGCCGGCCACCACGGCACAGCTCGCCGCCTACTTCGAACGGGTGCGGCCACAACTCGCGGCTTCGCCGGAGGCGTTGGACGTCGACGACTTCCTGCGCCGGCCACCGGTCCACGCACTGCTCGTCCCGGCGCGCGCACTGCTGTGGCGGCGCGTCGCGTCACTCGCCTACCAGTCACTGCCCCCGTACGCCCATGAGCTCTACGGCAGACCCGCCGGGCCCGTGCGCACCGTCGACCGCCGCCTGCGCACCACCGGAAGGGTGCTGCGTTGCATTCCCTCCCGGCTTCGCTGGCGACTCCCGCCCGGTCACATTCTGAACGCGATGGCCCGGCTCGGTCCCGGCAGCCGCCCCACCCCGTTCAAACTGCGAAGCCAGGCCGCCATACTGGACGGGCCGGGGAGGGCAAAGGGGTAGGCGGACCGACGGGGGCGACAGCAGGCGATGGCGGACACCAGGCTGATCCAGAGCCGGTACCGACTGCTCGATCTGATCGGGCGCGGAGGCATGGGCGAGGTGTGGCGCGCCCGCGACGAGTCGCTCGGCCGTCACGTGGCCGTCAAATGCCTCAAGCCGATGGGTCCCCAGCACGACCAGTCCTTCACCCGCGTCCTGCGCGAACGCTTCCGCCGCGAGGCCCGCGTCGCCGCCGCGCTGCAGCACCGCGGCGTCACCGTCGTCCATGACTTCGGCGAGCACGAGGGTGTCCTCTATCTGGTGATGGAACTCCTCGACGGCCGAAACCTCAGCCAGCTGCTGGACGACAACAAACAGCATCCGTTGCCGGTGCCCGACATCGTGGACATCGCCGAACAGGTCGCCGACGCCCTCGGCTACACCCACCGGCAGGGCATCGTGCACCGCGACCTCAAACCCGCCAACATCATGCGGCTCACCGACGGCACGGTGAAGATCTGCGACTTCGGCATCGCCAGGCTCGGCCACGACATCGGCTTCACCTCCCGCCTCACCGGTACGGGCATCGCGATGGGCACCCCGCACTACATGTCGCCCGAGCAGATCAGCGGCGGCCATGTCGACCACCGCAGCGACCTCTACTCGCTGGGCTGCGTCCTGTACGAGATCGCCACCGGGGCACCGCCGTTCGACCTCGAAGACGCCTGGGCCGTCCTCGTCGGGCACCGCGACACCCAGCCCGAACCACCGCGCACCCACCGGGCCGAACTCCCGGATTTCTTCGACCGCGTGGTCCTGGAACTGCTGGCCAAGGCCCCCGAGGAACGGCCCGTCGACGCGGGCGACCTGCGGCAGCGGATCGCCCTCGGCCGTACCGGCGAGCAGCCGCAGCTCCCGTCCACGGGGCAGGTGCGGCTCGCGCCGCACGTGCCCGTCACGCGTCCCGGACAGCGGCTGCCGGCCTGGACCCGCGGCATGACCGGTGGACCCAAGGCGTCCGGCGCCCACCGCGGACTCGCGCTGCCCGATCATTCCGCGGGCCTCACCGGCGAGTGGACCACCGGCACCGACCTGCGGCACCGGACCGGAGAGCTGCCGGTGCCCAGGGCCGAGCGGCCGACCCCGTCGCCGGAACTCCTCTCCACCCTCGCCAACCGGCACAGCGCGGGACTGAACCTCGGCCGGCTCGGCCACTGGGAGGAGGCCGGCGAGGTGCACCGCGCGGTCGCCGCCGAACGCGAGCACGCCCTCGGCCCCGACCACCCCGACACGCTCTCCAGCCGGTACGAGGTCGCCTTCACCCTCAGCCGCACCGGGCGAGCCTCCGACGCCCTGCGGGAGTTCGGCCGTGTCACCCGGGGCCGTGAACGCGTCCTGGGCCCCGACCACCCGCAGACCCTCGCCGCCCGTCAGGAGACGGCGTACGTCCTCGACCGGGTCGGCCGCCACTTCGAAGCCCACCAGGTCTACGCGGCCGTCCTCGCCTCCCGGGAACGGTCCATGGGCCCCGACCATCCCGACACCCTGGGCTGCCGCCACAACCTCGCCTTCAACCTCAGCAGGCTCGGCCGCCTGGAGGACTCGTACCGGATGGCACGGGACGTGGCGTCGGCCCGCACCCGACTGCTCGGTGCCGACCACCCCGACACCCTGGTCACGCTCTACGAAGTGGCCTACACACTCGGCAGGCTCGGCCGCTGGACGGAGGCCCTGCAGACCTACCGGGAGGTCGCGCGGGCCCGGTCCCGCTCGCTCGGCGCCGACCACCCCGACACCCTGTCCGCCCGCTACGAGGTCGGCATCAGCCTCGGCCGCCTGGGCCGCAGCGCGGAGGCACTGGAGCTGTACCGCGCGCTCGTCGACGACCGCACCAGGGTGGGCGGCCCCGCCGACCCCGAGACCCTCCGCGCCCGCCACGGCCTCGGCGTCAATCTGGGGCGTCTCGCCCGCTGGGAGGAGGCACTCGCCGAGGCGCGCGACGTGTGCGCGATCCGTGGACGCGTCCTCGGCCCCGACCACCCCGACACCCTCGTGAGCCATCGTGAGGTCGCCGTCGGCCTCGGCTGGCTCGGCCGCTGGGCCGACGCCCTCGCTGTCTATCGCCAGGTCGCCGAGGCCCGCGAGCGCGTACTCGGCGCCGACCATTCCGACACCCTGGCCGCCCGCAACGACGAGGCGCACTGCCTGGAGCAGCTCGGCCGGGGACCGGAGGCCGTCGAGCTGTACCACCAAGTCGCGGCGCTGCGACGCGGCCGGGAGGCGCCGCCGCCCGGACCGCACACCACGACCTCTGGTCAGGCGTGATGGTCCCGTGTTACGAAGGGCCATGCCCGCACCCGACAGCTATGACGCAGTGATCGTGGGCGGCGGCCACAACGGTCTGGTCGCCGCCGCCTACCTCGCCCGCGCCGGACAGTCCGTCCTGGTTCTGGAACGCCTCGCCACCACGGGAGGAGCGGCCGTCTCCACCCGCCCCTTCGACGGGGTCGACGCGCGTCTGTCGCGCTACTCGTACCTGGTGTCCCTGTTGCCGCGGAAGATCGTCCGTGATCTCGGCCTGGATTTCGCCGTACGCAAGCGGACCGTCTCCTCCTACACCCCGACCGTGCGCGCAGGCCGCGCCACCGGGCTGCTCGTCGGCGGGGACCACACCCGGGACTCCTTCGCCGCGCTCACCGGATCGGACCGGGAGTACGAGGCGTGGCGGCGTTTCTACGGCATGACGCGGCGCGTCGCCGAACGGGCCTTCCCGACGCTCACCGAACCCCTGCCCACCCGCGACGCCCTGCGCGAGCGGATCGGCGACGAGAGGGCCTGGCGGACCCTCTTCGAGGAGCCCATCGGCGTCGCCGTCGAGGAGAACTTCCATGACGACCTCGTACGCGGAGTCGTGCTGACCGACGCCCTGATCGGCACCTTCGCCGACGCGCACGATCCGTCCCTGCTCCAGAACCGCTGCTTCCTGTACCACGTCATCGGCGGCGGCACCGGCGACTGGGACGTCCCGGTCGGCGGCATGGGCGCACTCACCGACGCCCTCGCACGGGCCGCGCGCGAGGCCGGGGCACAGATCCGCGTACGGCACGAGGCGACCCGTATCGAAACCGACGGAACACGGGCCGAGATCACCGTTCGCTCACCCGGGGCGGAACACGTCGTCGCGGCCCGCCGGGTCCTCGTCAACGCCTCGCCGCAAGCGCTCGCCGCCCTCCTCGGCGACGAGCCGCCCACCCCGGCCGAGGGCGCCCAGCTGAAGGTGAACATGCTGCTCACCCGGCTGCCCCGACTGCGCGACCGCTCCGTCGACCCGCGCGAGGCCTTCGCCGGAACGTTCCACATCGCCGAGGGGTACGGGCAGCTCGCCGACGCCTACCGGGACGCGGCGGCGGGCCGGCTGCCCGCCGCCCCGCCGTCCGAGATCTACTGCCACTCACTGACCGACCCGTCGATCCTCGGACCGGATCTCGCCGCGCGTGGGTACCAGACCCTCACCCTCTTCGGTCTGCACACCCCCGCCCGGCTCTTCACCGCCGACAACGCGGCCACGCGTGCCGAGCTGCTGACGGCCACGCTCGCCGAACTCGACGCGCACCTGGACGAGCCGATCAGCGACTGCCTCGCACGCGACGAGAACGGTGAACCGTGCATCGAGGCGAAGACCCCGCTCGACCTCGAACAGGACCTGGGGTTGCCCGGCGGCCACATCTTCCACCGGGATCTCGCGTTCCCGTACGCCACCGAATCCACCGGGCGGTGGGGGGTGGAGACGGCGCGCGCCAATGTGCTGCTGTGCGGGGCGGGCGCCGTGCGCGGCGGCGGGGTCAGCGGGGTCCCCGGCCACAACGCCGCGATGGCGGCGCTGGGCCGGTGACCGTGACCGTTACCGGCCGAAGACGCCCCGCAGCGCGTCGCGCTTGCGCGGCAGGTCGTACTCCGCGCCGCCCTCGTGCCCGTTGTACGTGAACACCTCGATCTGGGCCGGACCCGCGTAGCGGTGATACGCGGCGAACACCGTGGACGAGGGGCAGATCCGGTCCATCAGACCGACCGAGAACCACGCCGGTGCGGTCGCCCGTGCCGCGAAGTTGACCCCGTCGAAGTAGGACAGGGTCTCCATCGCCTCGTCGATCCGGAAGCGGTGCCCGGACAGCCAGCGGGCGATCTCCGCGTACGGTCCGGCGTCGGTGATCTGCGAGGCACGCCGGTAGTGGCAGAGGAACGGCACATCGGCGACGACCGCCGCGATGTCGTCCCGCAGCCCGGCGACGGCCAGGGCGAGCCCGCCGCCCTGGCTGCCCCCGAGCACCGCCACTCGTGAGGCGTCCACCGCTTCATGGGCCTTCGCGGCGTCCACCGCCCGCACCGCGTCCGTGATCAGCCGCCGGTAGTAGTGGCGGTACGGGTCCTCGATGCCGCGGGTCAGGAAGCCGGGGGAGGACGAGCCGTGTCCGTCCGGGCCGATGTCCGGGGTGTCCGCGGTGTTCTTGCCACCGCCGCCCTGGCCCCGGTTGTCCATCACCAGGTGCGCGTATCCCAGTGCGCTCCAGGTCAGCCAGGAGTACGGGATGCCCCGGCCGCCGTTGTAACCGATGTACTGCACCACGGCGGGCAGCGGGCCCGAGCGCGCCTTGGGCAGCAGCAGCCAGGCCTTCACCGGCTGCCCTCTCCAGCCCCGGAAGGTCACGTCGCACACATCGACCGTCGCGAAACCGGCGTCGTACGGGACGAAGCCGGCGTCCAGCGGGTGGCGGGCCGTCTCGGTGAGGGTCTTTGCCCAGAAGGCGTCGAAGTCGGCCGGCTCCTCCGGTTTTGGCCGGTAGGCGCGCAGCCGGTCCGGATCCATGTCGAACAGCAAGGGTCTAGCTCCTCTTCAGGGTGAGGTTGAGGGTGGCACCGTGGTGTCCGGCGGTGTCGGCGGTGATCCTGATGCCGCCGGTGGTGGGGGCGGCGCTCACGCCCGGGTCGGCGGAGACGACGGTCAGACCGCGCCGTGCCAGGTCCAGGACCACCGACGGGCGCAGCTGCGTCGGGTCGGACAGCGACACCTTCACCGTCTTTCCGTCCGGTCGTACGAGCACCGAGGCGGGGCCGTCCGACGTCAGGTCCTGCGCGGTGCCCGCGGTCCAGAAGTTCGCGGCGACCAGGCCGTCCGCGCAGCGGCGTACCGCGTGCACGGCGGTGGAGCGGGCGAGCGCCTTCACCGGAGGCGCGGACGACCACTGCTTCGTACGCTCGGCGGAGGCCGCCGGGGCCTGCAGCCAGAAGTAGCCGGCCCCGCTCGGTGCGGCGCCGTGGTCCTGCCACAGCGTCAGGTACGGGCGGGTGACCGGGGTGTCCGTGCCGTACTTGAGGTTGATCTCGCGCCAGGTGGCGGTGCGGTCCTCGCGCAGGCCGTGCAGCGTGGTGGGCTCGGGGAAGACGTAGCCGCCGGTCCCGGCGACATGCAGCCACCGCACCTCGTCGAGCCGGTCCGACCAGCCGGCGTCCGTGGGCGCTGCCGTGCCGTTGATGAGGAGGGCCGCCTTCGGGTCGCGGAGCTTGCGGTTCTCCACCACCGTCTCGGCCGTGCCCGCGTCCGAGGTGATGCCCGAGCCGACGCACGCGATCACGTCGTCCAGGCAGAACCAGCTCTTCAGCCCGCGCAGCGAACTTCCGTACGCGCGCAGCTCCATGCCGTACGCCCCGAGCGTCGTCCCCGGCAGCGTGGTGCCGCCGGCCCAGTCGGCCGTGCTGGTGGTGCGCTGACCCGCCGCGTCCGCGGGCCGTCCGGCGATGACGGTGGTGCCGGGCAGCCGGGTCGGGTCGACGGTCGGCCAGTAGTCCTCGCTGTAGTGCCCGAGGTCGTCGGTGTGGAGGAGGACCATGCCGTCGGAGAGGTGCCAGGCGTGCAGGTTCTCGTTCTGGATCGACTCGTAGTTGTAGATCCGGGACGAGTACGCGGAGATGCCGAGGGCGAAGGACGGCCGGTGGTGGGCGGCCTTGTCCATCCGGGGGTGCTGCTTGTGCGCCACCAGGGGACCGCGCGCGGGGACGGGGGAGGCGATGACCTGCCGGGCCGCGACGAGCGAGGCGAGGTCGGTGACGGCGAGGAAATCCCGGTAGGTGTCCTCGGCGATCCACTGCTTGACCAGGGCGGTGAACCGGTCGGCCGTCTCGCCGGGGAAGCTCGGGATCAGCCGTACCACCGCCTCGATGACGGTCTGTGCCGAGACGTGCCCCTGTTTGCTGGGGCGGGCGATCTCGCGCCCGCACACCGACGCCATCACGTCGCCGCGGACCAGCAGCGGGTCGAAACCCTCGTCGACCCAGGAACGGACGTTGTCGAGATCGGGGTCGGTGACCGTCCATGCCGTACCGGCGAGGAGGTTCAGCAGCCGGGAGAGGTTGTTCAGCAGCTCCTTGCCGTACCCGCCGTTGTACGGGTGCTTGTAGTGCTGGAGGAACGACCCGTCGGAGTAGAAGCCCTCGCCGGTGCCCTCCGCCGCCGCACTGACGTCGTTGAAGGCGAGGACACTGTTGGCACCCGAACCCTCGACGTCCGAAAGAGCGTCACGGACGCGTGCCAGATCGTCGCCGAGGCCGGTGAGAACGGCGTTGACGGCGACGACGGTGGAGATCCACACCCGGTTGGCGCCGGTGGCGATCTGCCGGTCGGCCCGCCAGAGGTTCGGGTCGGGCGTGTAGTGCCGTACGGCCGTGGTGATCCGGCCCAGCCGCTCCGTCCCGAGCACGTCGTACAGCAGCACGGCCGCGTCGTTGAGGGCGAGCGCGGAGCCGATCTCCCAGTCCCAGTCGTTGTCGAACCGGGTGTGGCCGGGGCCGTAGCGGTTCGTCAGCATCCAGTCGAGGCCGGCCAGCAGCAGATCGCGCAGCGCGGTGTCCCCGTAGTGAGGGGTGCCGGGCACGGCCCACGCGGTCGCGACCGTGGCGAGCCGCTTGAACGATGTCGTGACGTGGTTGGAGATCGCGGTGCTGGTCAGATCGGGGAACAGCCCGTCGGTACGGGTCGGGTCGAGGCCCTTCGCCGAGGTGGTGCCGGCCTTGCCGACCCTGGCCACGGCCGCGGCGATCTGCGGGTCCGTCAGGTCGAGACCCGGGCCGCCGGTGAGCAGAGTGTGCCAGCGGCTGCGCAGGGAGGCCGCGTCGTCGACGACGGCGTCCCCGGCCGCCGCGTGCGCGGTGGCCGCGGTGAGCGTGATCGGCAGGGCGGCGGCCGCGCCAAGCGCCGCCGCCCCGGCGAGAACGGTGCGCCGGGTGGTTCCCGGAGTGTCGGTGCCTGGGTTCATGACGCGGCCCTCACAGAAGGTGTCGGCGGTCGACGGTCGCGGCCAGCGCGGCATGACCGGCGGGGTCGGGGTGCAGTCCGTCGCCGCTGTCGTAGGCGGGCAGCATCCGCGACGGTTGTTCCGGATCGCGCAGGGCGGCGTCGAAGTCGGCCACGGAGTCGAAGACCCGGCCGGTCCGCACCGCCGCGTTGACGCGCTGTCGTACGGCTTCCAGCTCCGGAGTCCACCGTGTCCATCCGCCGAAGGGGGCGATGGTCGCGCCGACCACCCGCAGCCCGGCGTTGCGGGAGCGCAGCACCAGCTGCCGGTATCCGGCCAGGACACGCGCCGGGTCGGTCTGGCTCGGCGGCTGCTGGAGGTCGTTGACGCCGAGATGGACGAGTACGGTCCGCAGCCCCGGCAGGGAGAGCACATCGCGGTCGAAGCGCGCCTGCCCGCTCGGCCCGAACCGGGCGTCGTCCAGCAGTACCCGGTTGCCGCTGATGCCGAGATTGGCGACGGCCGAGCCGGGCAGCCGCCTGGCCAGTTGGTCGGGCCAGCGCAGATCGGCGTCGTCGGGTGTGCCGACGCCCTCCGCTATGGAATCTCCCAGCACCGCGACCACCGGGCCGTGCGCGCCCGTCACCTCGACCCCCGTCAGCAGGAACACCGAGGTGGTACGCACGCCGTCGACGGTGTGCGAGGCATGGGTGTTGCGGTGGAAGGACAGCGGCCCGGTGGGGCCGGGTAGCCGCGTCTCCACCGTCAGCCGTGCCGCCTCGGAGGTACGCAGTCCGGCGACGGGGTCGCTGGTCAGCGAGGCGCCTGCGGCGATCCATGCCTGCCGTCGCCCGTCGAACGTCACGGGCCGGCCGCCCGCCGTCACGGGGCCGAT
Organism: Streptomyces sp. NPDC047515; assembly: GCF_040643055.1. Lineage (NCBI taxonomy): Bacteria > Bacillati > Actinomycetota > Actinomycetes > Kitasatosporales > Streptomycetaceae > Streptomyces > Streptomyces sp. NPDC047515. The sequence goes on from NZ_JBEYTM010000069.1 coordinate 22,329, forward strand.
CAGGACCGGGACCGCGCCGAAGGCGTGCCCGTAGCGCAGCCGGACCGTTCCGCCCGCCGACAGCCGTACATGGGCGGTGAACGTACCGTCGGTCAGCCCGGCGCTCGCCACCGTGTCGGCGGAGGTCGGCGCGGTCTGCGCGGTCGCCCACGACGTCGTCCAGCGCGAAGGCCCCACGCCGCCGTTCGCGGGCCCGGCGGCCTGTGCCCCCGGCGCCGTCGCGGCGACCGCCGCCAGCCCGGCCGCCGCCGTCAGTACCCCGCGTCTCGCGGGTCCCCGCCCCCTCACTTGGGGCACGCACCCGTCGGGTCGTACGCGCTGCCGTAGGTGCCGACCGCGTCCCCGCCGGTGTTGCCGCTCATCGTGTTGGTGCACACGGGGCCCTGCGGGGTGCGCATGAACTTGATGCCGCCGCCCGCGTTACCGGTGATGGTGTTGCCGTAGACACTGGTGTCGATGCCGTCGGTCGCGGTGTCGCCGCCGAGCCGGATGCCCGATCCGACGTTGTCGTGAATGGTGTTGTAGCGGAAGATGTTGCCGCTGCCGCGCGCGTCGAGCCCGCCGGAGCTGGGGTCCTGCTGGCCGCTGCAGTCGTTGTACTCGACGTAGTTGTTGGTCGAGTTCTCCTTCACGTCGACGCACTCGTTGCCCTGCGTGGCGATGGTGTTGTGGTGGATGCGGTTGTTCTTGCTGACGTCGGGTGCGGCGTCCGGTGCGCCGTTGGCGCCCTGCTGCTCGGGGGCCGTGCCGAGGTAGATGCCCTCGCCGTTCTTGCCGCCGCCGCCGAACCTGAAGTCGTTGACGCCGCAGTTGGTGATGGTGTTCCCGGAGATGTCGGCGCCGGTCACCAGGTAGCGCACCCGCAGACACTCGTCGGCGGCGTTCTTCAGTATCATTCCGGTGATGCGCAGACCGCCCACACCGTTGCCGGGAGTCGTGCTCATGACATAGATGAGCTTGAGGCGGTACCCCGACACATCGGTGGAGGACCTGTGCAGCCCGTCGACGGTGAAACCGCTGAGCGTCGTCGAGTCGTGCCGCACCTGAATGATCCGCGCGTCGCCGGCCCCCTTCACCACGGCGTTCGACGGTCCGGTGATGGTGATCCCGGCGCGCTTGGTCACGACGTCCTGCTGGTACGTACCGGCGGCGAGGTGCACCACCGCACCCGTCGGCGCCAGATCGACCGCCCTCTGGATCGTGGCGAGCGGAGCGCCCGCCGACGTACCGGCGTTGGAGTCGCTGCCGGACGGCGACACGTAGTACGCGGTGGCGGCTTCGGCGGCGCCGGACACCGGAGGGAAGGCCAATGGGGCGCCGACGGCGAGCGCGGCGACGAGAGTGGTGCGTAGGACACGGCTCATGGGGTGTGCCTCCTGGGGTCTGCGAAGGACAGAGCGAGCAGTACGGGGATGCTGGGGCCGAGGAGCAGGGGACCCAGCGGTACGACGAGAGAGAGCAGCGCGGCGGAGATCACCGCGCCGAGCAGTGCGGTGCCACGGGCCGCGGATCCGAAGCCGAGGGCCAGCGCACCGCGCGACCAGGTGCGGACCGTCCTGTGCGGCGACCGGCCCGCCTCGGCCGCGAGCGCCACATGATGGATGACCAGAGCGGCCGCGATGCCCACCTGCGCGGCGAGCAGCACGAATGTCCACGGCTCCGAACGGCCCAGCAGATGGACGATGTTGGCGGTCAGGACGATCCCCGCCGCGGTGGACGCCAGGGAATGCCGCCACAGGGCCCGCCAGTACTGCGGGAAGGCGCTGAACGCGTTGGTGAAGCAACGGCTGTCACCCTCCGCCCGCCACCGCTGCAGGGCGTGCCCCATCGCGGCGAGCGCGGGCAGCCAGGTCACGAAGCCGAGCGACAGCACGGCGAACGCGGCTCCGGCGGCGGCCGGATAGGCCACGAACTCCAGCCGCCGCAGCAGCGTCGGCCGGCCCGACGAGAGGGTTGCCTGCATGATCAGCCGACCTTTCCTGTGTACGGCTCCGGGACATCGAGCAGCACCCGGCCGTCCAGCTCCAGCCGGGTGGCCGCCACCACATACGGGCCGTCGCCGCCGAGCAGCACCGCCGCCGCGTCGGCCGAGACGGCGGCGGTACGGATGCGACGGGCGACGGGGGAGAGGAGCACGGCCTCCTCGCCGAAGGCCACGCCCTGGCCCTGCGCACACACGATCCCTTCCGCCGCGGCCGGTTCGGCACCCGGGACGATCGCCGTGAGGAAGAGACCGTGCGAAGAGCGCGGGGTCGTCGCACGCAGCGTGTGCAGCGTGCGGGTGAGGCGCAGCTCGGGCGTGCTTGACGTCGGATTGGCCTCGACCTCCGTGGCCTCGGAGACGACCGAGGCGTGGAGCGGCGCGAACTGCCGCACCAGTGCCGAGGCCGCCCCGGACCGGATCAGCCGGCTGCCGTCGGGCTGCGGCTCGGTCGGCCGGTCGGTCTGGAGCAGGAACGTCCACTCCCGTTCCGTGTCCGCCTCCACCAGGTCCAGCAGCACGAGCCGCCCCGACGGGGTGAACACCAGCGTCCGGTCCAGCCGCCGCACCCCGAGCCCGGGGTCGTACATCGCGGCGATCTCCGCCGTGGCATGCGCCCAGCCGCAGCCGGGGGAGACGAGCACATCGCGCTGCCGGGCCTGCCGCTCGTACGGAATGTCCTTGTAGACGTGGTAGCGGTCCTCATCCGCGTACCCCTGTCCGTCCACCAGTAGCAGATTGTGGTGCGCGGCGCGCTTGCGGTTGCTGTAGCCCTCGTCGACTGCGAGGAACGCACCCTGCGAGACCAGGACGAACGAGCCCGAATCGGGGTGGTGATGCCCCTGGTCGAGAGTCTCCCAGCCGCGCTCGGCCCGGTGCTTCGCCGATGTCTCCCACGCCTTGTGGCCGCCGCCGGGGCTCGCCTTGAACGAGACGAGCGTGGCGTCGTCGTCCCATCCGGTACGTGCCGCCAGCAGTCCGAGATCCGGGAAGAACGCCCTGGTCTCCGTGGGCCGGGCGCTCGGCACGGACGGGTCGTACCAGAGGTGTTCGAGATACGCCTCCGGAAGGATTCCCGGCCGCACCCCGCTCTCCGCGGCCTCCTGCCACAGCAGTTCACCCGAGGCGAGATCACCCATCCACTGGGCCTGAGGGATGCCGTACTGGGAGGCGAGACGGTAGTAGAGGGCGGCACTGTGCCCGCTGCGCCGGTCGTGGCAGTCGCCGTGGTCGACGTTGAACGCGAAGCCGGGCGCCAGCTGATGCAGCCGGTAGCGGAACGTGCGGGAGAGGAATCCGCCCCGGCCCCACCAGTCGATGCCCTCCGCCTCCTGGAGGAGATCCAGATGGATGGCGAGGAAGGGGACGCCGTAGCGCCAGTACACGACACCTTCGGCGTGCGAACCGTCCTCGGGCATCAGGTCGAGGACCGTGCCGAGATTGTCCTTGGCGCGCTCGGTCCACTCCTCCTTGCCCAGCACGTAGCCGGCCGTGGCCAGACCCGCGTAACAGATCCAGTTGTGGTTCTGCCAGTACGAGGACGACCACCAGCCGCCCTCGCTCGCCACCGCGTACTCGTACATCCGCCGCCCCTGGAGCAGCAGCTTGTACCGCAGCAGCGCCCGCACCCCGTCCGGCAGCGCGTCGCCGATCCACCGGTAGGCGAGCGACAGATGGTGCAGCAGCCAGCCGGCGTCCAGGTCGTGGTCCGGCATATGGGCCTTGCCCCAGTGCGGCAGCCGCACCGCGGCCTCGATCCACCGCCGGCTCTCCGCCAGATGGGCCGGATCCCCGCCGATCCGGTGCGCCAGCGCCGGGTTGGAGGCGGCGGGGCCCAGCCAGGTGATGCTGGCCAGGGGGTGTGTACGGGGCGGGGTCAGCCCGCGGTGACGGGCGGCCTCCTCGTACAGCCGCGCCTCCTGCGCGGGGCGCGGGCCGGGCGGCGGGGTCGCCGAGAGCAACAAGGGTCAGTTCTCCGTCCGGAATCGTGCGGTGCCGCCGTCGGCCAGCGCGACCGTCAGGACCCCGTCACCGTCGATCTGTACGTCGGTCACGGCGGGGCCCGCCGAGGCCGCCTGGTACACCGAGGCGAAGGTGATCCGGTCCGACTCCGCGGTGAAGTCGACCCGGGTACGCGCGCGCTGCGGATCGTCGGCCGGACCCGGGCCGGGCCGCGTGACCGGGCGCACGGTCCGGCCCGGCGTGTGGGTGTGCCAGCCGTGCAGGGTCTCGTCGCCGTACCAGGTGGTGCGCACCGGGCCCGAGGCCTGGAGCTGGATGTCCACCGCGACGCCGGGACGCAGCTGCGCGGTCAGCCGCCGCGCGTCGTCGGCGCTCACAGTCAGCAGATCGACCAGACAGCCGTCGCCGAGCGCGACCCGCCGGACCGCACGGACACCCTCGTACGCCGTGGTCACCTCGGCGGTGACGGAAGAATCGTCCGATCCGAGCAACCGCCCGGTGCACTCGGCCTGTTCGGTGCCGTCCACCCGGAAGGCGGGGTGTGCCTCCGTGGATGCGTACAGATCGCGGAACTCGGCGTGCGCGTAGGGAACTTGACCGGGGTCGGGCTGCCACGGCGTGGTGTCCCCGTACAGGTAGAGCGAGAGCTTGTCGCGGTGGCCGTGCGAGCCGCCGTGCGGACCGAAGTCCAGCAGGGCGTGGACGCCCGCGTGGCGCAGCACCGCGTATCCGGCCGTCGGGAACACGCTGACCGGGCCGGGTGCCGGACGCTTCGGCAGCGGCGGTCCGGCGAACCAGCCGCCCAGTTCGCCGTCGAGCCCGTCGTCGTGCGCGCCGAGCTCGTCGCGAGCCCGCCCGGCCACCGCGTCCAGGGCCGGAGAAGGAATCAACTGCTGTGCCAGCGCTACGAGTTCAAGCCACTCCAGGGCGAGCGGGGCGCGCAGATACGGGCCGTCGTGCAGCGCCGGCAGGATGCCGCCCGGCGTCGCGATCGTCGCCAGTATGTCGAGCATCCCGGCCAGCACGTCCACCACGTCGGACGGCACGGCCGCGGGGTCGGTGCCGCGCAGCGCGAGCAGCGCGGCGCGCAGCACGAACCCGTGGTAGTAGGTGCTGCCCTCCCACTCCCAGCCGTCCTCGGCGACGGCCACCCGCAGATGCGCGTACAGCCCGTGCCCGCCCTCCAGCCAGCGTTCGGCGCCGTCCCACTCCAGGCCACGGGCCGCGGCGGCGCCCCGGCTCGCCGCCACTCCGGCGGCGTTGAGCCACGCGGTGTAGTTGGAGGCGAGATCCCCCTGGCCGGTCAGCACGTCCCGGGCATCGAGCGCCGCCCGTTCCAGCTCGTCCAGGAGCGGCAGCACCGCCGCCAGATCATCGGTGGAGTCCTCGGCGAGCGTGATCACGGTGTGCCCGATGGTGACGGCCCAGATCGCATCGGTCAGCGCCTGGTGGAAGAGGCGGCCGCGCAGCATCCAGGACTGTGCCTCGCCATGCCGCTCGGTGGCCAGCTCCGAGTACAGACCGGCGTACTCCGCGAGCCGCTCCACCGCCTCAGCGCGCTCGCCCCGGTGGGCGAGCACCCGGAGGTGTCGCGCCCACGCCTGGTGCGACAGCACCAGCCAGGCACCGCGCACCGCCTCGTCGTCCACCCGGCAGCCGTACGCGCAGCGCGCACCGCCGACCGGGAACACCCCGGCGAGCAGATCGCCGTGGTCGAGCTCCACGCCGTGCGCCGGGCAGACGAACGCGTGCCACCAGCCGCCCCGCTCCCGGGGAATCCGCCTCAACGCGGCCACACGCCACCGTCGATGTCCACCGTGGTGGCGGTGAGGAAGCCCGACGACGGCGACGCCAGATGCACGACCGCCGCGGCGACATCCTCGGGGGTGCCGGCCCGGCCGACCGGGATGCCCGCCTCCATCGCCTGCTGCGCCTCGGGAGCCGTGAACGTGTCGTGGAAGGCGGTGCCCTTGATGAAGCCGGGCGCCACGGTGTTGACGGTGATGCCGGTGGAGCCGAGCTCCTTGGCCAGGCCCTTGGTGAAACCGCGGACACCGGCCTTGGCCGCCGCGTAGGCGACCGAACCGGGGCCGCCGCCGTTGTGCGCGGCCAGCGAGGACATGGTGATGATGCGCCCGGCCGACGACTTCGTCAGATGCGGCAGCGCGGCCCGCACGGTACGGAACGTCGACGTCAGATTGGTGGAGAGCACCCGCTCGAAGTGGTCGTCGGACATCTCGGCGATCGTCGCTCGTCCGATCAGATGTCCCGCGTTGCAGACCAGGACGTCCAGACCGCCGAGGAAGCCGGTCGCCTCCTCGACGAGCCGGTCCACATCGCCGGTCACGGTGACATCGGCCCGGAACGCCTTCGCCCTGCGGCCCAGCGCCTCGATCGCGGAGACCGTCTTCCCGGCCTCGTCGGGGGAGGAGTGGTAGTGGACGGCGACATCGGCACCGGCCTCGGCAAGGGCGACGGCGATGGCGCGGCCGATTCCGTGGCCCGCCCCGGTCACCAGCGCGCGGGAACCGTTGAGATCAGCAGACATGAAGTGAAAACCTTTCGATGGCCGGTCGCGTGGACCGGAACCGGTCACTTGAGACCGGCGGTTGCGAAGCCCTGCACGAAATAGCGCTGGCCGAAGAGGAAGAGCACGACCATGGGAAGGGTGGCCAGCGTGGTGCCGGCCATCAGGAAGTGCCACTGGGGGCCGTTCTCCGTCTGGAAGACGGAGAGCCCGACCTGGATCACCCGCAGGCTGTCCGTACGGGTCACGAGCAGCGGCCAGAGGAAGTTGTTCCACGACGACTCGAAGGTCAGCAGCGCCACGGTGGTCAGCGCGGGCTTGACCTGCGGCGTCATGATCCGGGCATAGATCCGGAACTCACCCAGGCCGTCCAGCCTGGCCGCCTCCTCCAGCTCCACCGGAAGGTCCAGATAGAACTGACGGAAGAGGAAGACCGCGAACGGGGTGACGGCGCCGGGGACGATGAGCGCCCACCAGGAGTCCAGCCAGCCGCTGCCGCCCTGGCCGAAGAGGTCGTTCCCGCCGGCCAGCGGCATGAAGCGGACGATCAGGAACTCGGGCAGAACCTTGGTGTACGTCGGGATCATCAGCGCGGCGATGAAGAGATAGAAGATGACCTCGCTGCCCCGGAATCTGATCCGCGCCAGCGCGTACCCGGCCATCGACGCCACCACCACGTTGAGCACGGTGTGACTGGACGCGATGATGAAGCTGTTGCGCGCGTACGTCGCGAACGGCGCAGCCCTGAGCGCGTCGAGATAGTTTCCGAACTCCCAGTGCTCCGGCAGCAGTCCGGCGTCCTGGGAGGCGATCTCCACCGGGGTCTTGAGCGAGGTGAGCACCATCCAGACGAACGGCACCACCATCAGCAGCGAGACGACGGTGAGCGTCAGATAGAGCGCGATCCGGCCGGCGGAGAGCGGCCTGCCGTTCCTCCGGATCCGGGACTTCCCCGCAACTTTTGGCCTGTGCAGCTCAGTTGTGGCCACGGGTGCCTCCCATGATCCGCCGGTTGACCAGGGTGAAGCCCATCAGCAGCACGAACAGCACCAGTGACTGCGCGCAGGCGTAGCCCACGCGGAACTCCCGGAAGGCGGACTTGTAGATCTCGTACGTCATCATCGTGGTGCTGTTGGCCGGGCCGCCGTCGGTCAGGATGTAGATCTGGTCGAAGGACTGGAACGCGCTGATCATCGACGTGATGAGCACGAAGAACGTCGCGGGCTTCAGCAACGGCAGGGTGATCGAGAAGAACTGCCGCACCTTGGACGCTCCGTCCACCGAAGCGGCCTCGTACAGCTCCTTCGGCAGGGACTGGAGCGCCGCCAGGTAGATGAGCATCTTCATGCCGATGCCCTGCCAGATGCCGACCAGGATCACCGACGGCATCGCCCACGAGGTCGACGACAGCCAGGCCGGTCCGTCGATCCCGAGGAACGACAGGAGCGTGTTCAGCAGCCCGTTGCCCGGGTTGTAGATCCACAGCCAGACCAGTGCGATCGCGACGGTCGCCGTCACCTGCGGCAGGAAGACCGCGGTACGGAAGATCCCCCGCGCCTTCAGTCCGGTGTGCAGGGCCAGGGCCACGAGCAGCCCCAGCATCATGCCGACCGGCACGGTGAAGAAGGTGTAGACGACGGTGTTGACGATGGACTTGCGGAAGACCGCGTCGTCCATCATGTCCCGGAAGTTGTCCAGGCCCACGAACTGCGGCGCCGTCAGCACGTCGTACTTCGTGAAGGCCAGAACGACCGACGCGACGACCGGCAGCCCGATCCAGAGCGAGGCGTGGAGCAATGCGGGCGCCACCATGAGCATGCCGGCGCGTTGCCTGCGGCGCCCCGGTCCCGCCGGCGTGCGGCCTCCGGTGCGCTTCTTCGCGACCGTGTGGCCGGTCATGGAGGGGGGCCGGGTCGGCCGCGCCTTCAATACGGATGTAGTTCCCACAGTGACGGGTCCTTACATCCGGCCGCTGGCGGCCTCGGCGAGCCGGCCGAGTTCCGCGATCGCGTCCTTCGCCGACTGGGTGCCCACGATGGCGGGCTCCAGCGTGGGCTTGATCTTTTCGCGGATCTCCATCCAGGCGGCGGTGCCGCCCTCGGAGCATGCGTCGCCCATGCTCCGCAGGGAGAGATCGACGAACTGGTTCTCCTTCACATAGTCGGTGTCGCTGAGATCCTTCAGCCCGGGCACCGAACCGCGCTGCTCGGCCGCCCCGAGGATGGACTCGGGCGTCGCGAGGTACTCGACGAGCGCACGGGCCGCCGCCGGGTGCTTGGAACTGGCGGACTGGGTGACCAGCGTGCCGCCCTGGAGCATCGCGGGCTTGCGGTTGGCGAGGATGAACGCACCGAGCTTGTCGTCCTTCAGCAGATCCGGGGACTGGTCCCCGACCTGCTTCCACAGGGCGCTGGTGGTCATCATCATCGACGCCTTGCCGGTCTGCACGTTGGTCGGGGCGCCCGTGTCCGTCTTCTTGGCATAGTCGGCGGAGCCGTCCTTGATGAGGTCCTTGAAGAACTGCAAGGCCTCGACCCCGCGAGCGTCGGTGAACAGCACCTTCTTGCCGTCCGCACTGAACAGCTGGCCGCCGTTGGCGAAGAGGAAGGTCTCCCAGCACTGACGCAGATCGATCGAGAACGGGTCGAACCCGATCCGGCCGTCCTTGGTGAGCTGCTTGGCCACGGCGCGCAGTTCGGCCCAGTTCGCCGGGGTCTTCTTGATGCCGGCCTCGGCGAAGTGGTCCTTGCGGTAGACGACGATGCGGGTGTCGAGGACGACCGGCAGCGCGTACAGCTTGCCGTCGTACCGGGACGGCTCCAGGACCCGCTTCTCGTAGTCGTGCGCGGTGGCGAACTTCTCGGGCAGCTCGGCGATGGCCTTCTTCGCCGCGAACGGCGGGATCCAGCCCACCCCCATCATCAGCACGTCGGGCAGCAGACCGCCCGCGAGACCCGTGGTGATCTTCTCGTTGAGGTGTGTGTACGTGGTGTAGTCCACGTTCACCTTGACGTCCGGGTACTTCTTCCGGAACCCGCCCAGGATCTCCTTCTCCAACAGCGCCTTGCCGTCGGCACCTTCGAAGATCGGGGTGAGCAGCGTGATCTCGCCTTCGGCGGGGCCGTCGGCGGAGCCGGCCGCCGAAGTGCCGGTGCCGCATCCACCGAGAGCGGCGACAGCGGTACCGGCACCGATGGCAGCGAGCAGCGACCGTCTTTTGAGTTCCATGGGACACCCCTTTTGAGGTGGAGACTGTGGATCGATCCAGCGATGACAACCCGGCCATGGCTGGGAAGCGCTGGTAAATCGATGCAGTGATGCTAGGAACGTCATGAGAGGGACGTCAACAGCTGATGCACATGAATTTTCAGGTCTGTTAACGGGTGTACCGGTGAACCGAGTTAAGTAAATCGATACACTGATAGGGTCAGTTGCGTTCCGAACCGGAGGTGGCATGAGCGGGGTAACGATCCATCAGGTCGCGGAGGCCGCGGGGGTCTCCGCGAGCACGGTCTCCAACGTCCTCAACGGGCGTACGGACCGTATGCAGGCGGCCACGCTGGCCCGCGTGGAGCAGGTGATCGAGCAGCTCGGCTACCGGCCCAACCGCGCGGCCCGGATGCTGCGCACGGGCCGCATCAAGGTCATCGGTCTCATCGTGCCGTCCGTCGCCAACCCCTTCTGGGGGGCTCTCGCCCGCGAGCTGGAGGCCATCGCGCTCGCCGAGGGCTATCACGTACTGCTCTGCAACAGCGAGCGTGATCCGGCCCGAGAGCTGAAGTACGGGGAGGAGCTGCTCGCCGACGGGGTCAGCGGAGTGGTGCTCTGCTCCTCGCTCCCCTCGCTCGACCATGTGACACCGTTGCTCAGCCGCGGCCTGAAGATGGTCGCCTTCGACCGCACCGCGCAGGCCGGTGATCCGCCGTCACTGGCCTCCATCAGTGTCGACAACGCGATGGGGGCCGAACTCGCCACCCGCCACCTGATCGAACTCGGACACCGCCGGCTGGCGTTCGTCTCCGGCTCGGTCAACAGCGTGAACCGCCGCGAGCGCCTGCGCGGCTTCCGGGCCGCTCTGGAGTCGGCCGGTCTCGATCCGGCCGACGCGATCGTCTGGCCCGGCGCCGACACCGCCGAGTTCGGTGACAAGAACGCCGCCGACCTGGGGCGGAACGCGGCCAGGGAACTCCTCGGCGGATCGCGCCCGCCCACCGCGTTCGTCGCCATCAACGACATGTGCGCGATCGGGATCTGCCGGGGTGCCAAGGACGCCGGACGCAGCGCGGGGCAGGACGTCTCCGTGGTCGGCTTCGACGACATCCTCCTCGCCGACCTCTTCGAACCGCCGCTGACGACGGTCCGCCAGCCGCTGCCGGAGATGGCCGCGGAGACGTTTCAGCAGCTGCGGGCGCGGATCGACTCGGCTCCGGTGGCGGGGCGGTCGCTGCTGATCCGGCCGAGGCTGGTCGTACGGGAGTCGACGGCCCCGGCGCCGGTTGACGGACCCGTCCTGATCCCGGGGCCGGGGCGAGCCGGGCGGCGGACGGCGGGCCGGTCGGAGCAGGACACCGCTCCTCAGGTTCCGGCGCGGCCGCGGCGCGATGCCGACATGCCGTGAACGGGGCGCCGTGGGCGGCCCCGGTGCCGCGGTCGGTGCTCAGGGGTGGGCGAGTTCGAGTACCACGATGCCGGCGAGGACGGCCGCGCCGGCGGTGAGGCGCAGGCGGCCGAAGCGTTCGCGGAACAGGAGTGTGGCGATCAGCGCCGCGATGAGGATGCTCGTCTCGCGCAGGGCGGCGAGGGTCGCGAGGTCGCCTTGGGCCTGTGCCCAGATGACGAGGCCGTAGGCGAGCAGGGAGATGGCGCCGCCCGTCAGGCCGATTCCGCGGACGGGCTTGAGCTGCGCGAACAGGGGGCGGCCGCGTCGGGCGAGGGCCAGCAGCGGCAGGACCGGGCCCTGGCACAGGAAGAGCCAGGCGATGTAGCCGATGACGGTCTGGGAGCGGTGGACGCCCGTGCCGTCGATCACGGTGTAGCAGGCGATGACGGCCCCGGTGGCCACCGCCGCGGCCAGCGCGGGCAGTTGGGCGCGTCGCGGCCACCCGTCCGCGAAGGCCAGGCCTGCCAGGCCGGTCGAGATCACCAGAACACCCGCCAGTTCGGCGGCCGCGAGCGGCCGGCCCAGCAGGGTCACGGAGGCGACGGCCACGAGCAGCGGAGCGGTGCCTCGGGCCAGGGGGTACATCTGGCCGAAGTCCCCGAGCTGGTAGGCGCGCAGGAGGAAGAGCTGGGAGAGCACTTCCAGTGCGGCGGAGGCCAGGATGAACGGCCAGGCCCCGGCCTCGGGCAGCGGTGTGAAGCACACCATGACGGCCGCGCAGCCGGTGTACGCGAGGTTGATGAGGGTGAAGCCGACGAGCTTGTCGGTGATGCGGTGGGCCATGGCATTCCACAGGGCGTGCAGAACGGCGGCACCGAGCACGGCCGCGGGCACGGCCGCGCCGGCGGAAAGGGGCGAGGGCATGGCGAAGGAGCTCCAGGCGTCGATGGCTGTCTGGAATGAAATTCCGCGCTACTCTAATCACATGGAACAGAATTCCACCGATGGGTACCGGCTCGGCGCACACGTGCGGGCCAAGCTGCCGGAGCTCCGCGAGACCGAGGCCCGCGTCGCGCAGGTGATCCTCGAACAGGGGGCCGGCCTCGTCCGGCTCAGCGTCAGCGACGTCGCCGCCCTGGCCGGTACGGCGCCGTCATCCGTCGTCCGCGCCTGCCAGCGCCTCGGCTTCCGCGGCTACCAGGAACTGAAGATCGCGGCAGCGCGCCAGAGCCCCACCCGCGCACCGGCACCGGAGTCCCACGACGACCCGGCGGCGGGGGCTCTGGCGGACGCGATCCATGCCTCCCGCGAAGCCCTCGACGATCTCACCACCACGCTCACCGCCGACCGGCTGCTCGCCGCCGCCTCGGCCCTGAACGCGGCGCCCCGCGTCGTGGTCGCGGCAGCGGGCCTCTCCGCCGCCGTGGCCACCGACGCCGCCTATCGCCTGCGCGCCCTCGGATGCGTCGTCGACGCACCCGTCGACTCCCTCACCGCTCAACTCGCCGCCGCCCAGCTCCCGCCGGGCGCGGTGTGCCTCGCCATCAGCCATACCGGTGCCACCCGCAGCACGGTGGACACCGCGCGCCGAGCCCGCCGTGCCGGCGCCGAGGTGATCGGCCTGACCAGCTATGCGCAGTCACCCCTGAGCGAGACGAGCACCCACACCCTCGTCGCCGGAGGGCAGGACCTCGTCTTCGGCCTGGAAACCACCGCCAGCCGTATCGCGCACCTCGTCGCCGTCGACGCCCTCGCCCAGACCCTTCTCACCCTTCGTGCCGGCGCGGCGGAACAGACCCTCCACCTCTCCGCCGACGTCACCGCCGACCACTCCTACTGAACCGGCCGACGCCCATGCCCGCCCGTCGGGCGCCCGCGCGAACGCTGAGAGCCTGTCGGGTGGCCGGTTGATTACGCTGCGATGTAGTCCTCGACGGTGTTGGCTCGTGCGGTCTTGCGGTGGGATTCATGGCTCCAC
>NZ_JBEYTM010000070.1:0-32134 GCF_040643055.1 Streptomyces sp. NPDC047515
CACCGGGCCAGGCACCACGACGTCGGCAAGACCGTCAAACGCGCCGAATCGATCAAAGAACACCAAGCCCGCCCACGTTAAACGCCAAGCTCAGTCACGACCGACGAACGAAATCCGCCCACCGCCCACAGTCGGTGGCTCTTCTTCGAGGGGTTCTGATGGACCGTCGCACGTTTCTCACCGCCGCGGGAACAGGGGCTGCCGCCCTGTCCCTCGGAGCCGTAACCGTGCCTTCCGCAGGCGCCGCGCAGTCCGTGAAGTCCGGACAGTCCGCGCACGGAGCGGACACGGCACTGCTCCGCCGCTGGTTCCGCGACACGTACCGCTCGATCGAGGCGATGACGACCGACTTCGGTCTCGCCGTCGACAAGATCGACGTCAGCGGCCCCGGCGCCCCCGTGCGGTCGCGCCAGACGTCGCCCACCAACATCGGCTGCGGCCTCTGGTCGACCGTCGCCGCCGCCGGGCTCGGCGTGATCGACGACGCCACGATGCGGCGCCGGCTGGAGCACACCGTCCGGGCCGTCGAGAAGCTGGAGCGCCACCACGGCTTCTGGCTCAACTGGTACGACGCGCACGACGGTTCGGTTCTGACCGAGTGGCCCGGCACCGGCGACCCGGTGCGTCCGTTCCTCTCCTCCGTCGACAACGCCTGGCTGGTCACCGGACTGCGCATCGCTGCCGACGCCTCGCCCGCCCTGCGTCCCCGGATCGCCCGCGTCCTGGCCACCGCCGACTGGTCCTACTACTACACGCCGTACGACCCGGCCGCCCCGGTCGCCGGCCCCGGCCAGCTGCGCGGCGGGTTCTGGACCGATACCGGGGAGCCCACCGGCCACCACTACGGCGCGCTCAACACCGAGCCTCGCATGGCCAGTTACCTGGGCATCGCGGACGGCTCCCTGCCCGCCGACCACTACTGGCACCTGCTGCGCACGATGCTCCCCGAGCACGAGCAGGAGCAGCACCCGCAGGGCAGTTACGTCGCCATGGACGGCGTACGCGTCTGGCAGGGGCACTACACCCACCGCGGCCGGAAGATCGTGCCCAGCTGGGGCGGTTCGATGTTCGAGGCCCTGATGGTGCCGCTGTTCGTGCCGGAGCCGGAGTGGTCGCCGCGTTCCTGGGGCCTGACGCACCAGCGCTACGTCCGCAGCCAGATCGAGCACGGCATGGAGGAGGCGCGGTACGGGTACTGGGGCTTCTCCCCGGCCGACATCCCCGAGGGCGGGTACCAGGAATACGGGGTCGACGCGATCGGCATGCAGGTCGACGGCTACGCCTCCAACACCGACCGCACGTACACCACGGACGGCGCGCCACTGCCGCCCCCCTCGGCGTTCACCAACGGTGTGGTCACCCCGCACGCCTCCTTCCTCGCCCTGCCCTACGCGCCGGACGAGGCGATCGCCAACCTGCGGGCACTCGACCGCGACTTCGGCGCCTACCACGACGGATACGGGTTCCGGGACTCCGTCAACGTCGGCACCGGCCGGGTCAGCGACTACATGCTCGCCCTCGACCAGGGCATGATCGCGGCGGCGCTGGCCCAGGCGATCCGACCCGGCCTGCTGCAGAAGCCGTTCCGGACCGGCGGGTTCCAGTCGAGGGTGCGCCCGCTGCTCGCCAAGGAGCGCTTCTCGATCTGACCGTCGGCGGCGCACCGGCCGCGGCGGCGTGCGCGGAGGGGACCGGCCCCGGCCCTTCCGGTACGCCGCCCGGTCGCCGGGTCGCGGGTGACTGAGAGTGGACATAGCCTCACAAAGGTGACGCCGCTCGTGAGCCGTACCCGGATATCCCCGCCGGGCCGGGCCCTTCTCGCCGTGCTGCTGGCGGTGTGCTGGCCGGCCCTCACCACCGCGTCGACCGCGCGCGCCGACGATCCCGTCACCCTGTCCCGCAACGGGCAGATCACCGACCGGGTGGGGGCGCTCGGGGACCGCAGGGACCAGGTCACGGCAGCACTCGACCGGCTGCACGACAGCCGTCGCATCCAGCTCTTCGTGGTCTACGTACGCGACTTCTCCGGCCGCTCCGCGCAGGGCTGGGCCGACCGGAAGGCCGACCAGAAGGGCCTCGGCCGCGACGACGTCCTGCTCGCCGTCGCCACCCACGACCGGCAGTACGCCTACACCGTGGACCAGGGCTCACGCCTCAGCGACACCCAGCTCCACGACGTGGCGCGCACGACCGTCGGGCCCGCGCTCAGGAAGCACGACTGGGCCGGCGCGGCGATCGGCGCCGCCAACGGATACACCGCCGTGCTGGCCGGCAAGGCCGTGCCCACCCCGACGATCACGCCCGGTGCCCCCGATCCCGGAACCGGGAGTTCCAGCGGGGCGAGCGCCGTGGACCTGATCCTGCCGGTGGTCGTCGTCGGCGGCGCGGCGGTGGTCGCCGGTTACGCGTACACCCGGCGCAGGCGGCGCGTCGCGACCCGCACCACGCCGGGTGCGACCGGCTGGGGCCCGGGGTCCGCCGGGCCGGGCGGCCCGCCGCGGCCGCCGACCCCGTTGCCGGAGCTGGACGGCCGGGCGAAGCGGACGCTGGTGGACACCGACGACGCGGTCCGCACCAGCGAGGAGGAACTGGGCTACGCCACCGCACAGTTCGGGGAGGAGGCCGCGGCCCCCTTCACCGAGGCCGTCGACTATGCCAAGGGCGAGCTGACAACCGCGTTCCGGTTGCGCCAGCAGCTGGACGACGCCTTTCCCGAGGACGACGCGACGCGACGCCGGATGCTGGACGAGATCATCGGCCGCTGCGCCGCCGCCGACGCCCGCCTCGACGCCGTGTCCGAGGACTTCGACCGGCTGCGTGCCCTGGAACGCAACGCTCCGCAGGCGCTGGCCACGGCCGAGACCGCCTTCCGCGCGCTCACCGGCCGTGTGACCGCCGCCGAGGCCGCCCTGACCGCGATGCGCGGCCGGTACGCGAGGTCGGCCTCCGCGCCCGTGGCCGACGCCGTCGAACAGGCCAAGGACCGGCTGGTCTTCGCCACTGCCGGGCTCAATCGGGCCCGGCAGTCGGTGGACGGCGGGAACAACGCCGCGGCAGCGGTGTACGTGCGGGCCGCCGAAAGCGCCGTCGACCAGGCGACCACCCTCGTCGACGCGGTGGACCGGCTGGGCCGGGAACTCGCGGAGGCGGCGGACCGGCTGCCCGCCGCCCTCATCGAGACGGAGACCGATCTGGCCGATGCGGGCGGCCTGCTCGAAGGCACCCGGAAGGGGGTGTCGACGGCGGATCTGCGGGGCCGGATCGCCCGCGCGCGGTCGGTGCTCGACGATGTGAAGGGGGAATTGCGGGCCGGTCCGTACGACCCCATCGGCGCACTGCGCAGGGTGGAGGAGGCGGACACGGCGCTCGACAGGGCGCTGGCCGGCGCCCGCGAACGGGAACAGGGCGACACCCGGGCCCGCTCCCTGCTCGACCGGTCGACGCTCACCGCGCGTTCGACGGTCGACGCCGCCGCCGACTACATCACCACGAACCGCGGAGCCGTGGGCAGCCAGGCCCGGACCCGGCTCACGGAGGCCCGACGACGGCTCGACCGCTCCCGCGAACTGGCCGAGGCCGACGGCGATCCCCAGGGCGCGCTGGTGGAGGCGCAGCAGGCGGATTCCCTGGCCGGGCAGGCCCGGAGCCTGGCCGAACAGGATGTGCGCGGGTACGCGGGCCGAGGCGGTCCGGGTGGTGTGCCGGGAGCGGGCGGCGGGGTCGGCGGCGCGGTGCTCGGCGGAATCATCCTCGGCGGGCTCCTGGGCGGCGACGGCCGGGGCGGCGGATACGGAGGTGGTTTCGGCGCAGGGTCCCGGGGCGGCGGATTCCAGGGCGGCGGGTTCCAAGGCGACGGGGGCGGCGGGCCGGGCAGTTTCGGCGGCGGGGGCACCCGCGGCCGACGGGGCGGCGGCGGCCGCTTCTGAGCCCGGCGCGGACCCCGGCGAACGAGCGCGGACCCCGGCTCGGGGCTTCACGTGTACGCATTCACCCACAGGCAGGAGAGATGCCATGCCCAAGCAGACCGTACTCGGCCGCGTCACCCAGCCGGCGAAGGCCAATGTCAACGCCCTGCTGGATCAGGCGGAGGATCCGCAGAAGATGCTGGACCAGCTGATCCGCGACTACACGGCCAACATCGCGGAGGCCGAGCAGGCGGTCGCCGCGACCCTCGGCGATCTGCGGCTGATGGAACAGGATCACCGGGAGGACGTCGACGCGGCCGAGGAGTGGGGCGGCAAGGCGCTCGCGGCCAGCCGCAAGGCCGACGAGCTGCGGGCGGCCGGGGCCGGCGCGGAGGCGGACACGTTCGACAACCTGGCCAAGGTCGCGCTCGGGCGGCAGCTCCGGTCGGAGAAGGAGGCGAAGACCGCGGAGCCGGTGATCGCCTCGCAGAGCGAGGTCGTGGACAAGCTCAAGTCCGGCCTGGATCAGATGAGGACCCGGCTGACGGAGCTGAAGTCCAAGCGCGACGAGCTCGTCGCACGCGCCACGTCCGCCCAGGCGCGGAACCGGAGGATGGACTCCGTCAAGAACATCGACGTGCTCGACCCGACCAGTGAGCTCAGCCGCTTCGAGGACAAGGTGCGGCGCGAGGAGGCGAAGGCCCTGGGCAAGCAGGAGCACGCCGCCTCATCGCTGGACGCCCAGTTCGAGCAGCTGGACGCCCTGGGCGACAACGCCGAGGTGGAGGCCCGGCTCGCCGCGCTGAAGACGGTCTCATGAGCGGTCCGCCGCCCACCTCCTGAACCCTTCCTCAGAACATGCTCAGCAGCTGCTCGACCGTGGGCTCGGCGGCCGGCTGCCCGTCGGGCAGCGCCAGCTCGAACCAGACGGTCTTGCCGCGCGGTGTCCGCCTCGACCCCCAGCCCACGCTCAGCAGGCCGACCAATTGCAGCCCGCGCCCGCCCTCGTCGGTGTCGCGGGCCCGCCGCCGCCGCGGCTGGACGAGCCCCCCGTCCCAGACCTCGCACACGAGCGTACGGTCGCGCAGCAGCCTGAGCCGGATCTCGCCCTCTCCGTACCGCAGGGCGTTGGTGACCAGCTCGCTGACCAGCAGTTCGGTGGTGTCCACCAGCTCGCCGAGGTCCCAGGCGAGCAGTTGGCCACGGGCCAGTTCGCGGGCGCGGCCGACGGAGCGGGGTTCGCGGGGCAGCCGCCAGTCGCCGACCGCGTCGGCCGCGAGCCCCTGGATGCGGGCCATGAGCAGGGCGATGTCGTCCTCGCCGTGCCGGGTGTCGAGGGTGGTCAGTACACGGTCGCAGACGTCTTCGAGCGGCCGTTCCGGCTCGACGAGCGCCCGGCGCAGGGCGGCCAGCCCTTCATCGAGCGGATGGTCACGGGACTCGACGAGGCCGTCCGTGTAGAGGGCGAGCAGGGACCCCTCCTGCAGTTCGACCTCGACCTCCTCGAAGGGTTCGCCCCCCACACCGAGCGGCATCCCGGGTGGGACGTCGAGCAGCAGGGCGGGCTCGCCCGGCTCGACCACGACAGGGGGCAGATGGCCGGCGTTGGCGAAGGTGCACCGCCGGGTGACCGGGTCGTAGACCGCGTACACACAAGTCGCCAGGTACACCTCGGAGAGGTCCACCTCGCGGGACTTGTGGGCGGCCCGCGAGGGCCACTGGGTGCCGCCGGAACCGCCGGAGGAGGAGGTGCCGCCGGGGGTACCGAGCCCTCGGGCGACCTCGTCGAGCGCGGAGAGCACCTCGGCGGGTTCCAGGTCCAGCAGAGCCAGGGTCCTTACGGCGGTGCGCAGTTCGCCCATGGCCACGGCGGCCCGCAGTCCGCGCCCCATGACGTCGCCGACGACGAGGGCGGTGCGGTGGCCGGGGAGCTCGATCACGTCGAACCAGTCGCCGCCCACCTCGGTCGCGGTGTTGCCGGGGAGGTAGCGGCAGGCGATGTCGAGGCCTGCGGCCACGGGGTCGCCGGGGGGCAGGAGGCTGCGCTGGAGGATCAGCGCACGCTCGTGTTCGCGCCGGTAGAGGCGGGCGTTGTCGATGCAGACCGCGGCGCGGGCGGCCAGCTCCGTGGCCAGCGCCCGGTCCCGCTCGCCGAAGGGTTCGCTGCCCTTGGTGCGGGAGAACCGGACGAGACCGACCACCGTGTCGTGGGCGACCATCGGCACGGCGAGCGTGGACTGGACGAAGCCCCGGTCGTCGCCGGGCACGTCCTCGACATGCCCGGTGCGCAGGGCGATGGCGCAGGGCGAGTTGTACGAGAAGCGGTGTACGGCGCCGAGCTCGGGCGGCTCGCCGCCCATGTCGGGTGCGCCGGTGTCCGCGGTGACGGGCAGGCCGTCCGACACCGCGCTGGCGAGAGCGACGCGGCGCAGTTCGGCGGAGCCCCCGACGGACTCCTGACGGCGCGAGTCCCAGCTGCCGGGCGGCGCGTCGTCGCCGGTGAGCAGTCCCTGGTAGAGGTCGACCGAGGCGAGGTCGCAGAAGCCGGGCACGGCGACATCGAGGAGTTCGCGGGCGGTGGTCTCCAGGTCGAGGGAGTTGCCGATGCGGGCACTGGCCTCGTTGAGCAGGGCGAGATTGCGGCGGGCGCTGGCGGCCTCGCGGGCGGCGATGTGCCGTCGGGTCACATCGGTGGCCAGTCCGGCGATGCCGATGGGGCGGCCCGATCCGCTGTGCACCCGGTAGAGGTTCATGGACCAGTGGCGGCTGACCGGGTCGCCGGGCGCGGTGCCGACGAGCTGGAGGTCGGTGACGGACGCGCCGGTCTCCAGCACGCGCTCCAGGGTGGCGGTGAGCCGGTCCGCCTCGGGACGGGCGAGGTAGTCGTCGACCGTACGGCCGCGGTGGTCGGCGGCCTGACCGCCGAAGACGGTGGCGAAGCGCTGGTTGGCGCGCACCACGGTGAGGTCGGTGCCGAACAGCACGAAACCAAAGGGGGATTGACCGAATATGGCCTGTGACGCGGCGAGGTCCGTCTCGATGCGGCGCAGCGCGCGGACGTCCACGACGATACAGATCGCCGCCCGTTCCCCGGCCTTTGTCGCGCTCGGCATCACATAGATCTCGGCGAGCCCGTGCACGGCGTCCTCACCCGGCATCCGGAACGGGACGAGGCCCGTCCACTCCCTGCCGTCGAGGATCTCGCCGACCCGGCGGCGGCCGTCCACGCGCAGTTCGGCCGGCATGAACGCCTCGACCGGATCCAGGCCCACCGCTTCGTCCGCGGCAATGCCGAAGAGGCCGGCGGCCCGCCGGCTCCACTGCTCGATCAGGCCGTCGGGGCCGATCGAGAAGGAGGCGACCCTGATGTAGTCATAGATCGAGCCAGGCGGGCTGCTCTGCCACACGATGTCGCCCGCTGTCCCCGGTATTTCGCTCACGCGACCGTCCCCTCCAGCTCACACACCGGACCGGTCCTGCCCGCAGTATTCAGCACTACGGCCCCTACCGACACGGCGTTCACGATCACAGCACGGTCTCAGTCCCTTTCAGCCAGGTTCTGCCCGACCTCTGGTGATCGCTGTGCGTCCCACCCCACTCCTAACCAGGCAGGGCCAGCTCGAACCACACCGTCTTGCCGGTCTTTCCCCGTCTGGTCCCCCAGCGGCGTGCGGAACAGGCCACCAGCTGCAGCCCCCTGCCGCCCTCGTCGTCCGGTCCCGGCATACGTTCGGTGGGCGGATCCGGAAGCGGATCGGAAACTTCCACGAGCAGTCCGGGGCGGGTGGCGGGGGCGTCGCCGTTGGGATGGGGGCGCCGCAGCCGTACCCCGATGGGACCCGATGTGTATTGCATGGAATTGGTGACCAACTCACTGACCAGCAGGACTGTCACATCCCCCAGAGAGGTGTCGAGCCCCCAGCCGCGCAGCGCCTCATGGACGGCGTGCCGCGCGGAGCGCACTGCGCCCGGCTCAGCCGGAAAGGTCCACTCGGCGCAGTCGCCTTCAGTGTCGATCACGCCGATCACTTCCCAAAACCAGCAACGGGGGGCGTCCTGTTTACGGGGGTTAATCAGCACATACCCGATATTTGGTGCGAACTATCGCGGGGGCCGACACGTGGGGCGTACGGGTGTACGTCCGCGCGCACGAACAGACGCCCGCAGGGAGAGGGGCGCACGAGGCGGCCGACACGCGCCGCCGGAATCCATGTCAGCAGCACCGAGTCGGCGGGGGCACCGGCGCCCGGACCGGCTCAGTCCAGCTCCCCCGACGCCTTCAGGTCATCGAAGAGCAGTTGATCGACCGGTGGAACCAGGGGGCGGTCCGCGTACGAGAACCAGGCCATCTCCTCGATCTCGCTGCTCACCGCCAACGTCCCCTCGTAGTCGGCGGTGTAGCAGCTCATACGGACCACGGCGCCGCCCGGCAGATCGGGCACGTCGGCCTCGTACGTACCCACATGCACCGCGGTGCGCGGTTCGAGGAGCACCGTCAGCTCCTCCTTGATCTCGCGGACCAGGGTCTCCAGATCGGTCTCCGCGCCCTCCCGCTTGCCCCCGGGGATGTAGAAGACACCCTTCCCCCGGGGCCGCGCGCACAGAATCCTGCCGCCCTCCATACGCACCCACGCCACCGTGTCGATCAGGACCGACATCACTCCGCCTTCACCATCCGAAACCCACGTCAGGCAGGACCCTAGCGCTGTGACCGGAAAGGTTCACCGCCCACCGGACTTCGCTCAGCCCTCCAGGCCGCCGATCGCCTCGGCCCGGCCGGGATCATCAGCAGGGGCTCTCGGGCTCTCGGACTCTCGGCCATGCTGACGCTGCTCGCCGTCGGACCATGGGTCACGCGCATCTTCGGCAGCGAGGGCGAGGTGGCCTCGGCGGGCGCGCTCCATCTGCGCTGCGTAGGGCCGTACTTGGTGCTGCTCGCCTGCTTCATCGCGTGGGGGGGTGTTCGAGGGCAGCGGCGGCAGTGGCGCCCTCGCGCGGATCGCCACGTGCGGCGTGGCCTCCAACTCGCCCTTGCGTACGCCCTGTCGGGGTCGGGGCTGCCCGGCGTCCGCCTGGCCATGGCGCTGTCCATGGCGCTCCGGTGCACCGTCGTCGCCAGGATGTACCGGCGCACGGACCGCCCGACGGCCACACACTGCGACAGCGGTGGACCGAAGGACTCCGCCACGGAACCCGGCGACACCGCACCCACCGACCGGTTTGCCTGACGAACGCCCGGCAGCCCCCGACCACCGACCGGCTCGGGCGGCGCGCCGCGGCGCACAGCCGGCCGGCGACCCGGTCACGGACGGCTCCGGCCACTCCCCTCACGGGCGCTCGCGAGCCGGAACACCAGCCCCTGCCCCACTCCCAGCGCGCACGCTCTACGGCCGGGCCCGCGCCCCTGCGCGCTCCACCCAATAGAGCTGCTTGTGACCATGGGTGTCGAGCTTGTCGGCGACCTTCTGGGCCTCGCCCTGTGTGGCATACCTGCCGACGCGGTAGCGATTGCCGTTGTCGTCCTGCCGTATCACCAGCCATGGGAGATCGGCACCGTTGTCGGTCATCGCGCCCCTCCCAAGCATTGCGCCCCTCCCTCGAACGGCGTGTACGTTTCTAAGGATCCCCAGGAAACCGCAGTACGCATATGCCGGACCCTACGCCTGACCTTCACTCAACGGATACGTAATTACACAAAGAGATACCGATCCGGCCATGAAAAGAGTGAGGGGGCGCATCCAGCTGGATGCGCCCCCCAGGGGCAGCCCTTCGCCGACCTCCACCACGCGGCTACGAAGCAATGAACGGCTGTCAGCGGTCGGCCGATGAGCCGGTCAGCCAGTCCGCCCGTCGTTCGCCGTGCGGGCACGAACGGCGGGCAGGATCAGGACATGACAAGCCCTCGCGGTCGACGATCGACTGCCGCTCAAGGCACCCGACGAGGCGTCGATCCATCGCGCACGAAGCCGGACGGCGCCCCTCGCACGCCGGTCACCTGACCGGAAGGTGGTAGGCGATCCGGAAGCGATCGGCGGGCACCACCACGTCCGCCGTCTCGACCGGGCGGCCGGACGCGTAATACGTACGCTCGATCACCATCACCACATGGCCCGGAACACCGCCGAGCGCCAGGAGCTCCTCCGCCAGCCCCGGACGCGCGCCGACCTGCTCGGCCACGTTGTCCACGACGACGTCGATCGCGGCCATCCGCTCGACCACCCCGCATCCGCCCAACGGGCCCTCCTCCGGCAGCATCACCGGCGTACGCCCCGTCACGGCGAGGGGTTCCCAGGAGGTGGAGAGCATCATCGGCTCCCCGGCCTCCCGGAAGGTGTATCGCGTACGCATCACCCGGTCGCCCGGTTCGATGCCCAGGCGCTCGGCGATCTCGTCGCTCGCGCCCTCCTGCTCACTGCGGGACTCCCACGTCCCGCGCACCCCTTCCGCCGCCTGCTCCTGACGGAACGGGCTGGCCCCGGCCCCCGGCCGGTAGCCGGAACGGGCGATCCGGCGCGGGACCGGGCGCTCGCGCACATACGTACCGGAGCCGGAGCGCCCCTCGACCAGCCCCTCGGCCATCAGCACCTTGCGCGCCTCCAGCGCGACGGTGTCCGAGACCCCGTACTCCTCGCGGATACGGGCCTGCGAAGGCAGGCGCGTATGCGGCGGCAGCGAACCATTGACGATCTTTTCTCTCAGATCGCTCGCAACGCGCAGATAGGCGGGCTGCTCACCGAAAGTCACAGGCCACTCCCAACAGATTGACAGTCTGCAACAGCCTGACGACCGTCGGTTGTGGACCGCAAGCGCGGGCCAAAGTTTCACCCGAAGTGATGATTCGTCAGGGCCGCGCGCATGCCCCACCGACGGCGCCCGAGCGGCGGCGACGCCCTCGGCACGCGGCGCGTCGCCGGTGACACCGGTGACGGTGGTCGGCGATTCGACGGTGGGAGTTGTCACCGATGGTGTAACTCACCGTGTTCTCGTACCTCTTGCCGGGCGGCGTGGCGGTGTCGCCGCCGACGTTCGGCAGCCGGTTCGGGGAGCCCGTACCCGGGTTTGTCACCGACCACCATGGCATGACCCTCACGTGCGCCGGATTCCGCGCTGCCCACGGCCCGTCCGACAGCGAAAGATCGACCGATCCTCGGGAATCCCACAGGGTGCGTCGAGGTGTGCAATACCTTCGCCACTCGACCGCCACACGCCTGACATGCTGGCGGACATGGCCATGTATCTCTGCCCACAGGACGGCACCCGCGCCGAAACGACCGCTCTCACCTGGTGTTGCCCGGTCTGCCGCGGCCCCTGGGACCTCGATTTCGAGGTCACCGATCCGCTCTCGCTCAACTCTCTCGCGGGACGCGTCAATTCACTGTGGCGTTACGAAGAGGCGCTGCCCCTCGCCGCACCCACGACCACCCTCGGTGAGGGCCGCACCCCGCTCGTCCCGCTCACCGGCACGGTGTCGGCCAAGCTCGACTTCCTGATGCCGACGCTCTCCTTCAAGGACCGCGGCGCCGTGATGCTCGTCGAACTGGCCCGCCGTCTCTCGCCCGAGCGCGTCGTCGCGGACAGCAGCGGCAACGCGGGCACGGCCGTCGCCGCGTACTGCGCCCGCGCCTCGCTCCCCTGCACGGTGTACGTACCCGAGGGGACGTCGCCGAAGAAGACCGAGCAGATCCGGGCCCACGGAGCGCGGCTGGAGATCGTCCCCGGCGACCGCGAGGCCACCGCGCTGGCGGCACGTGCCGCCGCCGACACGCCGGGCACGTTCTACGCCTCGCACGTCTTCAACCCGTACTTCCTGCACGGCACGAAGACCTATGTGTACGAGCTGTGGGAGGACCTCGGCGGCCGGCTCCCGGACGCCCTGGCCGTACCGGTGGGCAACGGCACCCTGCTGCTCGGCGCGGCCCTGGCCACGGCCGAACTCCAGGCCCGGGGTCTGATCGAGGAGCGCCCGGCGCTGATCGCCGTGCAGGCCGAGGCGGTGTCACCGCTGGCCGCCGCCTTCCGCGCGGGCTCGGACGATGTGCTCGACGCCCCGGCCGGCGCGGCCGCTCCCACCCTCGCCGAGGGCATCGCCATCCCCCGCCCGCCGCGCGCTCGGGCCGTCCTGGCCGCGGTACGGGAATCGGGCGGCACCTTCCTCACGGTGACCGAGGATCAGATCCGGTCCGCGCAGCTGGATCTGGCCGCCCGCGGGTTCTACGTGGAAACGACGGGCGTCGCCTGCTGGGCCGCGGTCGGCGGCTGGACGGACCGGAGCGTCGTCGTACCGCTGTGCGGCGCGGGTCTCAAGACGGGCCTCGCCGACTGAGAGCCTGTGGGGCGGCCTCTGACGCGGGCCGCCCGCCCACCCCGGCCGGCCGTTCACCCGCGCGCCGCGCGCCGTGTCCCGCCGCCCGGCGCGCGCTTACCTACCTTCGTACGGTGAGCCTCTCGCGCGTCTGTCTCCTCACGTCCCTGACGTCCCTGGTCGCGGGCGCCCTGATCGCACCGCTGCCGCCCCTCTCGTACGCGGCCCCCTCCCTCCCGCCCACGTCCACCACCTGCGGCCGGGACACCGACCCCGCCTGGGCCCCGACCTCCACCCGGTTCGGCGGAGCCGACGGTTACGACCCCTATGTCGGCAACGGATATCTGGGACACCGCGTGCCCGCCGCCGGCGCCGGATACGCCGCGTCGGGCGAGAAGACCGGCTGGCCGCTGTTCACTCCGCGCTACGACGGCGCCTTCGTCGCCGGCCTGTTCGGACGCGAGAAGGACCTGGCGGCCGGCCGCGAGGTGATCGCCGCGCTGCCCAGCTGGACGACGCTCGACCTGCGCGTGGGCAGCGAGACGTACGGCTCCGGCACTCCGCCGGCCCGGATCTCGCGCTACCGCCAGACGGTGTTCCTGCGCTGCGGCCTGGTGCGCACCTCACTGCGCTGGACCACGGCAGACGGGCGCGCGACCGACCTCACGTACGAGGTGCTCGCCGACCGCTCCGACGTGCACACCGGCGCGGTACGGCTGCGCATGACACCGCACTGGAGCGGTACGGCGACCGTCACCGGCCGCCTGGACCCGCGGGGCGCACGCCGGATCACACTCAAGGACGACGGAACATTCCGGACCCGGGGCACCCGGACGGCCGGCGCGATCGTCCAGACGCTGCGCACCGACGGACCGGGTCCGGCACGCGGCAGGGCACCGGCGCCCGGCACACCCCGTCCGCACAGCGAGCTCCGGGTGCGCGCCGGGCGCACGTACTCCGTCGAGAAGTACATCGGAGTCGACACCTCGCTCACTTCGTCGGCCTCGTCCGCCGCCGCCCGTGCGGCGTCCGTGCGCGCGGCCCGGCGCGGCTGGTCCGGCGTCCTCGCGGCGAACGCCGCCGCCTGGCGGCGGGCCTGGGCGGCCGACATCTCCGTACCGGACAGTCCCGAGCTGCAGAAGTGGCTGCGGTCGGCGCAGTACGGACTGCTCGCCTCCACCCGGACCGGGTCTCGCGACAGCGTCGCCCCGGCCGGTCTGACCAGCGACAACTACGCGGGCCTGGTGTTCTGGGACGCCGAGATCTGGATGTATCCGGGGCTGCTCACCACCCGCCCCGAGCTGGCCCGTCCGGTCGTCGAGTACCGGTACCGCACGCGCGGGGCCGCCCGTGCCAACGCCCAGAAGCTGGGGTTCCGGGGGCTGTTCTACCCGTGGACGAGCGCGAGCAGGGGCGACCTCTGGTCCGAGTGCCAGAGCTGGAACCCGCCGCACTGCGTCACCCAGAACCATCTCCAGGGCGATGTCTCGCTCGCCGTCTGGCAGTACTACCTGGCGACCGGGGACCGCGACTGGCTGGCCGGCCACGGGTGGCCACTGCTCTCGGGCATCGCCGACTTCTGGGTCTCCCGGGCCACCGCCGACGACGACGGCAGCTACTCGGTCAAGGAGGTCGCGGGCCCGGACGAGTACAGCAACGGTGTCACCGACGAGGTCTTCACCAACGCGGTCGCGGCCACCGCCCTGCGCAACGCCACGCGCGCGGCGCGGCTGCTCAGCCATCCCGCGCCGGCCGGGTGGACCCGGGTCGCGGACGGTCTGCGCATCCCCTACGACCCCAAGCGAAAGCTCTTCCTTCAGTACGCGGGCTACAACGGCTCGACGATCAAACAGGCCGACACCGTGCTGCTGATCTACCCGCTGGAGTGGCCGATGGAGCCCGGCGCCGCGGCGGCCACGCTCGACTACTACGCCGAGCGCACCGATCCGGACGGCCCGGCGATGACGGACTCGGTCCACGCGATCGACGCCGCCGCGATCGGGGAGGCCGGCTGTGTGACGTACACCTATCTCCAGCGCTCCGTACGCCCGTTCATGCGCGGCCCGTACGCCCTCTTCAGCGAGGCCCGGGGTACGAAGTCCGGCGCGCAGGACCCGTTGTCGGGCTATCCCGCGGAGGATTTCCTCACCGGGAAGGGCGGATTCCTCCAGGTCTTCACGCACGGTCTGACGGGCCTGCGCCTGCGGGAGGACGGGGTGCGCCTCGATCCCCTGCTGCCGCCGCAGCTGGGCAAGGGCGTGACGCTGACGGGCCTGCGGTACCGGGGCCGTACGTACGACGTCGCGATCGGCCCGCTGACGACGACGGTCCGGCTCACCTCCGGCGCTCCGTTCACCGTCCACACCCCCACCGGCCCCCGTCTCCTCACCGGCACGCTGACGCTGCGCACCCGCCGCCCGGACCTCGCCGCGACGACGGACGCGGCCCGTTGCCGCCCGGCGACGGCGACCTCCGAGACGCCCGGCCTGTACGCGGCCGCCGCGGTGGACGGCAGCGCGGCCACGGCGTGGTCCCCGGACGGTGCGACGGGCGCGCTGACGGTGGACCTGGGGCGCACGGCCCCGGTGACCTCGATCGAGCCGGAGTGGACGGACGCCCGCTCGTCCGCGTACCGCCTGGAGACATCGGTGGACGGCGCGGACTGGCGGCCCTACCGGTCGGGGGCGACGGCTCGTCGGGTGCGGCTGACGGTCACGTCGGAGGACGCGGAGAAGCCGGTGGGAGTACGGGAGTTGAGGGTCGCGCAGCCGTGAGGGGCGGCGCGCCGCGCCGCCGTTTCCCGGCCATCGGCCGTCCGAGAAGAATTCCGGCCAGGACCAGGGCCGACCCGCAGAGTTGCCTGGGCGTGAGCGCCTCGCCGGCGAGGGCGGTACCGAGCAGTACGCCGGTCACCGGGTTGAGCAGTCCGACCAGTCCGACCGTGGCGGCGGGAAGGTGGCGCAGACCCGCGAACCAGGCGGCGAAGGCGAGCGCGGTCGCCACCACGGTGACGTAGCCGAACCCGAGGACGGCCGGTCCGTCGAGTGCGGGCGGCGCGCCCTCGACGAGGGCCGCGAGGGGCAGCAGCAGAAGCCCTCCCGCGATCAGCTGCCAGGCGGTCGAGGCGAGTACGTCGACCTCGGTGCCCCACCGCTTGGCCAGGACGTAGCCGAGGGACGACATGAGCATCGCGGCGACCGAGGCGAGCACTCCACGCACGTCGGCCGACGCCGTCCCGCCGAGCAGCATCAGGCCCACCCCGCCGAGCCCGACGACCGCACCGGCCAGCGGCAGCAGGCGCGGGCGCTCGGCGAGCAGCGCCCAGGCGATCAGCATCATCACCATCGGCGAGGTCGCCATGACCGTCGACGCGGTACTGGTCGGCAACAACTGTGCGGCCACGTAGACGAGGGCGAAGAACCCGCCCATGTTGAGGGCGCCGAGGACGAGGGATTTCCACCACCAGGGGCCGCGCGGCCGTTCCCGGCGTACCGCCAGGAGCAGCAGCCCGGCCGGCAGGGCCCTGATCGCGGCTCCGTACAAGGGGTGACCGGCGGGCAGATACGCGTGGGTGACGAAGTAGTTCGCCCCCCAGGCAACGGGTGCGATCGCCGTGATCAGGACCCACCGCAAAGTAGCTTCCATGGAAGTTATTATGCCTTCCAAGGAAGCTACAGTGAACCCATGCACCCCGACACCGCCGCCGCGCCCCCGCCGCCCGACCACATCGCCCGCATCCAGGCGGACTGGGCCAGGGAACGACCGGATGTCGACGTGAGTCCGCAGGGGGTGATCGGCCGGCTCCACCGCCTGGCCGGAATGCTCACCGAACAGCTCTGCGTGGTCTACCGGCGGTTCGGGCTGAGCGAGGGCGAGTTCGACGTGCTGGCCGCCCTGCGCCGCGCGGGCGAGCCGTTCGAACGGGCCCCGGGCGAACTGGCGGTGCACACCATGGTCACGACAGGGGCGATGACCAAGCGGATCGACCGTCTGGAACGCGACGGCCTCGTCACCCGACGCCGCTCGGCCGGTGACGGCCGGGGCCGGGTGGTGGCGCTCACCCCCGCGGGCCGGGAACTGATCGACCGGGCCTTCACCGAGCACATGCGCAACGAGCGTCGCCTCCTGGACGCCCTGCCCCCTGAGTCGGCGGCGCAGCTGGAAGCACTCCTGACCACATGGCTGGGCCACGTGGAACCGCCGCACCGCGCGCGAGTCGCGACGGATCGGGCGAGTCCCACGTGCCGGGCCGCTCAGATGCCGGGCGGGTCAAGTCGGGTGTAAGGAAGGCCGATACTGGTGCCGCCAGGGGTGACGACCCGGACAGTGACCGCCCCCGCCACGCCGGGCGGTGTCGTGGTGGTCAGCTGGGTGTCGGAGACCACGGTGAAGCCGGCGGGCACGGCCCCGAACAGTACCGCGGTGGTGTACGTCAGTCCGACGCCGGTGAGAGTCACCGTGGTTCCGCCTGCCGACGGCCCCTGGCCGGGCACCAGACCGGAGATGACCGGGACACCGAGATAGGCATAGGTCACGCCGTTGCTCGTGCCACCGGGCGTGGTGACGGTGACCGGGACCGTGCCGGCAGCACCGGGCGGCGCCACCGCCCTGATCTCCGTGGCCGAGACGATGGTGTAGGTGCTCGCCGCCGTCGCGCCGAAGCGAACCGCCGTGGCCTGGAGAAGGTTCGCACCGGTCAGCGTCACGGAGTTGCCACCGGCCACCTGCCCGGACCCGGGGCTGATCGCGTTGAGAACCGGTGCGCCGAGGTAGTAGTAGAAGACGGCTTGGGTGCTGGTACCACCGGGAGTGGTGACCGTGACGGCAACCGGACCCGGGCCGCCGGTGGGGACGGACGTGGTCAACTGGGTCGGTGAGACGACGGTGAACGAACTCGCCGCGTTCGCGCCGAAGTGCACAGCGGTCGCTCCGGTGAAGCCGGTCCCGGACAGGGTGACGGTGTTGCCACCCGCGAGTGGCCCCTGGGCCGGAGCCACACCGCTCAGCACCGGAGCGGCGACATACGTATAGGGGACCCCGGCACTGGTGCCGCCCGGAGTGGTGATCGTGACGTTGACGGCGCCGGCGGGCGCTGCGGGGGCGACCGCGGTGACCTGCGTAGCGGAGACGGCGATGAACGCGGCGGCCACACCACCGAAACTGACCGAGGTGGCGCCGGTGAAGCCGGTTCCGGTCAACGTGACCGTGTTCCCGCCCTCGACCGACCCCTGGTTGGGGACGACGGAACTGATCGCGGGCGCCGCGAACACGTAGGTGAAGCCGGAGCCACTGCCGGTTCCGTCGGGTGTGGCCACCGTGGTCTGCACGGTGCCCGCACCGGCCGGGGCGGCCGCGGCCACCGACGGTTGCGTAACGCGGGGGATTGAGCTGTCGGAGCTCTCCACAGCCGTTCTCCTGTCGGGGTGAGGTGATGGGGGCGTTGTGGACGGGTCGCCACTTGGGAACATGACGGCCGGCGCGCCGCCCGGACCTCCTGACCGGGCGGCGGTGAGCGAGTGATGTCGAGCGGTTCGCCCGCCCGGCCGGGCGCGGAACGTCCCGGACCGGGCGGACATCACGCGTCTGGAAGCGGCACCGACGCCGGGTTCGTTCCGCGCCGGCAGTCGGTGCCGCAACCGTGGCGGATCAGATGCCGGGACCCGCCACATACGTGAAGGCGCCGACGTCCGTGGCCGTGCCCGCGGGGTTCGAGAGTCCGACGTCGACCGCACCGAGGGTGCCCGGCGGGGTGACGGCGGACACCGTCGTCGCGTTGATGACCGAGAACGGTGCCGGCACCGAGGCGAACGTGACCTGGCTCGTCGAAGTCAGGTTGGTGCCCGTGATGGTCACCGCGGTCCCGCCGGACGTCGGTCCGGACGTCGGAGTGACAGCGGTGATGGTCGGGACGTCGATGTAGGTGTACGACAGACCGTTGTTGGTGCCTCCGGCGGTCGTCACACTGACCCCGACCGACCCGGCCGCCGTACCCGCGGGCACGACGACGCTGATCTGGCTGTCCGACAGCACGGTCGGCGTCGCGGTGTTGGCGCCGAAGGTCACCCCCGTGGCGGTGGACAGGCCGGTGCCGCTGATGACGACAGTGTTCCCGCCCGTGGTGGGGCCCGAGCTCACGCTCAGGCCGGACTTGAACGGGGCGCCGACGTAGAAGAACGAGAGCGGGTTGCTGGTTCCGCCCGGTGTGGTCACCGTCACGCCGACCTCGCCGGAGCCGGCCGGCGAGACAGCGGTGACCTGGGTGGGCGAGACGTTGGTGACTGCGGTGGCCGGGTTGGTACCGAAGAGCACAGCGGTGGTACCCGAGAGGTTGGTGCCCGTGATGGTGACGGTGGTACCGCCACCGGTGGAGCCCTGGTTCGGACTGATTGGCATGATCGTCCTCCGTGTGTGAACTGAACTCCCTAATAAGGGAGTTGGCTCAGAGCCTGGTCCGGGTCAGACCCCAGGGGCATGACCTGGATCTCCGGGCCACCGCCGGGCCCGGCCGTCCTCATTCACCTCCTCCTCGGTCTGTCCCGCGGGGTGCCGGGAGCACCCGGGAAGGTGTCCGGAAGCTGACTGCTCGGGGAAGACACCGTCAGCGGATGTCGCGGCGCGGGGCGCCCGGAGCCGAAATGAAACCTGTCGCGGGCCCGCCGGGCACCGGACGCCGTGGCCGGCCCGCAGCGGGCGCCGCTCCGTACGAGCCGGAACCGCCCCCGCGGTGAAGAACCGATAGCGATCGCACTGCCCTCGCCATGTGGCCGAGGCGTTCACATGACCGGTGCCGGCTCACTCGCGGCGGCGATGGCCGCACGCGGGTCGCAGGGTCCGCGGCCACGCCCGTGGCCTCGACGACGAGGTACTCGGTTGTGCGCGGAGGTCGCGCACCGCTCCCGTGCAGAGGCCGGAGGCTGTCCATCAGTCCCTGCCGCTACCTGGCAGGGGCGACTGGTCGGATCCAAGTCCTCTACAGGGGCGCCCATCGCGGCCGTCCGGAGCAAACGATGCCGGGGTCCGTCACGCATGGACGGGTCGGCGAACAGAACGGTTCCGCGCTCCCCCGGAGAGGGATGGGCGGCCCACCGGTTCGGTTACCCAAGTGACCCATACAAACGAAATATGACTCAAGCATCTTGACGGCCAATCACCTGAATGGACGAGCGCGCGGAGGGCATACCGGCCGGTGCGCCGGGGGAAGACGAATCCGCCACCCGCCCCACCGCACGCCCCCACCTCACGCCGCCCAGGACCCGCCTGGCGCATCAGCCGCCCATGCCGCCGCCCGAGCCGACTCCGCGGGCCGTCACCGCCGCCCGCGAGTGAGGGACCACCGCGCCGTTCAGGTGTGAGTCGTGCACGCCGACGTCGCTCCACGGTTCACGACACCCGATCCCGCGCCGGGAACGCACGCGTTCGGTCGGAAACCGCTGGAGGCAGCGGCACCCTGTCCGGGCCGACCGCGCCGGATTGTCAGTGGCGGCTGCTTCCATGGCGCCATGAGCACTGCGCACGAGACCGCCGCCCTCCTCCCTGACCCCGGCCAACTCCGCGCCCATCTGCGCGCACTGGCCGCCCTGGACGCTACGATCGGCGACGATCCGCGGTTCTGCCGCCACACCTTCGACACCGCCTGGGGCCCCGGCGAGGAGGCGGCCCTGATGGACAACGGCGCGGGGGACGACTTCTCCGTCCTCTTCACCCCAGCCGGCGTGCTCATACGCGGCTTCGACCACGAGTCGGAGATGAGTCCGTACGCGACGGACGACGAGCAGGTCTGGCCCGGTGTCATCGACGAAGTGCCCGCCACGCTGCGCCCGCTCCTGGACGAACCCGCCTTCTACGACGACGACATCGACGCCCCTCTGGTCACCGCCTGCCTGTGGCGGGAGACCGGCGACACCGTCTGGCGCACCGGCTCGGGCATCACCTTCCCCGCCGGCAGCGAGGATCCGGACGGCTCAGGATTCCTCTTCGGTCTTCTCACCGACCGCTCCCCCGAGGCCGTCCAGGCCCACTTCGAGGACTACTACGAGCGCCGCATCCCCCTCGAAGCCATCCGCCACGTCCTCGCCGGACACCCCCTCACCCCTGCGGTCGCCGGGGCCCTCAACCCGGCCGTCCTCTCGGACGACGCACTGCTCCGCAGGATCGCCGCGCACCCCGAGGTCGCCTCCTACCTGGCCTGCGACGGCGAGTTCGACCTTGCCCGCACCGACCCGATCGAGTCGATCGCCCTGCCCAACGGCCTCCCGGTGGAGCCCGTCGCCGGCTGCAACGCGGGTGGCACCCACTATCTCTGCGGCCCGGCCTTCCCCGACGGCCCCCGCCCCGTCCTCTACACCGACTCCGAGGGCCAAGCCTCCCTCGTCGCCGAGTCTCTCGCCGAGGCCCTGACCCTGGTCATCGTCCTGCCGTCCTGGCACGACGCCCTGGCCGGCTTCCGTCCTCCCGCCCTCAACTCCGACTATCTCGACGACCATCCGGACCACCCCACCGTCCGCGATCGCCTCCTCGCCGCACTTCGGCTCCCGCCGGCCACCGACCGGGAAGTCCTGGACCGCCTGCTCGCCACCGCCGCCCGCACCGTCCCCGGCGGATTCCTCCCGCACGTTCCCGATGAGGAGGACTCCTCCTTCCAGCCGATGCTCGAAATGTCCGCCGAGTAGGGCCGACCCGACCCGACATCATGAGATCCCGTTCGGAACACATCAGGGCCCGGCCCGGCGCCAGGCGCTGCCACTGACCGCCCGACAGCTGGACGCCGGAGCTGGTCGGTGTCGTCGGGGAAGAACATCCGGAGCACGAGATACTCCTGGCCTTCCGCGCGGCCACGCTCTACGAGTGCGGCCGTCGCGCGGATGCGTTGCGGGTGCCGTCCTCGGCGCGAGCACGAATGGCCGCGCGGCTGGGGCTGGATCTGAGCCGCGAACTGCAGGATCTGCGGGAGGCGATCCTGCGGGACAAACCCGTGGACCGCCGCATCTTCCGCCGCGGCGCCCTGGGCGCCGTGAGGCACCACCCCATCCCCACCAACCCGGCACGGTAGGGCCTGTCCGGCGGATCGCGCCGGACAGGCACCTGGTCCCGAGGAGGGCTCAGCGCTTGAGCATGAAGGTGAAGTCGCCGGAGAGCTTGCCGCTCAGCCGGACTGCCGAAATGACTTTCCCCTCCGTGATCAGTCTCTCGACCTCGGCCCGCGAAAGACCGCAACCTTCGGCGATCAGTCGCACCGGCCGGACAGGGATCCGCGCCGCTAAGCGGACCGAGACGTCGATCACCTCGCGGTCCAGGTGATCCGATCCGCCGGTGTCGAGGCGCCAGGCGTTGTCCCAGTCGAGGGCGATGCGATTGCGGCGCCGCACGACCGGATCCTGGAGCAGCTCAGCTGTCAGGCCAGGGTCGTTGTCATGCAGCCGGTCCAGCAGCTCAGGCCGTACGGAGCGCACATGCACCCGCTCCAGGACCGTGAGCTTCGCAGTTTCCCCGCAAGCGGTACAGAGCACGAGGAGCCAGGCGTCGATGAGCTTGTGGTGTGCGTTGACGCGAAATTTACCGCTCGCCCGGAAGCGCTCGGACGCGCACGCGTGGCAACGGCGGAGAACGAGCGGTAGGCAGGTGGGCACGACCACCCAGTTTTCGAGCACAGAAGTACACCGGTTTCAGTGAGAAGTCCGCAGCAAAAAGGAGCGCGGCGCACATGCGCGACGCGCGACAAATCAGCGCTCGGGAGGTCTCACAGGGTGTACAACGACAACGTCCTTGACTAGACGACTTGGTTCGGCAGCACGGTAATGGCGCACAGCGGCGCTGTTCCACCGGTTTTCGAGCGTCTCACCGCCAGGTTCCGTCCGGCGGATCACGGACGAAACCAGAGCCGGTTCGCGGCGACGGCGACGGTGTCGTGGAAGACGTAGGCCCGCTTGTCGTACCTCGTGGCCACGGCCCGGAGGCTCTTGAGCCCGTTGATCGTCCGCTCGACCTCGTTCCTACGCTTGTGGATCGTCTTGCCGAAGCCGGCGGTCGCGCCCATGAACACGCCGCCGGAGCGCGCAACCTGGGTGGCGGCATCCTCGCACCCGCCCCGCAGCGGCGGTTGCTCTCCAGAGGCCCCATCGAAGAGCGTCAAGGAGCGAACGGCTCCGCGAACAGCACAACCCCATCGTTCTCAACCTCGAACCCGAGTATGGGACGACTGCCGTCGCCGCCCTCGGCGTTCATCAGCACCGGCTTCCCCAACCGCCGTCGTCCGCAAGCCAGACCCGCAGCTCTGGGCATTCGGCGTCAGCCAGCCGGGACAGCACTGCCTGCGCCCGGGCAACCGGGAGCACCGACTCCCCTTCGGAGTATTGGTGCTTCCATCCACGCGCATCAACAAGGTCGAGAACGGCCTGCCAGTCCCCTACCGGGGCTCCGGGGACAAGCACGTCCGGCAACGCCCCCATCAGATCCAGGTCGAAGAGGCCTCGGACGTCATCCCACAGCAGGTCAGCCACTCCCCCAACCTGCCCGGCGGACCTTCCGCATGGATACCGGATTCGCCACACCCGGCCCCCGGCGTGCCCCTCGTTCCGTCCCGCCTTGCGAGCACTCCGGAAACCCCAGTTCAGAGGACGTGCAGCACCACCCTGGGAGTCAGCACCAAGTCAGCACAGGACCAGGGAAATCTCTGAATCCGCAGGAGAAAACAGGACAGGGCCAGACCCGAAGATCTGGCCCCTGACCTGGGGTTTCTTACCCTGACCAGCCACTTCGGCCGATCAAGGAATCAGGCACTACACGTTGAAGCGGAATATTTGACGCCCGATCCTGACCTGCGGCGGAGCCCCGCACAGGACCCTGGCCTGGAATTTCCTCGTTGGCAGGCGTTGACACCCGACGGCCGTTTACGGGTGTCCCGCGGACTGGCTGCGGACTGGCTGGGTACGCCGAGGCAGAGAAATCCATGGCACACCGGCGGGACCTGCAACGAGACTGCGCGGGTGAGCGATTCCTACCCCCTGTCCCTGCTGTGGGCGTCACGTCCTGGACGAGACGCCCGGCGCGTACGCCATCTACCCTGTCTGCTTCTGGGAGAACGACACCATCCAGTTTCGGTGGCCCACCATGGATGGCGGGGCGAACAAGGTCTCCCTCATCCATCAACGACCTGGCCGACCACGCCCAAGTGATCCTCCATTCCCATTTCTGGCAGGTGGGCGCCGGCCGCACGTACGGCGTCTCCGGCACCGGCCTGGACTGGGAACTCGACTGGACTGAGCCCTGGGAGCACCTGGTCGAAGAGTCCCGCACCTGACCCCTGCTGGAAGCCTCCGAAGCTCCCGCCGGCGACAACATCTTCGTCGCCCCCACCTGGATCGACGAGCGCTGCGACTTCGTGAACGACTGGACCCCGCCCGTGATCCTGTCATTCTCGATCGCTATGTACCGATCGCGGTCGTCCCCGGTCACTCCAAGAAACGGACGGGAACCAACGGAGAGCGAAAGAGGCAACGGGCAACACCGCCGAACCCCGATTCTCCAGGCGCGCGTCGTGCCAGACTCACTTTCGGATGCGGACCGAAACAACGCCGTCACAGCAGGTGTTCGCCGTCGGGTTTCGTGTCGACCGGTAATCGTCGGATGACGGCTCCCGTGAGGGCGGACGGCTCTCGCGGTCACTGTTCAAGGGGAGGTTGACGATGAGCACGACTTTACGTTTCGGCCCGGAACTTCGCCGTTTACGAATAGAAGCGGGGCTGACTCTGACTGAGTTCTCCGTGGCGCTCAACTACGACAAGGGGCACATAAGCAAGGTCGAGCGCGGGGAGCGTTCCGCGTCCCCCGAACTAGCCCGGCGGTGCGACGCCTTCCTCGGCGCGGACGGCGAGTTGCAGCGCCTGGTCACCCGACCCGAGACGGACTCGGACTCGGGCACCGCCGAATCCCCCGCTGGTCCGAGCCGCTGGCTCGTCGGGCGCCGGGCGGTCCTCTCGGCGGGTACGGGAGCGCTGATCGACCTCGGCCTGAAACTCGGCAGTCAGGCGCTGTCCTCCGCCGACGACCCCCTCCTGCCCTCCTTCCGCATGCAGTTCGACCATCTGCGGAAGCTCGGTCAGTCCACCGCACCCAAGGTCCTGCTGCCCCTGCTGGAGACGCAGACTCGCATGATCGCCGGGCTGGCCGCCGACGCTCGGTCCGTTTCTCGGGCCCCTGCGCTCCTGCTCGCCGCGCGGTTCGCGGAGTTCACCGGCTGGATGGCCCAAGAGGCCGGGGACAGCCACGCGGCACTCGGCTGGACGGGCGAGGCCGCCGAACTGGCGCGCGCCGGGGGTGACCCGTACCTCGGTTCCTACGCACTGGTGCGACGCGCCCTGGTCACAATGTACGGCGGGGACGCCGCTGGCACCGTCGCCCTGGCCCGCCGCGCCCAGAGCAGCGAACTCCCGCCGCGCATCCGGGGACTCGCGGCCCAGCGGGAGGCCCAGGGGCACGCGCTCGTCGGCAACGAAGTCGACTGCCTCCGCAGCCTCGACAAGGCGCGGGAACTGCTTGCCAGCGACGACGCCCGCAAGGGCGACGAGCCCGTGATCGGCACCTCCCATGTGAGCGATCCGGCGGCGATGTCGACCGGCTGGTGCCTGCACGACCTCGGCCGTCCCAAGGCCGCCGCCGAGGTACTCGACCGGGAGTACCGCCGCCTCCCGCCGCACGCGCTGCGTACCCGCGCCCGGTACGGCTTCCGCCGGTCCTTGGCCCATGCCGCCTCCGGGGAGGTCGAGCACGCGTGCGCGATCGCCGGGGATCTCCTGGAAGTGATGCCGGCCGTGCCCTCGGCGACGGTGAACAGCGACATCCGGCGTCTCGCACGGGAACTCTCCCGATTCCGGAGCAGCCGCGCCGTACGTGATCTGCAGCCCGTGCTGGCACGCGTGCTCGCCCCCGCGCACGACTGACAGCCCCTCCACGACCGACACAGACTTCGAGCCGCCCGGCTCGCCGGACTACCCGGTCCCTCCGGATCCCACGATCCCCGGCGGAACCCTCTGATCACCGCTCGACGCGTCGCATCGCGCCCCCGGCTTCTTCGGGCTGCCCGCGACCAGTGACGCACCAGGCGGCGCCCTTCCATCCGCACGCCCTCCCGTGGATGCGCCATGCCGTCCACACAATCGGGACCTCATGGCCCTGGGCGGACCCCGGTCCACAGCCCCGTGCCCGTTCACCCCGTCTTCCTTTCACGAAGGGAACCCTTCATGCCCGACGTCTTCGTCAACTACCGAACAGGCGACGAGGAGTCCGCAGCGACCATGATCGCTCGGGAACTCGCCCGTCGATTCGGCGACGAGCGGATCTTCTTCGCCAGCAACTCGATCGAGCCCGGACGCCGTTTCCCGGTGGAACTGGTCAAGGCGGTGGAGGAGTGCGAGGCTCTCCTCGCCGTGATCGGCCCGCGCTGGGCGGAGGTGCGGGGGGCCGACGGCCGCCCCGCCCTCGAAGCCGAGCAGGACTGGACCCGTCGCGAGGTCCAGACCGCGCTCGACCGCGGAGTCCTGGTGATCCCCGTGCTCGTCGGAAAGGCCACGAGGGTCGACCGCTCCGTCCTTCCGGACGATCTGCTGGAGCTGGCGGACTGCCAGTACCGGCGGTTCGACCACCGCAACGCCGAATCGGACCTGACGGCGCTCGGCGACACCCTCGCCCGGCTCCTGCCCGAGCTGGGCGCGGTGGACCACGACGCCCGTGCGGCGCAGGAGCGGGCAGAGGCGAAGTCCCGCAAGAAGTCGGCCAAGGACGCCAGGCACACCAGGATGCGGACGCGCGACGTCGAACAGCGCGTGCGCGGCATCGGAAACCTCAACGGAGATCTGTCCGGCACCTTCGTCAACGAACCACAGGGGCCCGTGAACACCGGTGGGGGGCACCAGTACAACGCTCCCCACTTCGAGGGCGACAACACCGGGGTCCAGTTCACCGCGGGCGACAACAGCGGTACGGTCCACCAACGCTTCGAGCGCGAGCGTCGGCGCTCGGACGACGGACGATGACCGAGCAGGACCGCGTCACCGTCAACGATCCGCGTGGCCCGGTGAACAATGGCGTAGGGCCCCAGTACGTCTTCTACGGCGGCGCGGATTGGATGATCCGCAAAGGGGTCGAGTCCCTCCGGATCGTCCGAGAGGACCGGGTGCGCCTGGCCAACCGGTTCGTTCGGCCGGTGGGCTATCGCATCGCCGCCGACTGCCTGGAGAAGCCCGGATCGGTGGTGCTGCTGGAGGCTGCGCCTGGCAGCGGCCGACGCGCCGCAGCGATCATGCTGCTGCACGAGCTCGGTGAAGACGCAGGCGCTGAAGAGGAGCAGGAGGAGGACCGGTTCGAGGAGCTTCCCGCCACGGACAAGGACGAGGCCACTCCCGCCCCCGGCGAGGGGGACCGCTTCCTCCTCGACCTCTCCGGGATCTCCGACGAAGAGGCGTATGCCAAGGCCCAGAGCCTCCTGGTCGTGCGCCGGTCACAGGTCCAGGAGGCGGGGGCCCGCATGGTGGTCGTCCTGCCGTCGGGCATGGAGCACGCCCACGCGCCGGAGCTCGAACCGCACACGGTGGCGCTGGGGCGCCCTCGGGGGATCGCCGTCGTCACCCGGTACCTCCGTATGGACCGGATGGCCTTCCACTCCACGGACCTGGGGAGCTACGACCTCCAGCGACTGTGCGAACGCTCCCCCATGCGGGAACTGGCGCGCCTCGCGGGGCTGGTGAGGTCTGCTCGCGACAGCGGCCGGTTCGGCGTCGACTTCGCGGGATGGCTCGACCAGGCGATGCACGCGGTGACCGACCGTGCCGGTGAGGTGGGTCGGCAGGTGGCCACGGTCCGCACCGCGCCCGAGCGGGCCCTGCTGCTCGCGGCGGCAGTGTTCGAGGAGGCCCGCGCCGACACCGTCTACGAGGCGTGGCACGGCTTGATGAGGATGGTGAGGCACGAGGAAGAGACGACAACCGAGCTCGCACGGACGGATTTCGGGGAGCGATTGGCGACGCTCGGGATCGAGCGGGACCTGGAAGGGCGGCTCCACTTCGGGCGGCTGGCCTACGCCGACGCGGTACGGACGTACTTCTGGGCGAACTTCCCCGGGACACGCGACGACCTCAGGAATTGGATCGGCCATGCCGCCGGGCTCCGCGGTCTGACCACCGACGACCGGGTGAACGTCGTCGTCCGCTTCGGCGAGCGGTCCCTGGCCGTCGGGCGACCCGACCACCTCTTCGACCTTGTGGTCCGCTGGGCGGGCCAGGCGACCGGGGCGTCCTGCGACCCACGAGCCGTGGCGGCCCTCGAACTCGGTCTCAGCCACGAGAGGTTCGGGGGATGGTTCCGCAGACGGATGTACGAGTGCGCGAGGTCCGGCCCCTTGTCGGACGGTCTCGTTCGCGTCCTGACCGCTGCCTGCCTCCAGAGCCTTGGCGCGACGCACCCGGATCAGGCAATGGTGCGGCTCCATTACCTCGCCGTACGGAAGGGGGAGGCGGCACGCGGGGCCCGGGAAGTACTTCTCGACCTCGCCGGCCGCGACCGTCGGCCCTACCGGCTACTGATCGACCGCCTGCGGGACCGGACGCATCGGGAGTCGCGCGGGGCTGAGCTCCATCTCCGGCTGCTCGCTGAACTGTTGAGGAGCGACCGGGCACCGGAGCCGCCGCCGTGGCCGGACCTGTTCCTGGGCTGGGAGACGGTTTTCTCTCATCCGCCGACGGAGCTCTGGAACCCGCTGGTGAGCAGTTGGCTGAACGCCGCGGCGGGCGACAGTACGCGGGAGATGGCGCTGGGCGTGATGGTCGGGGCGACACACGGCCGCACGGCCGCTCTGCACCGCCTCTACGCCATCGCCTGCAGCTGGGCGGGGCCCAGGCACCACCCGGCCCGGGCGGCCGTCGCCGCCCTCTTCTGGCAGCACATCGACAACGCGCAGTACGTCCGCACGGAGAGCGCGAAGCGTGCGGGTGCCGGACCACGGACCACGGAAGAGGCACTATGAAACACCGCTTTCCCAGCCTGCTGTTCGTCGCTCTCTGCGGCCTCGCACCGGCTGTGCTCGGAAACCTCCTGCACTGGTCGGCGTGGCTGTGGGGCTTCATGTCCATGGTCACGTCCTCGGGTTCCCTGCTGCTCGTGATGACGGTCCTCAGCGGTGGCCGCGCGTCGGCCGATCCGTACGAGCCCGAGGAAGCTGAGCCGCCCGCAGCGCCGACGGAGCAGCCGTACCAGGAGACTCGGGTGGTCGACGCGGCGCTACCGAGCGCAACGGACGGCTACGACTTCCTCTTCTCCGCCACCGTGTGGTGGAGGCCGGTCCCCGACCACGCCGACTGGTCCGACGGCGCCTCCCCGGCCCTCGCCGTTTCCTCGGTCGTCAGCCGGGCCCTGCAGGTCGTCCGCCACGAGGAGCCCGGCCGGGCGAGCTTCGCACGGTATCTCCTGGAAGGGGAGCTGGGCGCCCCGCTCCCGGACCGGAGCGGACGGGTGAAGGCCCTGGCCGCCGATGTGACACTGACCCTCGCCCCCACCGACCGTGAGCGCCTGCGAAAATTGAACGACCTTCGCAAGGACGAGGAGCTCTGGGAGTACGAGCGTCAGCACGAGCGCAACAAGCGGGGCTACCTCGGTGACGACGTGCTCAAGAGCACGGGCAGCGCCGTGGTGTGGTGGCTGGCCCGTCACGAGGACGACATCGAGAAGGCAGTCGACATGATCGGTCCGCTCGCCCAGATCTCGGCGGCGGCCAAGAACGAGGAGGTGCCCGAGATCTTCCGGCACCTGCTCGTCCCGCCCGTGGACGCGCGGACCGAAGCAACCGTCGGAGGCCCGCTGTGGGACGGGCACGCCCAGGGAGGAGGGACGTTCGACCGCGAGGAGGAAGTGGGGGTTTCGGATCGGCTGCTCCTGCTGCTGGCGGCGGTGGGCCTGAAGCCGGACATGGATGAGTACACGGTGTTCGTGCACCGTGTGGTGCGGAGCCTGGAGGCGGCCGGGCTGGACGAGGCCGCCGAGGAGATCAGGCAGACCCTTCTCCCGGCGCCCGACGAGGGGCCGGAGGATGAGCCTCCGAGCGAGGGGGACACCACCGGGCCCTGGTCGCCGCGCTTCCGAGCCCCCGAGGGCGCGCCGTTCACCGACGCGGCCGCGGACACGAATGCCGACCCGGATGCGTTCACGCCGGGGTCTGCGGAGAGTGGCGCAGGCGAACGGAACCAAGACCGGCAGGAGACGAGCGAGGACGACATGACGCCTCCCTACTTCTGGGACACCTCGCACAGCCCGCACCGGCCCGCCGCACCTCGCGCACAGGACGAGGACGACGAGGACAGGAGCTGATCCGGTAGACGGTCGGTCCTCCGAGGCTCCCCCTTCACCGCACATCGCGGCGGGGGAGCCTTTCCTGCCCCGGGGCCTGGGCACGAGGAGGCTCAGGACCGCCAACGCTGCACAACAGTGCCGGTAAGCGACCGAGGCCTCACCGACTCCCCTACCTCACCTGACATCCGCCACTCACAGCGGCCAGGCGGTCAGCAAATCGCCGGGGCCGTAGGTGGCGTCGAGCCCCAAACAGTCGACTCCACTACGCGAAACCGCCGCGACTGGAACAGGTTCGTCGGTGAGGGCAGCTCGGTGCCGATGCAGAGCGGCCAAGTCATGCCGGTCGAAGGGCGACTGCTCCAGCCACTTGATGGAGCCGACGAAGAACAGCTCCTTGGCGATGGGGGCGCGGTCGGCCCCGACGATATCGATCTCGATGTCGTTGGTGCGGGTCCAGTAACCGCCCACTGCGGGGGCCGCGGGCAGCTGGTCGTCGGGCAGTATCCGCGCCAGGGCCTCACGAACAAGAGGCTCGACGGCCCGACCGCGCCAGCTGGTCCAGTTCTCCCGGATGCGCGCCAAGGTCAGATCGCCCCGCCCCCGCTCGATCTCCTCCATCGACGGGCCGAGCAGGTGCAGCCAGAACCGCAGGTACGGATCTGTCACCCGGTAGCGGCGGTCCTTCGAAGGGCGCAGCGATACAGGCAGCTCGCCGGCGACGATCCGTTTGTCCGTAAGCAGCTCCAGAGCTCGCTGCAGCGGCGTGGCCCCGATCCCGCCGGCTGCACGGGCGATATTGGTGAAGGTCCGCTCGCCACTCCCGATGGCCGTCAGTACCTTGCGCGCCTGTACCTGCGGGGGGAATTCGGCGGCCAGCGAACGCTCGGCCGACACCAGCAGGGCCGAGACCGGATCGCTCAGCGCCTCGCGGAGGAAGTCCCACAGCCCTGCGCCGCGCGGCCACTCTGCGCAGATCAGCGGCAGCCCGCCGGTGACCAGTGCGGCGTCGACGGCTTCCGCCGGATCCAGCCCAAGCATCTGCCCCACCTCAGCGGGGTTGAGCGGTCCCAGCACCATCTCCCGGCCGCGCTGATGGAAGGGGCGTCCGTAGCTGTTCAGTGCCTCCATCATCGACAGATCGGAGCCGATGAGGACCAGCAGCACCGGCTTGGTCTCCAGCACCCGGTCCCAGGCCCGTTGCAGCATCCCTTCGAAGGCGCCGTCGGTATCCATCAGGTACGGCACTTCGTCGATGATCAGAACGCTCGCCCGGTCGGCAGGCAGCGCCGCGGCCAGCACATCGAACGCGGCATCCCAGTTCTCCGGCCGCGCGGCGGCCACCAGCCCCGCCAACGGCAGCGTCGACGCTTGGGCATCCCTGGCCAGCCGTGCCAGATCGTCCCTGGGGGATGCACCAGTCGCAGCGAAGAACAAGAAAGGGGCTCCGGAGCGCTCCGCAAACCGCTCGACCAGCCGCGACTTGCCCACCCGGCGCCGCCCACGCAACATCACGCACCGACCGGGCCGCTCCCCGCCGATCCCTGCCGCCACCTTCTGCAGCTCTCGCTCCAACGTCGCCAGCTCCTGGCGACGTCCTACAAAATCCACCACGTCTCGTCGACCTCCATTCATGACACTAACAACAATGTTAGCAACATAGAGGTTAGTGATTGCCTTCGTGGCCCTCGGCAGACGTGTCGACCGAGCCCTGGGACGTGACAACAGTCTGCGCAGTGGCGGGCACTCAGGGGTGTCGTTTCGAGCAGGCCGCGCGCGGCTCGTGCACGGGCAGATGACGCCGGGGGTGCTGTGCCGGCAGAACCGGTACCCGCACGGAGTGATCGCGGCCGAAACCTGGATCAGGAACGTCCACTCCCCCTCAAGCCCTGCCCCGCCCATCGGAATGACAGGCCCCAT
The DNA here is from genome assembly GCF_040643055.1 of Streptomyces sp. NPDC047515. Lineage (NCBI taxonomy): Bacteria > Bacillati > Actinomycetota > Actinomycetes > Kitasatosporales > Streptomycetaceae > Streptomyces > Streptomyces sp. NPDC047515. The sequence continues at coordinate 31,456 of NZ_JBEYTM010000070.1, forward strand.
GAAGAGCATCGACGACCCTTACTTCGGGCACCTTGAGGTTCCGCTTTGCCGGCCCTGGTCACCGCGGCTCGCGCGGCGATCAGTGAGGACCTGCAGCAGGATCGCTACTTCATCGACCACCACGCCGACGAACTCGACGACGCCGAAGTGATCAAGCGCCTCACCCGGGAAGCGAACGGCGAACCGATCAGCGTCGACGCGTTCACCGCAGCCATGCACCCCGTTCGGATCGGGCTGTGGCACCCGACCGGGGAGGCCGAGACCCGGATCGTCATGGACTACACGATCGACGCCGCGACCAGTGACGAACTCCTTGCCGTCAAGATGTCCCGCGACGGGACCGTGGCATCCGTCGACTGGGAAAGCTGACGGCGCCGGCCCCACCTCCGTGGTGGCGAACCTGCGGCGCCGCACGGGGCACAGTGCATCGATCCTGGGCGCTGAAGACCCGGACCGCGTCAGCGTTCAATCGCGACATCCGTGGAATCCCAGGCACTTGTGCGCCGCCCGCACGGGACAAGCTGATCGCCGCCGCCTACGACCTCGGCCACTATCGCGTCGTCTACACCATCGACAACGGGGAGCTAGTGTCCTGCGCCGAGAATTCGTTGAATAAGTAGACTGCTTCCATGGCGAAGATGGGGCGGCCGATGGCCGAGCTGGTGTTGTCTGAGGAGGA
>NZ_JBEYTM010000071.1:0-29517 GCF_040643055.1 Streptomyces sp. NPDC047515
CCTGGCCCTCAAGGCCTTGGGGGAGTGCGTGCCAGGGCGTGGCCGCCCGATCAGAGGCCGCCCGACAGGCTCTGAGAGCCTGTCGGGCGGGCGACCAGCTGAGCGGTCGCCCCCCGAGCGCGGGCGGCGACGCCGGCCCGACGGGGCGTCGGGGGACGACCCTGAGCCCCGACGACGAGGACTCCACCTACAGGAGGTGGAGCGGGCCCCACCCCTACACCCTGAGGCGGACGCCGTTTCGGGACCTGGGGCCGATACACGCGGCGACGCCCGCTTCTAGCGTGGAAGCCATGACCACGCCAGTCTGCACGGGCACCTCCGGGGGAGCTGCCGCCATCGGACACGTCCCGCACGGCTCGTACGCCGCGCACAACCCGTACGCCTCGCGGGCCCAGCACGCTCGGTATCCGTCGTTCTCCTCGTACGTACGGGCGCGGGGGCCCGTACTGCTGCGCGCCGCCCGCTCGCTCACCGCGAACCCGAGCGATGCCGAGGACCTGCTGCAGACCGCGCTCACCAAGACGTACGTCGCCTGGGAACGGATCGAGGACCACCGCGCGCTCGACGGCTACGTCCGCCGGGCGCTGCTGAACACCCGGACCTCGCAGTGGCGCAAGCGCAAGGTCGACGAGTACGCCTGCGACGAGCTGCCGGAGCAGGAGGCCGCGCCGACACCCGACCCGGCCGAGCACCAGACGCTGCACGACGCGATGTGGCGGGCCGTGCTGAAACTCCCGGACCGGCAGCGGGCCATGGTGGTCCTGCGGTACTACGAGGATCTCAGCGAGGCCCAGACGGCCGAGGTGCTCGGGGTGTCCATCGGCACCGTGAAGAGCGCGGTGTCGCGGGCGCTCGGCAAGCTCAGGGAGGATCCGGAGCTGGCTCCGGTGCGGTGATCCCGGACGGACTGACGGGCGCCCGCCGGGGACCGGTTTCGGCGAACGACACCGATTCGTACCCCGAGACCTAGTGACATACCACCTGGTATGTGCGCAGAATCAGCGGAACCTCTACTGCCGCGTAGCGCCCACCGGGAGGACGCCGTGCTGAGCACCATGCAGGACGTACCGCTGACTGTCACCCGCATCCTCGAACACGGGATGACCATTCACGGGAAGTCGCAGGTCACGACCTGGACAGGCGAGCCCGAGCCGCAGCGGCGCAGCTTCGCCGAGATCGGCCGGCGCGCCGCGCAGCTCGCGCACGCGCTGCGCGACGAACTCGGTGTCCACGGCGACCAGCGCATAAGCACCCTCATGTGGAACAACGCCGAGCACGTCGAGGCGTATCTCGCGATCCCCTCGATGGGCGCGGTGCTCCACACGCTCAACCTCCGGCTCCCCGCCGAGCAGCTGATCTGGATCGTCAAGCACGCCGACGACAAGGCCGTCATCGTCAACGGCTCCCTGCTGCCGCTGCTCGCGCCCGTCCTTCCCCATCTGACGTCGATCGAGCACGTGATCGTCACCGGGCCGGGCGACCGTTCCGTCCTGGACGGCGCGACGGCGCGGGTGCACGAGTACGAGGAACTGCTCGCCGGCCGCCCGACCAGCTACGGCTGGCCCGAGCTGGACGAACGCCGGGCCGCCGCCATGTGCTACACCTCCGGTACCACCGGTGACCCCAAGGGCGTCGTCTACTCCCACCGGTCCGTCTACCTGCACTCCATGCAGGTCAACATGTCCGAGTCGATGGGCCTGACCGACAAGGACACCACGCTGGTGGTCGTCCCGCAGTTCCATGTGAACGCCTGGGGTCTGCCGCACGCGACGTTCATGTCCGGCGTCAACATGCTCATGCCCGACCGGTTCCTGCAGCCCGCCCCGCTCGCCGACATGATCGAGCGCGAGAGGCCGACCCACGCCGCCGCCGTCCCCACCATCTGGCAGGGGCTGCTCGCCGAGGTCACCGCCAAACCGCGCGACCTCACCTCCATGGCCCGCGTCACCATCGGCGGCGCCGCCTGTCCGCCCTCCCTCATGGCGGCGTACGACAAGCTCGGTGTCCGCCTCTGCCACGCCTGGGGCATGACGGAGACCTCTCCGCTCGGCACCATGGCCAACCCGCCCGCCGGGCTGACCGAGGAGCAGGAGTGGCCCTACCGCGTCACCCAGGGCCGCTTCCCGGCCGGTGTCGAGGCGCGCCTGGTCGGCCCCGGCGGCGAGCACCTGCCGTGGGACAACGAGTCGGCCGGTGAGCTGGAGGTGCGCGGCCCCTGGATCGCCGGGGCCTACTACGGGGGAGCGGACGGCGAGGCCCTGCGCCCCAAGGACAAGTTCAGCGAGGACGGCTGGCTGAAGACCGGCGACGTGGGTGTGATCAGCGAGGACGGCTTCCTCACCCTCACCGACCGGGCCAAGGACGTGATCAAGTCCGGCGGCGAATGGATCTCCAGCGTCGAGCTGGAGAACGCCCTCATGGCACATCCGGACGTGGCCGAGGCGGCGGTCGTCGCCGTCCCGGACGAGAAGTGGGGCGAGCGCCCGCTCGCCACCGTCGTGCTCAAGGACGGCGCCATCGCGGACTACGAGGTGCTGAAGGGCTTCCTCGTCGAGTCGGGCATCGCCAAGTGGCAGCTGCCGGAGCGCTGGACGATCATTCCTGCGGTGCCGAAGACGAGCGTCGGCAAGTTCGACAAGAAGGTGATCCGCAAGCAGTACGCGGAGGGCGAGCTGGACGTCACCCGGCTCTGACCCAGCAGGGCGGGACGCGACGAGGGCGGTACGGGACCTTCCCCGTACCGCCCTCGTCGTACTTCCGGCTGTCCGCCGGTCAGTTCGTGCCGATCTTCGAGAGCAGGTCGACGATGCGCGACTGTACCTCGTCGCTCGTGGAGCGCTCGGCCAGGAAGAGGACGGACTCGCCCGAGCTGAGCTTCGGCAGCTCCGACCCGGTCATGTCGGCGGAGGTGTAGACGACCAGCGGGGTCCGGTTCAACTGCCCGTTGGCGCGCAGCCAGTCGACGATCCCGGCCCGGCGGCGACGCACCTGCATCAGGTCCATCACCACCAGGTTGGGCCGCATCCGGGTGGCGAGTGTCACCGCCTCGTTGTCGGTGGAGGCCTTGGCCACCTGCATGCCGCGGCGTTCCAGCGTCTCCGTCAGCGCCAGTGCGATCTCCTCGTGCTCCTCGATCAACAGCACCCGGGGCGGATGCTGTTCGCTGTCGCGCGGGGCGAGCGCCTTGAGGAGCACGGCCGGGTCGGCACCGTACGCGGCCTCCCGCGACGCCTGCCCCAGACCGGCCGTCACCAGCACCGGGACCTCGGCCGCCACCGCCGCCTGACGCAGCGACTGCAGCGCCTTGCGGGTGATGGGGCCGGTGAGCGGGTCGACGAAGAGCGCGGCGGGGAACGCCGCTATCTGGGCGTCGACCTCCTCGCGCGAGTGCACGATCACTGGCCGGTAGCCCCGGTCGCTCAGCGCCTGCTGAGTGGAGACGTCGGGAGCGGGCCAGACGAGCAGTCGGCGCGGGTTGTCCAGTGGCTCCGGGGGCAGCTCGTCGTCGACCGGCTGCGGCGACGGGCGGTTGGCGACCTCGACCGCGCCACCCGGACCGTCCAGCGGCTCCGGCCCCTCGGCGCCCTCATCGGGTGCGCCTATGGCGTACGCGCGTCCTTCGGCCTCCGGGGCGGAGAGCAGCTGCCCCGGCGCGGAGCCGACCGGTGCGCCCGGCGCAGGGTCGGACGGGGGCGGGGCGGGCTGGGACGGCGCGGGCTGCGGCAGCGCCGCCTGCGGGGCGCGCTCGCTCTCCGGCGGAGCGGCGAGCTTGCGGCGCCGCCCGGCGCCGCCGCCGAGCGTCTGGTTCTGCTGGTGGGCGATGTGCTGGGCGAACGGCACACCCTGCCCGAGCGTCCGGACGCTGAACGCGCGTCCCTGCGTCGAGTCCGACGAACCCTCGGGCACCGGCACCTCCGCGGGCAGCGGCTGCCTGCGCGCGTCCGGTCCGGGCACGTCCTTCCTCGGGCCGCTCTCCGCGACGCCGGTGCCTCCGGCGGACTCGGAGGTGCCCGTGACGTCGGTGGTGCCGGTGGTGTGCGTGGTCCGACCGGCCGCGGACCGGTCAGGACCGTCGTCGCCCAGGCCGTCGGCCAGATCGACGCCCTGCTCATCGAGGTGCCCGCCGGGCCGTTCGTCGGGCGCCACGGCCTGTCCGGGCTGCTGGGGACCGTCGGCGTGCCGCGCCCTGCGCCGCCCGGTCGGTACGGGGTGCGCCTGGGGCGGTGTGTGGTCGTCGTCCGGCGTGATGCCCACGGCGTCATGGCGTCCGGGCAGCGAGGCGTCCGCGTCGGCGGCCGTGGACGGGGTCCGGTCGGCCTCCGCGGGCGGGAGGGCGAACGCGGTACGGGGCCCGGCCTGCTCGGCCTGAGCGGACCGCTCCTGCGCGGCCGCCAGTGCCCGCCGCGCCCGCCGCCCGCTCGGCTGCGGCACCGGAGCCGGGCCGTCACCGACCGGCGAGAGGCCCTCGGGAGCGGGTGCGGAAGCGGAAGGGGAAACGGGAGCGGAAGGGGAACCGGAAGCCGGCAGGGCCAGCCGGCTCTCGCCGCCCTGACGCGCCTGGTGCCCACCCGCCGGTACCGGCGACGGTGCCTCGGCCGGCACACCCTGGGGCGGCACGGCCTGCCCGCGCTGCGGACGGCCGCCACCTCCCTGCGCGCCCTCCGCCGCGGTCACCACCGCACCCTCGGACGGCGCCGAGGCCGCGGGCAGCGCCAACGCCTGTCCCGGCCCCTGCTGCCCGCCGGCGCCCTCCCCGGGCCGCGGCCCCTGACCCTGCTCGGGCGACTGGGACAGCTGAGCCGGAAGGGCATGCCGATCACCGGTCTCGGCCGGACTCGGCCGCCCCCGCCTGCGCCCCGATCCCTCGCTCTGCTGGGCGGGAATGATGTCGTTCGTGCTCTGCGTGCCCCGCGACTCCTGCTCGCCCTGTGCGGCGGGTTCACGACGCGCCCGTCGCCGCCCCGTCGGCTCGGACGCCCCGGTGTCACCGTCCCCGGAAGCCCCGGCCGCCGCTGCGGAACCACCCACGGGGCTCTCCAGGAACGCGTCCGTGGACGACCGCCGCGCGCGTCGCCGCCCGCCACCGGGCGCGCCCTGACCGGCCATCGGCTCCGGCTCGGGCGCGGGCTCCGGCTCGGGCGCCGGTGGCATCACCGTGCCCGAACCCGCGCCCAACGGCACTTCGAGGACGTACGCGCTGCCGCTCATCCCCGGCACCTCGTGCGTCTGGAGCACACCGCCGTGCGCCCGGACGATCCCGCGCACGATCGGCTCGTGCACCGGGTCTCCCCCGGCGAACGGTCCACGCACCTCGATCCGTACGACCTCACCGCGCTGTGCCGCCGCGACGACGACCGTCGAGTCGACGTAGCCACCGCCCGGCACCACGCGGGCCTTGCCGGTCGAGTCGACGCCGGCGACGTCCGCGACCAGATGGGCGAGCGCGGTCACCAGCCGGGCCGCGTCCACCTCGGCCTCGATCGGCGGCGCGTGCACCGCGAACTGGGCACGTCCGGGCCCGATCAGCTCGACGGCCGCGTCGATCCCGGCCGTCACGACCGAGTCGAGCAGCACGTTCGTCTTGACCAACTCCTCCGTACCGGCGTCCAGGCGCTGGTAGCCGAGCACATTGTCGACGAGCGTGGTCATCCGGGCGTAGCCCGCGGCCAGGTGGTGCAGGATCTGGTTGGCCTCCGGCCACAGCTGGCCGGCCGGGTCGGCGGCGAGCGTGGAGAGTTCGCCGTGCAGCTCCTCCAGCGGCCCGCGCAGTGACCCGCCGAGCACGGCGGTGAGCTGGGTGTGCCGGGCCGTCAGCGCCGCCAGCCGTTCGGCCTGCTCCTCCAGTTCGGCCGAGTACCGCTCGGCCCGGTCGGCCAGCTCCGTGCCGTGCCGTTCCGTCAGCCCGGCGATCTCGTCGGCGTGGCTCGCGATCAGCCCGGCGACCTCGTCCCCGTGCTGCTCGCGAAGCTCCTCGTACGGCCTGCGGTCGGTGAACGTCATGACCGCGCCGACCAGCTGGTCCCCGTCCCGGACCGGCGCGGTGGTCAGGTCGACCGGCACCTGGGCACCGCTCTTGGACCACAGGACCTGCCCGCGCACCCGGTGCTTGCGGCCGGACCGCAGGGTGTCGGCGAGCGGCGACTCCTCGTACGGGAACGGTTCGCCCTCCGCCCGCGAGTGCAGGATCAGCGGATGCAGCTCCTGCCCGCCCAGGTCGCTGGCGCGGAAACCGAGGATCTGCGCGGCGGCGGGGTTGACCAGGACGACCCGTCCGTCCGTGTCCGTCCCGACGACGCCCTCCGCCGCGGCCCGCAGGATCATCTCGGTCTGCCGCTGCGAACGGGCCAGTTCGGCCTCCGTGTCGACGGTGCCCGACAGGTCCCGCACGACGAGCATCAGCAGCTCGTCCCCCGTGTAGCTGCCGCCGTAGCCGCTCTGGAAGTCGTTGTACGCGGCCTGACCGTCCTCCAGGCTGGCGCTGGTGACCTCGACCGGGTACTCGTTGCCGTCGGTCCGCCGTGCGGTCATCCGCGTCGGCTTCGTACGGCCGCGGTCGTCGGCGGATTCCGGCCGGCGCATCGAGCCGGGGATCAGCTTGGAGTCGAACTCCGGAAGCAGGTCGAGGAGCCCGCGCCCGACGAGCGCCGTGCCCGGCGTCTCGAACATCTCCAGGGCGATGGTGTTTGCGTTGACGACCGTGCCGTTGCAGTTGACGAGCAGCAGCCCGTCGGGGAGTGCATCGAGTATGGCTGCGAGGCGAGCAGTGCCTCGGGATGGCCTGCTGCTCACGACGACGCTTCCTCCCTGGTTACCGCACCTTGCCGACAGCGGGCCCCATCTTGCCCCTCGGGCCGCGGGCTGTCACGGAAGGAGTCTAAAGGCAGGGACGGCGCGTGGGACGGCGGATGCGGGGGAGCTCTCACCAAGGTTCTGTGCATACGGTGTACGACTCCAGCCCGTCACGTGTCGTTCGGGATGACGTGGGAAAGGATGCGGCCCCGCTCATCGGACGTTGGGGAGCACCGGCCGAAGGCCGTTCCAGCGTGCGATCGCGCAGCCGTTGGTCCGGTCGACGACCGTGTCGATGTCCCTCCCCTGCCAGCTCCCGGTGATCCGGGCGGTCGCGGGCCCACCGGACTGCTGGGTGCACATCGCGTCCCGGGGGACCGGGGCGAACGGGTCCGCGCCCTCGGCCGCCAGCTCGTCCAGCCGGTCGCAGGCCTGCCGCGCCGCCGGGTGGCTGCCGCCCGCGGGCCCGCACTCCAGCTCGAAGACCCCCTCGGCCGCGGGGTCCCCCGTGCCCGAGAGCGTCACCGTCAGCCGGGTGCGGCCGTCGTCCCCGTGCAGCAGCGGCAGCGGAAGGGGCAGCGGAAGAGGCGCGGCGGCCGCAGTCGCGGCCGGTACGGCGGCGGACAGCGCGGCAAGGGACACGACGGCGGTGAGGGCGAGGCGGCGCAGCATGCGGGCTCCTGTGCTCGTGCACTTCGACGGGAGGGACGGGACAGCCGGTGGAACGAAGGAACGGCGGAGGACGACGCCTCCGTCATCACTAACGCTCCGCACGCCACGGCGTTGCGCAACCGCGGGTGCTTTGCCCTCGCGCCCGACTGCCTAGTACCGTAGGTCGCGATTGGTGGCACGACACTCAACTGTGTCATCATCTGCACGCACCACTCGCGCTCGCGCGGGGTGTGCTGGAGGCGTCGCCTAGTCCGGTCTATGGCGCCGCACTGCTAATGCGGTTTGGGTCTTAAAGCCCATCGAGGGTTCAAATCCCTCCGCCTCCGCTTTCCCACCGAAGCCCCGTGCCACCGGCACGGGGCTTCGGTCGTATCCGGACCCGGTCGGTCCGGATACGACCCCGGGGTGGTGCGCGGCCCGTTCGGGCGCTCGGTCCGGCCGCCGCCCGCGATGGCGTCAGACACGTCGTTTTCGCAGGTCAGAGGTGGTGTGGCTAAAGGATTTCGCACTACGGCGCAGGTCATGTAATGTTGTTCCCGCAACGCCGACCAGGCAGAAAAGCCCGGAACGCACAAGCACTCGTAGCTTAACGGATAGAGCATCTGACTACGGATCAGAAGGTTGCAGGTTCGAATCCTGCCGAGTGCACAGCAGGCAAGAGGCCCCCAGGAGAAATCCTGGGGGCCTCTTGGCATTGCTCCGACCGCATCGGAATCCGGGAGTTCACGCATGGGCTGGCAGTGCACCGGGCTTCGGTGGCCGGACGCGCGGGGGCTGCCCGTGCTGGGGTGGCGGCGGGGCGGGGCCGTACGGGTGAGCGCGCCGGCCTATGGGACGGAGCTCGGGTTCCGGGCCGCGGGGCGGCGGGGCTGTGTCGGGGCGCGCGGGAATGTGTGTCCGGTGGGGGCCGTGGTGTCGGGGCGGAGCACCGGGGCCCGGTGCCCGGAGTGTGCGCGGCTGGACCGGGCGCACTCGGTGGCCGCCGACACGATCGTGGACGACCCCCGGACGTACCGCGTGTATCTCGCCTGGTTCGGGCCGGGGATGGTGAAGGTCGGGATCACCGCGGAGGAGCGGGAGGCGGCGCGGCTGCGGGAGCAGGGGGCCGTGGTGTTCAGCTGGCTGGGGCGGGGGCCGTTGATGGCGGCGCGGCGGACCGAGGAGCTGCTGCGGTCGGCGCTCGGGGTGCCGGACCGGATTCCCTACGCCCGGAAGCGCGCCGTGCGCGCGGTGCTGCCGGGGGCGGCGGAGCGGCGTGCCGAGGTGACGGAGCTCTACGGGCGGGCCGTGGCGCTGGAGGGGGCGGGGTGGCCGGAGTCGCTGGAGCGGTTGCCGTTCGAAGCGGTCGATCACACCGGGGTCTTCGGGCTGGACGGCGCGGTCGAGGTGGCGTGGGCGGTCACCGAGTTGGTGGACGGCGGCGTGGTCGGGGGACGGCTGGTGGCGGCGGCCGGGCCCGATCTGCACCTGGAGACGGTGACGCACGGGGCCGTGGTGCTGGACACCCGGCTGATGACCGGGTGGGAGCTGGCGGGCGCCGATCCGGGGGCCGGGGTGGATGTGCCGGTGGCCGACATCGGGGGCGGTGGAGTGCAGGGCGGGCTGTTCTGAGATCGTCGGGGGCGGACGGTGAAAGGGGTGCGAAGTGAGTGGTGACACCGACGACGTCGCGCGGTTCCGGGAACGGCTGGGGCTGCCCGGCATCATCGACGTCCATACGCACTTCATGCCGGAGCGGGTGCTGCGCAAGGTCTGGGCGTACTTCGACTCCGCCGGGCCGCTGACCGGGATGGAATGGCCGATCGAGTACCGGCACGACGAGGACGAACGCCTCGCGCTGCTGCGGTCGTTCGGCGTGCTCCGGTTCACCTCGATGCTCTATCCGCACAAGGCCGGGATGGCGGCCTGGCTGAACGGCTGGGCGGCCGACTTCGCACGCCGGGTGCCGGACTGTCTGCACACTGCGACCTTCTTCCCCGAGGACGGCGTGGAGCGGTATGTGCGCGAGGCCGTGGAGGCCGGGGCACGGGTCTTCAAGTCGCACCTGCAGGTCGGCGCGTACGACCCCAACGACCCGCTGCTGGACCCGGTGTGGGGGCTGCTGGCGGAGGCCGGGATCCCGGTGGTGACGCACTGCGGCTCCGGGCCCGCGCCCGGCAAGCACACGGGGCCCGAACCCATCGGCCGACTGCTCGCGCGGCATCCGCGGCTGAGACTGGTCGTGGCGCACATGGGGATGCCGGAGTACGCGGAGTTCCTGGCGCTGGCGGAGACGTACCGGGAGGTGCGGCTCGACACGACGATGGCGTTCACGGACTTCACGGAGGGCCACGCCCCGTTCCCGGTGGCCGAGCGGGGACGGCTCGCCGCGCTCGGGGACCGGATCCTGCTGGGGACGGACTTCCCGAACATCCCGTATCCGTACGCGCACCAACTGCACGCGCTGGACCGGCTGGAGCTGGGGGACGACTGGCTGCGCGCGGTCTGTCACGGGAACGCGAGCGCGTTGTTCGCCGTGGACTGACCACTCATGAAGGGGCGCTCGTGAACGGGCGCCCGTGAAGGGCTGTTTGCGACAGGCTGCTTGCCAAGGGGCGGTCGCGAAGCGCCGCTCGCCGGCCGGCCGCTTTTCTCAGGGAATTCACAGAAACGGAAAAGGACCCTCTCAGAGGCGCCTCACAGGGTTGAGGCATGACGACGACCTCGCCCCTGGGGCGTACCGAACTGCTGAGGGCGGACCGCAGTCCCGTCCGCGTGCTGGTGGTGGACGACGAGGCCCCGCTCGCCGAGCTGCTCTCCATGGCCCTGCGCTACGAGGGCTGGGAGGTGCGCAGCGCCGGGGACGGTGCCGGTGCCGTCCGGATGGCGCGGGATTTCCGGCCCGATGTGGTGATCCTCGACGTGATGCTGCCCGACACGGACGGGTTCGCCGTGCTCGGCAGACTGCGGCGGGAGCTGTCCGAGGTCCCGGTGCTCTTCCTGACCGCGCGCGACGCGGTGGAGGACCGGATCGCCGGGCTCACCGCGGGCGGCGACGACTACGTCACCAAGCCGTTCAGCCTGGAGGAGGTCGTGGCGCGGCTGCGCGGTCTGATCCGGCGCTCCGGCACGGCGGCCGTGCGCAGCGAGTCGACGCTCGTCGTCGGCGATCTGGTCCTCGACGAGGACAGCCACGAGGTGAGCCGGGGCGGGACGTCCATTCACCTCACCGCGACCGAGTTCGAGCTGCTGCGCTTCCTGATGCGCAATCCGCGGCGGGTGCTGAGCAAGGCACAGATCCTCGACCGGGTGTGGAACTACGACTTCGGCGGGCAGGCGAACGTCGTCGAGCTGTACATCTCGTACCTGCGCAAGAAGATCGACGCGGGACGGTCGTCGATGATCCACACCCGGCGAGGGGCGGGATATCTCATCAAGCCCGGTGAGTAGCCCGGTGAGTAGCCCGGTGAGTAGCCCGGTGAGTGGCCCGGCGCACGGCCCGGTGCGCGGCCCCGTGCGTGGGCGCGTGGGCCGGCGGCGGGGGCCGTGGACGCTGCGGACCCGGCTCGTCGTCTCGGCGGTGACGCTGATCGCCGTGGTGGCCGCGGTCATCGGTTCGGTCACCACCATCGCCTACCGCAGCTACATGTACGGCAAGCTCGACGACCAGCTGGACGCCGTCGCCATGCGGGCCGGAAAGCCGCCCGGTGGCGGAGCGGGACCGATGCCGGGCGGCGCGCCGAAGAGCGACGACCCGCTGGCCTTCGTCGATGCGCGCGGACTGCCGGTCGGAGCCTTCGGGGCCGTCGTGGCGGACGGTACGGTCACCGAGTCGCGGGTGGTCGCGGAGAGCTCCACCACGCCGGAGCCGGGGGCCGAGGACAGCGGGCAGCCGATGACCGGGGCCCAGCAGCGCGCCCTGGAGGCGGCGGACATCCCTGCCGGGGACGGGGCGCGGAGCATCGATCTGCCCGGTCTCGGCTCCAACCGGGTCCAGGCCGTCGCGGGTCCGCACGGGACGACGATCCTCGTCGGCATCCCCGCCGCCGAGGTGCGCTCCGCCCTCACCACGCTGATCCTCGTCGAGGTCTGTGTCACCGGCGCCGGTCTGATCGCGGCCGCAATCGCGGGCGTCGCCATGGTCGGTGTCGCGCTGCGTCCACTGCGCAGGATCGCCGCGACCGCGACCCGGGTCTCCGAACTCCCCCTGCACAGCGGCGAGGTGGCGCCCCTGGAACGGGTCCCGGAGGCCGAGGCCGACCCCCGGACGGAGGTCGGCCAGGTGGGCGCGGCGCTCAACCGGATGCTGGGCCACGTCGGTTCGGCGCTGGAGGCGCGGCAGGAGAGCGAGACGCGGGTACGTCAGTTCGTCGCGGACGCCAGTCACGAGCTGCGCACCCCGCTGGCCTCGATCCGGGGATACGCCGAACTGACCCGGCGCGGCCATGAGGAGACCGGCCCCGACACCCGGCACGCCCTGGGGCGGATCGAGTCCGAGGCGGAGCGGATGACGGGCATGGTGGAGGATCTGCTGCTGCTCGCCCGCCTGGACGCAGGGCGCCCGCTCAGCCGCGAGAGCACCGACCTCTCCCCCGTCGTCATCGACGCGGTGAGCGATGCCCGTGCCGCCGGGCAGCGGGGTCACCACTGGCGCCTCGACCTGCCGGACGAGCCGGTGACCGTGCACGGCGATCCGACCCGGCTCCATCAGGTGCTGGTCAATCTGCTGGCGAACGCCCGTACCCACACCCCGCCCGGCACGACCGTCACCGTACGGGTGCGTGCCGCGGCCGGCCGGTCCCCGGTGACGCTGGAGGTCCAGGACGACGGGCCCGGCATTCCGCCCCAGCTGCTGCCGCACGTCTTCGAACGGTTCGCGCGAGGCGACGCCTCGCGCTCCCGCCACGCGGGCTCCACCGGGCTCGGGCTCGCCATCGTGCAGGCCGTCGTCACCGCGCACAGCGGCCGGGTGGAGGTGTCCTCGGTCCCGGGGCACACGGTGTTCGCGGTCCATCTGCCCGCGGAGCCGGAAGCCGGGTCCCCGGCCGCGCCGCACTCACAGCGGGGGGACAGGCTCAGCACACCGGTGTGACAGCGGAGTTGACGAATGTCGACGGCATGCGAACCGACACTCCCTGGAGCGCCCTGCCGGCCCGGGACCACCTCCTGGCCGGAGCGGTCGATGCGGCGGGTGACCCCGTACTCGATGTGGTGGTACCCGTCTACAACGAGGAGAAGGACCTCGAACCGTGTGTGCTGCGCCTGCACGACCATCTGGCGCGCACCTTCCCGTACGCCTTCCGGATCACCGTCGCGGACAACGCGAGCACCGACCGTACGCCGCAGGTGGCGGCCGGGCTCGCGGCGGCGCTGCCCCGGGTGCGGTCGTACCGGCTGGAGGAGAAGGGCCGGGGACGGGCGCTGCGCACGGTCTGGTCGCACTCGGACGCCCCGGTCCTGGCGTACATGGACGTCGATCTCTCCACCGACCTGAACGCGCTGCTGCCGCTGGTCGCACCGCTGATCTCGGGCCACTCCGATCTGGCGATCGGCTCGCGGCTGGCCCGTAGCTCGCGCGTGGTGCGCGGATCGAAGCGGGAGTTCATCTCGCGGGCCTACAACCTCGTCCTCCGCTCCTCGCTGGCCGCCCGGTTCAGCGACGCGCAGTGCGGGTTCAAGGCCATCCGGCGGGACGTCGCGCAGCGGCTGCTGCCGATGGTGGAGGACCCGGGGTGGTTCTTCGACACCGAGATGCTGGTGCTCGCCGAGCGGGCCGGGCTGCGCATCCACGAGGTGCCGGTCGACTGGGTCGACGATCCCGACTCCACCGTCCACATCGTGCGGACGGCGACGGAGGACCTGAAAGGCGTGTGGCGGGTGGGACGGGCGCTGGCGGTCGGCGCGCTGCCGCTGGACCGGCTGGCGAGGCCCTTCGGGGACGATCCGCGCGACCGGGCGCTGAGCGGGGTGCCGGGCGGACTGGCCCGGCAGCTGGTCGGGTTCTGTGTCGTCGGCGCGCTCTCCACGCTCTTCTATCTCGTCCTGTACTCGCTCTTCCGGCTGGGCGCCGGCCCGCAGCTCGCCAACGGCGGCGCGCTGCTGGTGTCGGCCGTCGCCAATACGGCGGCCAACCGGAGGCTCACCTTCGGCGTACGCGGCCGGGGCGGAGCCGTCCGCCACCAGGCGCAGGGCCTGGTCGTCTTCGCCATCGGTCTGGCCCTGACCAGCGGCTCGCTGGCCGCGCTGGGAGCGGCGTCCGGATCGCCGTCGCACGGCACGGAACTCGCCGTACTGATCGCGGCGAACCTCGCGGCGACGGTGCTGCGGTTCCTGCTCTTCCGCGCCTGGGTCTTCCCGGAGCGCGCCGCAAGCCCAGCGGCCGCTGCGGCCCCCGGAGTCTCCGTAGCCCCCGGAGCCTCCGTGGGACCTGCAGGGCACGCCGACGACACCCACCACGAACGGGGGAACGCCCGATGACCACGCTGCGTCCCGACCACCTTCCGGCCCCGCCCCAGGCCCCGACGCTCCCGCCCGCGGCACCGGCCGCCGGCCACGCCCGCCCGAACAGGCCCCTGGCGCACCGTGTGTGGCGGGGCAGACCCGAGGACCCGCGCTGGGTGCGGCCCGCCTTCCTGGCGACGCTGCTGGTCATCGCGCTCGCCTACCTGTGGAACCTCAGCGCCTCCGGGTACGCCAACTCCTTCTACTCCGCGGCCGTCCAGGCGGGCAGCCGGAGCTGGAAGGCCTTCTTCTTCGGCTCGTTGGACGCCGCGAACGCGATCACGGTCGACAAGCCCCCGGCCGCGCTCTGGCCGATGGCTCTCTCGGTGCGCGTCTTCGGCCTCGGTTCCTGGGCGATCCTGGCCCCGCAGGTGCTGATGGGGGTGGCCACGGCCGGGGTGTTGTACGCGGCCGTACGCCGCCGCTTCAGCGCCGCCGCCGGGCTGATCGCGATGGTGGTGTTCGCCCTCACGCCCGTCGCCGCGCTGATGTTCCGTTTCAACAACCCGGACGCGCTGCTGGCGCTCCTGATGACGGTCACCGTCTACTGCGTGCTGCGCGCGATGGAGAACGGCCGCACCAGGTGGCTGGTGTGGGCGGGTGGCGCGGTCGGTTTCGCGTTCCTCTCGAAGACCCTGCAGGCGTTCCTGATCCTGCCGCCACTGGCCGTGCTGTACGCGGTGTTCGCACCGGTCCCCGTACGCCGAAGGCTCGGCCAACTCGGGCTCTCGGCACTGGCGATGGTCGTCGCGGGCGGCTGGTGGGTGGCGATCGTCGAACTCCGGCCGGCGTCGTCGCGTCCGTACATCGGCGGCTCGCAGCACAACTCCTTCCTGGAGCTGACCTTCGGCTACAACGGCCTCGGCCGGATCAACGGCGACGAGACAGGCAGCGTCGGGGGAGGCGGCGGCGGGGCAGGCGGTCAGTGGGGGGAGACCGGCATCGGCCGGATGGTCAACTCCGAGATCGGCGGCCAGATCTCCTGGCTGCTGCCCGCCGCGCTGATCCTGCTCGTCGCGGGGGTCTGGCTGACCTGGCGGGCGAAGCACAGCGACACCGCCCGTGCGGCGTTCCTCGCCTGGGGCGCCTCGCTGCTGATGACGGCGCTCGTCTTCAGCTTCATGGCCGGCATCTTCCACCAGTACTACACGGTGGCGCTGGCGCCGTACCTCGCGGCGCTCGTCGGCATGGGCACCACGGTCCTGTGGGAGGAACGGTCCAGGTGGTGGGCGCGCGGGGCGCTCGGCGTCACGGTCGTGGTGACCGCGCTCTGGTCGTACGTCCTGCTGGGGCGGACGCCGGATTACCTGCCGTGGCTGCGCTGGGCCGTCCTCATCGCCGGTGCGGTGGGGGCGGTGGGCCTGCTGTTCGCCACGCGTCTCGGGCGCCGACCGGCGCTCGTGGCGGTCGGGGTGAGCCTTGTCGCGTTGCTGGCGGGGCCGACGGCGTACACCCTCTCCACGCTGAACACCGGGCATCAGGGCTCGATCGTCACGGCCGGTCCGTCCGGAGCCAGTTCGATGGGCGGCCCCGGAGGCGGCGGCCGGGGCGGCCCCGGTGGCATGGGCGGCGGAATGCGGCCTCCCGGTATGGCCCGTCAGCAGGGCGGCCCCATGGGGCAGCCCCCGACCGGTGGTCAGGGCGGCCGTTCCCCGGGCCGGCCGGGCCAGGGCGGCATCCAGGGGAACGGTCAGCAACCGGGGGCCGCGCCGGGCACCGCACCCGACGGCATGGGTGAAGGCGGCACTCCAGGAGGCGGCGGCATGGGCGGTCTGCTCAACGGCTCGTCCGTCAGCACCGCGGCCGAGAAGCTGCTGGAGAAGAACGCCGGCGACTACACCTGGGTCGCCGCCGCCATCGGCTCACAGAACGCGGCGAGCTACCAACTCGCCACCGGTTACCCGGTGATGGCGATCGGCGGTTTCAACGGCAGTGACCCGTCCCCGACGCTCTCCCAGTTCAAGAAGTACGTCGAGGACGGCAGGATCCACTACTTCGTCGCGGGCGGAACGGGCGGAACGGGCGGAGGCGGCGGCAACAGCGGCACCTCGTCCCAGATCTCCTCCTGGGTGGAGGAGAACTTCAAGGAGGTCACGGTCGGCAGCGCCACCTTCTACGACCTGACCCGGCCGAAGAGCGGCGCATAGGGTTCAGCGCCGCAGCAGCAGATCCGCGACGACCGGGCGGTGGTCCGAGGCGAGTGTCTCGGCCACCGCCGCGTCGCGCACCCGCACGGAATCCTTCGACACCGCCACGTAGTCGATCCGCTGCACCGGATCCTGCGCCGGGTACGTCGGCCCGCCGGGCTCGACGTCTGTCAGCTCCCGCCACAGCGGGGCGAGTTCGGGTGCGGTCGGCGCCGCGTTGAAGTCACCGAGCAGGATCTGCCGCACCCGCTGCCGGCCGGGGGCTTTGTCCTCGGCCATGATCCGGCGGGTGTCGGCGACCTGTGTGGTCCGTACGGACGGGTCGCCGCGGTAGTCGAGGTGCGTCACATACACATGGACGGGCAGCCCCTGCACCCGCAGGACCACCTCGCCGAAGCCGGGCGCCGGGGTCGGTACAGGGTTCGGGTCCTGGGTGGAGAGCCGGGTGATCTCATGGTTCTCGGCGCTCACGATCCGGTACCTGGACAGCACCGCGACCCCGAACTCGCGCCGGGGCGCACCGGGGGTCACCGGATCGAGGCTGTAGATCGGGGCGAACGAGACCCGCATGTGCAGCCGCTCGGCCAGCTCTCCCGCCAGATCGCGCCACTCGCTGCGCGTGCCCCAATGGGCGTCGACCTCCTGCAGCCCGATCACATCGGCGTCCAGCGAACGCAGTTCGGCGGTCTGCCGGTCGAGGTCGAAGACATTGTCCATGCCGGCGCCCGCATGGATGTTGTACGTGGCCACGCGCAGCGGCACCGTGTGCTCCTGCCCGGCGGCTGACGTGGGAGGCGCGAGGGCGGTCCCCAACAGGCCCGCTGTGATGAGTACTTCCACCGTACGACGACGCAGTGACATACCACTCCAGTCCTTGTCGGATCAGCGGCGAGCACGGTATCGCGCGGAAATGAGCTGTACACCGTACAAGGGCGGCTATACGGTGT
Source organism: Streptomyces sp. NPDC047515 (assembly GCF_040643055.1). Classification (NCBI taxonomy): domain Bacteria; kingdom Bacillati; phylum Actinomycetota; class Actinomycetes; order Kitasatosporales; family Streptomycetaceae; genus Streptomyces; species Streptomyces sp. NPDC047515. Next base: position 17,036 of record NZ_JBEYTM010000071.1, read on the forward strand.
ACGTCTCGTACTCGTACACCGTATAAGGCATCAGGAGTCCGCATGACGGCGATAGCCGCCGAGCAGAATCACCTCTCGCCGCCGAGCCACCCGCAGCGCTGGCTGATCCTCGGGGTGATCTGCCTCGCCCAGCTCACCGTGCTGCTCGACAACACCGTGCTCAACGTCGCGATCCCCTCCCTCACCAAGGAGCTGAACGCCTCCACCGCCGATGTGCAGTGGATGATCAACGCCTATTCGCTGGTCCAGTCGGGTCTGCTGCTCACGGCAGGCAGTTCCGCCGACCGCTACGGCCGCAAGAAGATGCTCGTCGCGGGGCTCGCCCTGTTCGGCATCGGCTCGCTGGTGGCCGGACTGGCCCAGTCCTCCACGCAGCTGATCGCCGCCCGTGCGGGCATGGGCATCGGCGGTGCGCTGCTGATGACGACGACCCTGGCCGTCGTCGTGCAGATCTTCGACGACACGGAGCGGGTCAAGGCGATCGGCATCTGGTCGACCGTCAGCTCGCTCGGCTTCGCCGTCGGACCGCTGATCGGCGGAGTGATGCTCGACCACTTCTGGTGGGGCGCGATCTTCCTGATCAACATTCCCGTCGCGGTCATCGGTCTGGCCGCCGTCGTGCGGCTCGTCCCGGAGTCCAAGAACCCCAGTGGCGACCGCCCCGACCTGTTCGGCGCGCTGCTCTCCACCATCGGTATGGCATCCGTTGTGTACGCGATCATCTCCGGCCCGGAGCACGGCTGGACGTCGGGCCAGGTGCTGCTGACCGGCTTCACCGGGGTCGCGGTCCTCGCCGGGTTCGTGCTGTGGGAGCTGCACATCCCGAACCCGATGCTGGACATGCACTTCTTCCGGAACCAGAAGTTCGTCGGTGCGGTCGCGGGCGCGATCCTGGTCGCCTTCGGGATGGGCGGCTCGCTGTTCCTGCTCACCCAGCAGTTGCAGTTCGTCCTCGGCTACGGACCGTTGGAGGCCGGTCTGCGTACGGCCCCACTGGCGCTGAGCGTCGTCGCCCTGAACCTCACCGGGCTGGGCGCCAGGCTGGTGCCCAAGCTGGGTACGCCGGTCACCATCGCGGCCGGGATGAGCCTGCTGGCCGCCGGTCTCGCCGCGATCGCGCTGCTCGGCGGCAACGGCTACGGCGGCATGCTGCTCGGGCTGGTCGTGATGGGCGCGGGCATCGCGCTCGCCATGCCCGCCATGGCCAACGCGATCATGAGTGCCATTCCGCCGGAGAAGGCGGGCGTGGGCGCCGGGGTCAACGGCACGCTCGCCGAATTCGGCAACGGGCTCGGGGTCGCCGTGCTCGGCGCGGTGCTCAATTCCCGGTTCGCGGCGCTCGTGCCGGCGGCCGTCGGGGCGGCCTCGCTGCCCGCCGCGCTGGCCTCGGCCACCGATGCCGGCGAGCGGGTACGGATCACGGACGCCTTCGCCTCGGGACTGGAGACCAGCCAACTCGTCGGGTCGGTGGCGGTGCTGGCCGGAGGCCTGCTGGCCGCGGTGCTTCTGCGCCGTGCCGAGCGGGCAGAATCCGCGCGGGCGGCCTCGGCCGGGGGCGAGGCCGCGGCATAGCATCGAGGAGGGGCGTATCGGACCGTATGAATTCGCTTCATGCGCACACGTACGCGTCCGATCCGTCCCTCCGGCAAGACGAGGAGAGTGCCATGGTGTCCGCGGCCGATCGTGTGAAGAACCCTGCCAGGACCAGTGTGTGGCTGGATCAGCGGGCACCGTCGCGCGCCCGCAAATCGGACCAGCCGACCGGTCTGGACCGGGAGAAGATCACCGCGGCGTCGGTCCGGCTGCTGGACGCCGAGGGCCTCGCCAAGTTCTCCATGCGCCGACTCGCCGCCGAGCTGGACGTCACCGCGATGTCCCTCTACTGGTACGTGGACACCAAGGACGATCTGCTGGAGCTGGCCCTCGACTCGGTCTACAGCGAGATCGCGCCCCCTCGGGAGGACGCGCACTGGCACGACCGGCTGCGCGAACTGGCGACCGCCTACCGGCACCTGCTGATCCGGCACGTCTGGGTCTCCCCGCTCGCCGGACACTTCCTCAACATGGGCCCGCACTCGATGCTGTTCTCGTACGCCATCCAGGACGTGATCCGGGCGACGGGTCTGCCGCTGCACCAGCAGACGGGGGCGCTCTCCGCGGTCTTCCAGTTCGTGTACGGATTCGGCACCATCGAGGGCCACTTCGTGCAGCGCAGTGTCGAGTCGGGGATCAGTCAGGACGAGTTCTTCCGGCAGGCGCTGGGCGCCATCCGGAGCCAGCCGCAGCTCAGCCGGATCGTGGAGGCCTCGCAGGACCTGATGGACGCCCGCGGCGGCGACACGGTCGAGGAGATGCGCGAGCGGGACTTCACCTTCGCCCTGGACCTGCTGATCGCGGGCATCGAGACGATGCGGGACCGCTGAGACCTCACTCGTCCCTCAGTACCCGCGCCCCACCTCCACCGCCGTGTCCGGGACCCGCCCCTGCGCCACCGCGTCCCAGCACGCCGCGAAGTCCGTGACGATGTCCTCGTCCGCCGTGATGCCCGCGGAGTGCGGGGTGATCACCGTGCGGGGCAGCCGCCAGCAGGGGTCGTCCGGCGCGGCGGGCTCCTCGGGCAGTACGTCGAGCACCGCGCGCCCCACCGCACCGGAGCGCAGCGCGGTCTCCAGTGCCCGCATGTCCACCGTCCTGCCCCGGCCGACATTGATGAATGTGGCGCCGCCCATGCCCGCGAACCGGTCCGGGCCGAAGAAGCCGTCCGTCGCGGTGGTCAGCGGCAGCGTGGAGACCACCCACCGCGCGGAGGCGAGCGGCCCCGCGTCCTCGTCGGCCCCGACGACCCGGCCGAAGCCCGCCGCTGCCGTGCGCGCCCCACGTGCCACGCCCACGGTCCGGATGCCGCATCCCCGCAGCAGAGCGGCGACGGCCGAGCCGATGCGGCCGGTGCCGTAGATCAGGGCCGTCCGGCCGGCCGCAGGTTCGGAAGGGATGCGGCGCCACTCGGCCCGTGCGTGCTGGGCGGCGAACTCGGGGACGGACTGGCAGTCGGCGAGCACCCAGGCCAGCACGTACTGCGCGATGCGTTCGCCCATGCGGCCCACCGTCCGGGTGAGCAGGGCGCCGGAAGGCCACGGTCCGGCGGCCGGCAGGGCGTCCGTACCGGCGTTCACGCTGTGGAACCACAGCAGCGACGCGCTCCGCAGTGCGTCGGGCAGCGTGGCGCCGACATAGACGAAGGGCTCGCGCGGCGTCGTGTCGGAAGAACCCCGGTGTACGGGGCGGCCGGTGATCCGCTCCAGTTCGCGGACGACGGCGGCGTCCACCGTCGGCGCGGCCAGCAGCCGGCCCCGCGCGAGCGGGCCCGGCGCCGGAACCCGCCGATGTGTCAGGGAGGGCACGGGGGAAGTCGTCCGGAAACAGCCGTCAGCCGCCGGACGCCAGGTGGGCGGGGAAGCCGCCGGTGGCGATCGGACCCCACCGCTCCGGAGTGATCCGGATGATCGACTTCCCCTGCTTCACCATCGCCGCCCGGTACTCGTCCCAGTCCGGGTGCTCCCCGGAGATGTTCCGGAAGTACTCGACGAGCGGCTCGACCGAATCCGGTGTGTCGATCACCTCGGCCGCACCGTCGATCTGCACCCACGGCCCGTTCCACTCGTCCGACAGGACGATCACGCTGACCCGCGCGTCCCGTTTCGCGTTGCGGGCCTTGGCCCGTTCGGGGTAGGTCGAGACGACGATCCGGCCGGAGTCGTCGACACCACAGGTCAGCGGGGAGCCCTGGGGGCGGCCGTCGGACCGGGTGGTCAGCAGGATCGCCCGGTGCCTGGGCCGTACGAAGGCCAGCAACTCGTCGAGTTCCACAGCGGTGTTCGTCGCGATGTTCGGTGCCATGTCCGCAGACTACGACGGCAGGGACTCACCCTGCACGGCCTGGATGTCGAGCTCCACCCGCAGCGTCGTACCGATCGCCGAGATGCCGGCCTGCACCACCTGGTTGTAGTTCATGGCGAAGTCCTCGCGGCGCAGCTCCGCCGTGGCGTTGAACGCCGCACGCACCCCGCCCCACGGGTCCGGGCCCGTCCCGAGGTAGCTCAGGTCCAGGTCGACCGGGCGCACGACACCGCGCATCGTCAGGTCGCCGTGGACCAGCCAGCGGTCCGGGCCCGCCGGGGTCAGCGCGTTGGAGCGGTATGTGATCTCCGGGAACCGGTCGGTGTCCAGGAAGTCCAGCGAGCGCAGGTGCTTGTCGCGCATGCCGTTGCCGGTTTCGATGCTGGCCGCGTTGATGACCGCGTCGACCCTGGACCGCTCGGCGTCCTCGGCGATCTCGATCCGGCCGCTGAACTCGGTGAACCGGCCGTGCACGCTGGAGATCCCCAGGTGCTGCGCGACCGCGGCCACCGAGGAGTGCGCCGGGTCCAGCGACCAGGCGCCCGGCGGCGGCAGCTCCACACCGCCCTGGCGGGCCAGCACCACCGTGCCGGCCTCGACCCGCCCACTCGCCGTGACGAGGGCGGTGGAGGCGGCGGGGGCGTACCCGACCGCCGTGACGATCACCGTGTACGCGCCGGCCTGCAGGGGAGTGTCGGTCCGCACTGCCCCGTCCTCGTCGGCGGTGGCCCGCAGCACCTGTGTGCCGGTCATGTCGGTGACCGTCACGACCGCGTGCTGAACCGCCCAGCCGTCCCGCGTCCGTACCTGTGCGCGAAGTCCCATCCCGTTTTCTCTCCTTGCTCAATGACTCAATGAGTCGGGCCCCGGGGCGGGGACGGCAGGCCGTCCCCTGCCTGCCGTCCCCGCCACCGGGGCCCATTTCCACCGGCCGGTACAGCGTCTCCGCTCGGAACGCCGACCCGCCAGGGGTCTGTGATCACGACCTCGGTCGAGGTCGTTACTCGCCGGGGTGGGCGAGCTCGATGTCGTGGCCGTCGACCCCGCGACCGGCCACGGTCAGCGCGCCGGCCACCGGCGGGTAGCCGGTCGCGATGACCGAGTACTCGCCCGCGCCCAGGTCGGCGAAGGCGTACGCCCCGTCCTCCCCGGTCGTCGAGGTGGCGACCACATTGCCCGCCGCGTCGACCAGCGTGACCCGGGCGTCCGGCAGCGGCCGACGGCCGGCTCCGGCCCGTACGACACCCTGGACCAGCGCACCGGACTGCAGTGCGGCCTCGATCCGGGTGACGCCCTGGCCGCCGATCTCGACCGGCAGCGCCAGTGGACGGTACCCGGCGGCGTTCACCGCGACGGTCACCGAACCGGGGACCAGCTCACCGAAGGTGAACTCGCCCGCCTCACCGGACTTGCCGGTGGCCAGCACATCGCCGCGCACATCGGTCACGATGACCATGGCGCCCTCGACCGGGGCAGCGGTCTCGGCGGCGCGCACGGTCCCGGCCAGGCCGCTCGTACCGGAGAGCAGGATGTCGTACGCGAGCGGCTCGTCACCGACGACCACCGTGGACGCCTGCGGCTGGAAGCCGTCGGCGGACGCGATCAGGACGTAGCTGCCGGAGCCCGGCGCGTCCAGGTCGTAGCTGCCGTCGGCCTGGGCGACGGAGCGCCCCAGCTGCCGGCCGGCCAGCGAGATCAGCGTGACGGCGGCGCGGGCGACGGGTGTGCCCTCGGCGCCCCGCACCACACCGTGCACGGCCGTGCCCTGCAGGGTGGCGACCGGGGCCTGAAGGGTCGCGACCGCGGTGCCCCCGGCCGTTCCCTCGGCGACGTGCGCCACAGCGGCGGCCGGAGCCTCGACCGGCTCCTCGGCGGTGGCCGGGGCCTCGCTCACGGCGTTCGTCTTCAGCGCGACCTCCTTGATGAAGATCGTGACCAGGAAAGCGATCAGCGCGGCCGGAGCGGCGTACAGGAAGACATCGCCGACACCGTGCCCGTAGGCACTCTCCACGACCGTACGGAACGGTTCGGGCAGCGCGTGCACGTCGGGGATGCCCCCGCCGCCGGTGCCACCGTGGCCCATGGCCTGGCCCTTGGGGCCGAGCTCCGCGAGACCGTCCTTGACGTAGTGGGTGACGCGGTTCGCCATGACGGCGCCCAGCGCCGAGACGCCGATCGCACCACCGAGGGAGCGGAAGAAGGTGACGACGGAGCTGGCCGAGCCGAGGTCGGACGGAGCGACCTGGTTCTGCGTGGCGAGCACCAGGTTCTGCATCATCATGCCGATGCCGAGGCCCATGACGGCCATGAAGACCGCGATGTGCCAGTAGGTCGTGTCATACCGGATGGTGCCCAGCAGCCCGAGCCCGGCGGTGACCAGGAAGCCACCGGTGACCAGCCAGGCCTTCCAGCGGCCGGTCCTGGTGATGATCTGGCCGGAGACGGTCGAGGAGACGAACAGACCCGCGATCATCGGGATCGTCATGACACCGGACATCGTCGGCGACTTGCCGCGTGCCAGCTGGAAGTACTGGCTGAAGAAGACGGTGCCCGCGAACATCGCGATACCGACGAACAGCGAGGCCAGCGAGGCGAGCGTGATGGTGCGGTTGCGGAAGAGGCGCAGCGGGATGATCGGCTCGCTGGCCCGGGACTCGATGAAGACGAAGAGCAGCGCGAGGATCAGGGAGCCTGCGAGCATCACGCCGGTCTGCCAGGACAGCCAGTCGTACTTGTCGCCCGCGAAGGTCACCCAGAGAAGCAGCAGCGAGACGGCGGCGCTGATGAAGAACGCGCCGGTCCAGTCGACCTTGACCTCACGCTTGACGACCGGGAGCTTCAGGGTCTTCTGGAGCACGATCAGCGCGATGACCGCGAACGGCACACCGACGTAGAAGCACCAGCGCCAGCCCATCCAGCTGGTGTCCGTGATGACACCGCCGAGCAGCGGGCCACCGACGGTGGCTACGGCGAAGACCGCGCCGAGGTAGCCGCTGTAACGACCGCGCTCACGCGGGGCGATCATCGCGGCCAGCACGATCTGGGAGAGGGCGGAGAGACCGCCGACGCCGATGCCCTGGACGACACGGCAGGCGATCAGCATGCCGCTGCTGGTCGACATACCGGCGACGACCGAGCCCGCGACGTAGATGACGAGGGCTATCTGGACCAGCAGCTTCTTGCTGAACAGGTCGGAGAGCTTGCCCCACAGGGGGGTCGTCGCGGTCATCGCCAGCAGCGAGGCCGTGACGACCCAGGTGTAGGCGCTCTGGCCGCCGCCGAGGTCGGAGATGATTTCCGGCAGAGCGTTGGAGACGACCGTCGACGACAGGATCGCGACAAACATGCCGAGCAGCAGCCCGGCCAGTGCTTCCATGATCTGCCGGTGTGTCATCGGCGCGCCCGACGAGGAATCGGCTGATCCCCCGTGCTTGGCGTGGCCGCCCCGCACACCGGTCGGTGTGGTCGTAGCCATTGAGTTCCTTGTCTTTGCTTCTGTTACACAGGTGTACGGGTGTGCGAGTCGTTGTCGCTGTCGGCGTGCCGCGGGCGACAGTCGCCGCTGTGCTTTCCGGGGGCGCACCCTGCGGGGCCGCGACAGGCGAAGCTGTCGCGCAGCCGGGCCAACAGCGCGTTGAGCTGTCCGACCTCGTCGTCGGACCAGTCGGAGAGGTTGTGGGCGAACATTTCGGTGGTCCGACGGTTCAGCTCACTGAGCACGTCGCCTCCGGCGGGGGTCAGCCGCAGGATGCGGGACCGCTTGTCGGCCGGGTCCGAGGACCGTTCGATCCAGCCGTGTTCCGCCACATGGGCCACATGACGGCTGGTCACCGACATGTCGACGTCCAATAGTTCGGCCAGTCTGCTGATTCGCATCTCGCCGTGCTGATGGAGAAGAGCCAGCACGGCGGCGGAGCCGGCAGGACATTCGGCGGGCAGGATGCGGGCGAGACCCCGCTTGACGGCCCCGACGGCGCTGAGCTGTCGGGCCAGTTCTTCGTACTGACTCCGTGCGGCCACGGGACCTCCAGACATCTCACCGGTTCATCTTGTTGCTTAGGGCAACCATAGAGTCGTTGGTTGCTGCAGGCAAACGAAAAGGGCCTTGCATAAGTAAAGGAACGCAAAAGGCTGCGTAGGGCCCGAGTCAAAGGCCCAGCGTGTGGGGTGCGGGTTATGACGGGTGTGGTTCGCGCCACAGATGGGGCGGTCGGGTGTCCGTTTTGAGGTGTGCGCCGGGCGGCCTGTCCGTCGCCTCCGGGTGCCCGCTCCCCGCGACCGCGTGACGCCCGTTCCGTATATACGGGTGCGGGGCTTCCGTCCATACGGGTGGGGGGCCGCCGGCCCATACGGGTGGGGGGCCGCCGGCTGTGAGGGCGTGCGGCGCCCACCCCTCCTTCGCCGGCCGTCGGCTCCGGTCCGGACCCTTCGGCGACCCGGGGGTTGGGCCCCAACGCCGAGTTCGCTAGGGTCCTGGCCCATGGCACACAACCCCCATGCCCCGCAGGGCCCCGAGGGCAACCACGACCCGGCCGGCAGCACCCAGATGTTCCGCGCCTTCGTCGACGAGGGCGAGCCGCAGCGTCGGCAGCAGCCGGCCGCCTCGTCCGGACCGAGGACCGGGGTGATCGTTATCGTCGTCGCGGTGATCGTCGTCCTCGCGGCGGTCGCCTGGCTCGCGCTCGGCTGACCCGGCGCATCGGCTCCTTCCTCACCTCTACGTTCCGCTTCCACCCGTCACTTCAATACGGCGGTGACGTCCCGGGTCTCGACATGCATGCCCAGGGGCACCCGCCAGGCGTCCACGCAGACGGTGTACGTCTTCGTCCTGGCCGCTCCCGCGTCGATCGGCGCGGGCAGCGGCGCCGACGACTCGACGGTCGCCCAGTCGATCCCCAGCCCGCCGATGATGTGCGTGGCGAAGGTGACGGTCCCCGCGCCCGCCGGTGATCCTCCGGTGTTGCGGAACGTGACGCTCACCTTCTCGCACCAGCGCTCGGACGCGGCCGCCCGCTCGGGGGCGCCCACCACCAGCACGGCAGGCCCCGCGGGTGCGGTGGGGCCGGGTGCCGGCGGGGTCGCGGGGTCCGTGGGGCCGCTGCCCGGCCCGGACGCGCCGCCGCTGCCGTCACCGCTGCCCGTACCGCCCGTGCCGGAGCCGGATGTGCCAGGAGTGCCGGGCGGCCGGGCGGACCCGCCGCCCCCGCCGCCGGTCCGTCCTGAGCCGTCGCTCCCGGTCGTGCCTTCGGAGCCGCTGCCGGTCGTACCGCTGGAACCGTCGCCGGGCGTACCGCTGGAACCGCCGCCGCCGGGCGAGGCACCCGGCGCGGGCCCGCCGCCGTCGCCCCGGCCTCCGGCGCCACCGCCGTTCCCGGTGCTTGTGCCGTCCCGGTCCAGCGGCACCAGGGTCACCTTCCCCGATGGTGCCACCGCACCCGTCGGAGCCTTCCGAGGGCCCGCGTCCGCCGCGCCGACCGCCGCATAGCCGTCGTCGTCGGCTGTACCGCCACAGGCGGCCAGCGCGCCGCCCAGACACAGCACGGCCGCCGAGGCGGCGATCACGGCGCCCCGGCGGCCGGTCGAGTCGCGCATCTGACGTCGCATCGCGCCAGTGTGGCTGACGACCCGTCAAATCGGAACCCATGCGTCGGCGTCGCAGTACGGCGGTCCATGGCGGTCAGTCGGCGATGAGCCCCTCCCTGAGCTGGGCGAGCGTACGGGTCAGCAGGCGCGAGACGTGCATCTGCGAGATGCCGACCTCCTCGCCGATCTGCGACTGGGTCATGTTGGCGAAGAACCGCAGCATGATGATCTGGCGCTCGCGCGGCGGAAGCTTGGCCAGCAGCGGCTTGAGCGATTCGCGGTACTCCACGCCCTCCAGCGCCGAGTCCTCGTACCCCAGCCGGTCCGCGAGGGAGCCCTCGCCGCCGTCGTCCTCGGGCGAGGGAGAGTCCAGCGAGGAGGCGGTGTACGCGTTGCCGACGGCCAGACCGTCGACCACGTCCTCCTCGGAGACACCGAGCGCCTTGGCCAGTTCGGGCACGGTCGGCGAGCGGTCGAGCTTCTGGGCGAGCTCGTCGCTGGTCTTGGTCAGCGCGAGCCGCAGCTCCTGGAGGCGGCGCGGAACACGCACCGACCACGAGGTGTCGCGGAAGAAGCGCTTGATCTCCCCGACGACCGTCGGCATCGCGAACGTGGGGAATTCGACGCCCCGTTCGCAGTCGAACCGGTCGATCGCCTTGATCAGGCCGATCGTGCCGACCTGGACGATGTCCTCCATCGGCTCGTTGCGGCTGCGGAACCGCGCCGCGGCGTAACGCACCAGCGGGAGGTTGAGCTCGATGAGCGTGTCCCGTACGTAGGCACGCTCCGGGCTGTCCGTTCCGTCGGGGCCCGGTGCGGGTCCCAGTGCGGCGAGCCGCAGGAACAGGGAGCGGGACAGAGTGCGGGTGTCGATGGCTTCCGGCGAGCTGGTGAGCGCAACGGGTGCGGGCGCGCTCTTCGTGAGCGTGAGCACCTTCGAGCTGCCCTGTTCTACGGACATGCCACCCCCTTGAGGTCGCGGACGGTCGCGTTGAGCCGCGACCATCGGAGGAACGCAGCCTCCACCTGAATACCGGAGGCGAGGCCACGGCAAACGCGGTTCCCGCAGAATGTCACATGTCGGCAACACGCTGTAGTGACATGTCGACAAGTCTTTGCGACGTCTGCGCAGTTAAAGGGGGGTGTGCGGCAATTCCGGGCGCTCGGCACGAACGTCGAGCGCCGTACTCGATCCGGTTAGGCCTCGATCCTGTTTGCGGATCGAAGCCGGGCGAAGCTACGGGCCAGCAGCCTTGACACATGCATCTGGGAGACACCCAGTTCCGCACTGATCTGTGACTGCGTCAGGTTGCTGTAGTAGCGCAGCAGCAGAATGCGCTGCTCGCGCTCGGGCAGTTGTACGAGCAGATGCCGGACCAGATCGCGGTGCTCGACCCCGGCGAGGGCCGGGTCCTCGTAGCCGAGGCGGTCCAGCAGTCCGGGCAGTCCGTCGCCCTCCTGAGCCGCCTCCAGCGAGGTCGCGTGGTAGGAGCGGCCGGCCTCGATGCAGGCCAGTACCTCGTCCTCGGAGATCTTCAGCCGTTCGGCGATCTCCGCGGTGGTGGGCGAGCGGCCGTGAGCGGTCGTCAGGTCCTCGGTGGCGCCGGTGACCTGGACCCAGAGCTCGTGCAGCCGACGCGGTACGTGGACGGTCCGTACGTTGTCCCTGAAGTACCGCTTGATCTCGCCCACGACGGTGGGCATCGCGAAGGTCGGGAACTGGACACCGCGTTCCGGGTCGAACCGGTCGATGGCGTTGATCAGACCGATCGTGCCGACCTGAACGACGTCCTCCATCGGCTCGTTGCGGCTGCGGAAGCGCGCCGCGGCGTACCGCACCAGGGGGAGGTTCGCCTCGATCAGCGCTGCCCGCACCCGGCCGTGCTCCGAGGTTCCCGGCTCCAGGTTCTTGAGCTGTCCGAACAGGACCTGGGTAAGCGCCCTGGTGTCCGCTCCCCTGGTGCTGGCGGGCGCGGTGGTGCCGTCGGGGGTCTCGTCCGGGAGCGTCTCCCCGCTCTCGGCGGCCGGGACGGCCGGGACGGTCTGGGGAGGCACTTGAGGCGCTGTACTGGCCGGCACGGTGATGCCACCCCTCTGCGGTCAACTTCGGTCAACTCATCCGTCAAAAGCGGTCATAGCATCACAAGACATGTCCACTGTGTGCAAGCACCGTATGGCGTCGTGTTGGGGTCAACTTGGTTTAAACACTAAAAAAAGCCCCTCACCGCAATGGTGAGGGGCTCGGGTGACCGGTTGGATCAGGCCGGTCGGGCGGATCAGAACGGATAGTCGGCGATCACCCAGGTGGCGAACTCGCGCCACTGACCGGCGGCGGCCTGATGGGCCGGATGCTCCAGGTAGCGCTTCAGGGCGTCTTCGTCGGAGACCGCGGAGTTGATGGCGAAGTCGTACGCGATCGGCCGGTCGGTGATGTTCCAGGCGCACTCCCAGAACTCCAGCTCGGGGACCTGCCCCTCCAACTCCTGGAAGGCCCTCGCCCCGGCGACGACCCGCGGGTCGTCCCGCTCGACGCCGTCGTTCAGTTTGAACAGGACCAGATGGCGGATCACGGGGTAACTCCTACTTCACGAGCTCGGACATGAAGTCGCCGACGCCCTGCGCGGCACTCGAAACGCCCTCGAACCCTACCTGGACAAGATCTGCCGCCCGTTCCGGGGACGTGATGATCGTGTACAGCACGAAGACGACTATCACGTAGAGAGCTATCTTCTTCGCTTGCACCATCAGTCCCTGCCTCCCCTTGGATCCCCGTGCAGTCGGGCGATTCTATCCGCACGCATGGCCGCATTCCTCTGGTGTATCCGGCACTCACACCGCCTTTAAGGACCAACGGCCCCATGACCGGGGCCCTTCGCCCGCCCACCGGACTTCCCCGAGGCCGCAGGATGTCGGCAACGGCTGAAAACGGGACCAGTTCCAACGGTTGAATTGTGGGCCGTTTTGCGGTCTTGGTTGGTCAGTCGTTGTCGGTGGGGGTGGGG
>NZ_JBEYTM010000072.1:0-28665 GCF_040643055.1 Streptomyces sp. NPDC047515
GACATCTCGAAAGCGTGGAGAACGGCCGCCTCCGCTGTCACGCGAACGACCCCAGATCAGCAGGTCGGGTGACAGGCGAGGTAAAACGCCAAGCTCAGCGGGTCCCGCCGAAGTGCCGCTCCACGATCGCCCCGGCATCGGTGCCGCGCGGCAGGACGCCGTACTGGTGGCCACGCGCCTCGCCGAGCCGGGCGGCGACGAACGCCTCGGCCGTGGCCGTGGGGGCGTGACGCAGCATCAGCGAGGACTGCAGAGCCAGTGCCATGCCCTCGACCGTCGCACGGGCGCGGCTCTGCGCGGCGAGCGGGTCGCCCAGGTCCTCGGCCAGGTCACGGCGCACCCGACGGATGTGCGCGTCCAGTTCGCCATGGGCGCCGGCCGTGATCTCCAGCTCGGCCCAGAAGGCGTCCAGCGACCGCGGGGTCCTGACGATGCCTCGCAGCACATCGAGGGCGATGACGTTGCCGGAGCCCTCCCACACCGCCATCACCGGCTGCTCGCGATAGCGCCGGGCCAGCGGCCAGTCTTCGGTGTAGCCGTTGCCGCCCAGGCACTCCAACGCCTCGTAGGCGTGGTGCGGGCCGCGCTTGCAGATCCAGTACTTGGACACCGCGGTGGCCAGCCGCCGGAACATCGCCTCGGACTCACCGCTGTCGGCCTCGTACGCGTGGGCTAGGCGCAGGGCGGTCCAGGTGGCGGCCTCCGTCTCCAACGCCAGATCGGCGAGGACCGCCGTCATGGCCGGCTGGTCGACCAGCCGGGCACCGAAGGCGCTGCGGTGGTGCGCGTGCCAGAGGGCTTCGGAAACCGACTGGCGCATGCCCGCGGTGGTGCCGAGCACACAGTCGAGCCGGGTGTGGTTGACCATCTCGATGATGGTGGGAACGCCGCGTCCGGGCTCACCGATCCGCACCGCCCATGTGCCGTCGAACTCCACCTCGGACGAGGCGTTCGACTTGTTGCCGAGCTTGTTCTTCAGCCGCTGGACACGGATGGTGTTACGGGTGCCGTCGGCCAGCACACGCGGTACGAGGAAGCAGGTGAGCCCGGCCTCGGCCTGGGCCAGGACCAGGAAGGCGTCCGACTGCGGGGCCGAGAAGAACCACTTGTGGCCGGTCAGCAGATGGGCCCGGCCCTCGGGGTCGGAGGCCAGCGGGACGGCCCGGGTGGTGTTGGCACGGACGTCGGAGCCGCCCTGCTTCTCGGTCATCCCCATGCCGAATGTCAGCCCGGACTTGCTGCCCGGGGCGATCGGCCGCGGGTCGTACGAGCGGCTGAGCAGGCCCGGCAGCCAGTCCCGCCCGACACCCGGGTCGCGCTGCAGGACCGGGACCACGGCATGCGACATGGACATCGGGCAGCCATGGCCCGGTTCGACCTGGGCGAACAGCATGAACGAGGCCGCCCGCGCCACCGCCGCCCCGGGCTTCGGGTCGGCCCAGCCCGCGGTGTGCGTGCCATGGCTCACTGCCGCGCCGATGATCTCGTGGTACGCGGGGTGGAATTCGATCTCGTCGACGCGGTTGCCGTAACGGTCGTGGGTGCGCAGGACGGGCGGAGAGGTGTGGGCGAGCTCCGCATCGATCTGGAACCGCTCGGAACCGACGAGGGTGCCGATGTCGTGGAGCTCCGGCTCGTGCCAGGCCGCGCCGAAGGTCCGGACGGCCTGTGCGAGCGGCAGATTGGTGCCGTACTCGTCGAGGCCGGTCCGGGGCGGTGCCTGGTTGGTGACCTGATGGGTGGGGTGCGGCGCCGGGGACTCGGGCCGAAGGCCGGTCCGGTGCGTGGTGACGGTCATCGCGGGTTCCTGTCCTGGGTCGACGGTCGGGCGGTGGGCGGAGCAGGGCGGTCGTGTGCGGCACGCGATCAGGTGACGTCGGCTCCGACCGCTCTCAGACACAGCGTGGTGATGGCCTCGACGAACGGCGCCGGGTCGGCCCGCTCACCGACCGGCGACAGGGGGCCGAGCAGTGCCTCGCCGACCGCCCCGATCACGGCGGCGGCCGACAGCCGTGCGTTCTGCGCGGGCAGTTCACCCGAGGCGACACCGGCGGCGACGGCCGATTCCGCGAGGGCGTGATAGCCGAGCCGGTAGCTCAGGCGCTCCTGCTCGACGAGTGGATCGACGGGTTCGGCCAGCAGTGCCCAGGCCGTGCGCGGCGCGCGCAGCGCACGGTACGAGAAGACCTCGACCAAGGCGCGCAGCTGCTCGGCGGCCCCGCTCCGTGCCCGTACGGCCTCCTGCACCGCCCTGAGCTCGTGCCCCGCGACATGGCGGAAGACTGCGGCGAGCAGCTCCTGTTTGGAGGCGAAGTGGTTGTAGACGCTGCCGGTGGCGACGCCGGCCCGGTCGGCGAGCGCGGAGATGCTGGCCGCCGCGTATCCGCCCTCGGCCAGCAGCTGCCGTGCGGCGTCCAGCAGCCGTTCACGATGAGCGATCCGCGTCGCCTCCGTGCGGGCGGTGGGTCGGTAGGCCACGATGATCTGAACCTCGATTCATATCTTCCTTTGCCACTCAAGCACGGTCGGTCTCCAGGTGCAATGGGCCGTCGTCGGCCGTGCGCACGACGGCCATGGGCCCCGGGCATCCCGGGTCGGCACCCGGACACCAACATCCGCGGCGAGTACACGAATTCACCGTCCGCCGACTCCTGGCCCGGCTAGCCCCGGGAGGCGTACGTCACCTACGGCGGCTTCGATTGGGCGACCGCGGCCGGCCTGGTCCGGGTCCGACCACGGCCATCTCATCGACGGCATCGACGTCAAGTTGCGCGGCGAGCACGGCAACAGCGCCACCCTCGGCGGCCGGCTGCGTGCCAGGCGAGGCGAGAGGCTCACCCTCACCGTCATGGTGACCGCCGCCTCCCGCCGCAATCCGCACGGGCTGCTGCCGAGTCTTGAACATGTCGACGTCATCTGCGGTGCCGTCCGCGGCCCGGCCGCCGACCGCGACGACTGGCACGCCCCGGACACCCGGCTCGCCCGCACCAGCGATGTCTCGGGGCGCCGCGGCACGTACATCCTGCGGCTGCCCGTCGGTCGTGCGGACGAGCCGTTCTACCTGCGGCTGCGCGGCAGCGACGGCAAGCGGCACGGAAAGGGGTTCCTCGGCGGGGCGGTCGACCCGCACGGCCTGCTCCCGCACGAGCCCGGCAGGGGCGATCCGTGGCTGCACACCTGGTCCTGCACCAACCCGGTCTTCGTGGACATCGTGCGCTGACCCCCCGTCCGGAGCCGCCCGAAGCGGCTCCGGACGCGCTCAGGCGCCCAGGGCCGCGGAGACCACCGCCCTGGCCTCCTCCTGCACCCGGCCGAGATGGTCGGTGCCCAGGAACGACTCGGCGTAGATCTTGTAGACGTCCTCGGTGCCCGAGGGGCGGGCGGCGAACCAGGCGTTCTGGGTGGTCACCTTGATGCCGCCGATCGGTGCGCCGTTGCCGGGCGCCTCGGTGAGCACGGCCGTGACCGGTTCGCCGGCCAGAGTGTCGGCGGTGACCTGCTCGGGGGAGAGCCGGGCGAGAACCGCCTTCTGCTCGCGGTCGGCGGGAGCGTCGATCCGGGCGTACGCGGGTTCGCCGAACCGGGCGGTGAGCGCGGCGTATCGCTCCGAGGGGGACTTGCCCGTCACCGCGAGGATCTCCGAGGCGAGCAGCGCCAGGATGATGCCGTCCTTGTCGGTCGTCCACACCGATCCGTCACGCCGCAGGAACGAGGCTCCGGCCGACTCCTCGCCGCCGAACCCGATCGCTCCGTCGAGCAGTCCGTCCACGAACCACTTGAAGCCGACCGGCACTTCGACGAGTTCACGGCCGAGACCGGCGGCTACCCGGTCGATCATGCCCGAGGAGACCAGCGTCTTGCCGATGCCGGCGGCGGCCGGCCACCGCTCGCGGTGGGCGTACAGGTAGTCGATGGCGACGGCGAGGTAGTGGTTCGGGTTCATCAGCCCGGCGTCGGGGGTGACGATGCCGTGCCGGTCGGCGTCGGCATCGTTCCCGGTCGCGATCTGATAGCGGTCGCGCTGCCCGATCAGCGAGGCCATCGCGTACGGCGAGGAACAGTCCATCCGGATCCTCCCGTCCCAGTCCAGCGTCATGAACCGCCAGGTGGGGTCGGTCAGCGGATTGACCACGGTCAGATCGAGGCGGTGCTGTTCGGCGATGCGGCCCCAGTACGCGACCGACGCGCCGCCCAACGGGTCGGCGCCGATCCGTACTCCGGCCGAACGGATCGCGTCCAGGTCGAGCACGGACGGCAGGTCCGCCACGTAGCCGCCGAGGAAGTCGTACGTCCCGGTGGTCGACGCCGCCCGCGCGCGGGCGTAGGGCAGCCGGCGCACGTCCTTCATGCCGTCCGCGATGATCTCGTTGGCCCGCTCCTGGATCCAGCCTGTGGCCCCGGACCCGGCCGGGCCGCCGTTCGGCGGGTTGTACTTGAACCCGCCGTCGCCCGGCGGATTGTGGGACGGGGTGACCACCACACCGTCGGCGAGGTGCGCGGTCCGGCCCCGGTTGTGGGTGAGGATCGCGTGCGACACCGCCGGAGTAGGGGTGTAGCCGTCGGCCGGGTCGACGAGCACGGTCACGTCGTTGGCGGCGAACACTTCGATGGCGGTGGTCCGGGCCGGTTCGGACAGCGCGTGGGTGTCGACGCCCAGGAAGAGCGGCCCGTCCGTGCCCTGCCGTGCCCGGTATTCGCTGATGGCCTGACTGGTGGCGGCGATGTGGTCCTCGTTGAACGCGGTGGCCGTGGACGAGCCGCGATGGCCGGAGGTGCCGAACGCCACCCGCTGGCCCGGTTCGGCCGGATCCGGGTGCAGCGTGTAATACGCCGTCACCAGCCGTGCCACATCGGTGAGGTCCTCCGGCCGGGCCGGCTGTCCAGCTCGTTCGTGCGGCATCTGCCCACTCCTCCGTATCGGTCGGTCGTTGCGATCTTCCCCTGCGCCATTTTCGCGGGTGGCCCGTGCCGGCCCGCGACTGCCCCGCCGTGGACGCGGACGGGCCCGCAGGAGCGGCGCCAATTCGGTGGAGGCAGTGCCGGGTCCCGGCATAGGTTCGTCGCCGACGACGAACAGTTCACCCCCGACCGCGACAGGCGGCGGGTTCCGGCCGCACGGGAAGAGACGAAATGGCACCGAACGAGTCCGCACAGGCCGACCGCGTCGTGTTGCGCGAGGCCGCCGCCGAGGACGCGGAGCCGCTCACCGGGCTCTTCCTCGCCTCCCGCGCCGCGGCCATGCCGTACCTGCCGAAGGTGCACAGCGACGCGGACACGCTCGCCTGGATGACCCATGTCGTCCTGCCCGGGACAACGGTGTGGATCGCCGAGACCGGGGCGGGCGACGTACTGGGATTCGCCTCCCTCGACGGAGCCGAGCTGGAGCACCTGTATCTGCGGCCCGACGCACGGCGGCGGGGCATCGGCTCACTGCTCCTGGCCAAGGTGCGCGAGACCGCCCGCGACGAGCTCACCCTGTATGTCTTCCAACGCAACACCGGCGCCCGCGCCTTCTACGAACGCCACGGATTCGCCGCGGTCGCGTTCGACGACGGCAGCCGCAACGAGGAGAAGGAGCCGGACGTCAGATACCGGTGGACCGCGAACGGCTGAGCGCGCGCGCCGTCCGGGACGAGCGCACAGGTACATCCGCGTCACCCGGGCGGGCCGTCCGGCCGATCGGGCTCAGGGGGCCAGGTGGATCAAGGGCGAAGGACGAGTGTCCGTGCGTCGCGGACCTGCACCGTCCGCTACCGACCCGGGCACTCACGGGCACAGCCGCGTGTGCGTGGCCGCCTGGCCCCTGCGGCCCTGCGTCCCGCTGATCGGCGGCACCGACGACGCCGTCGCCGGGACACCGGGTCCCGGCGTACCGTTGCGGCACCCCTCCCGGGCCCCGGCGGTCGGCGACGCCGGTGGGCCTCGCGCACGATCGCGAGGGGGCGAAGGCTGCGGCACAGTGGGCATATGGACGATCTGAATGCCCTCGCCGACGAGCATCTGGCCGCGGCCCGCACCTCCCCGCACGGCCGCAGCGCCCACCGCCTGCTGCATGAGGAGCCCCTGCGCCAGACCGTCATCGCCCTCACCTCGGGCTCCGCCCTGGACGAGCACAACGCTCCCGCCGCGGCCTCCCTCCAGGTGCTCCGCGGCAGGGTGCGCCTCACGGCGGGCTCGGGCGACGTGGAGCTCGGCGTCGGCGGCCTCCACCCGATCCCGCAGGAGCGGCACGGGCTGCTGGCGCTGGAGGACGCCGTGGTGCTGCTGACGACCGTCAACGAATGACGGCGCCGGTCCCGGGACGTGCGAGGGAGGTCATCCGGACACGCTCCAGGACCCACAGGACGAGGCTTCCGGTGGCCAGCGCGCCACCCAGGAGGCAGACGCCGCCCCAGCCCGCACGCGACCAGACCACCGAGGCGAGTGCGGCTCCGGTCGCCCCGCCCATGAAGAAGAGCGTCATGAACGCCGAGTTGATCCGGTTGCGGGCCTCCGGGCGGAGCCCGTAGATCACGTTCTGAGCGCTGTTGAGCCCTGCCTGCTGGGCGATGTTCAGTGAGATCACCCCGGCCGCGAGCCACCACAGGGAGGACTCGCCGGCCAGGAGGGGCAGCCAGGAGAGTGTGAGGAGGCCGGCCGCCGTTCCCGACACGGCCTGCACCCGGCCGCGGTCGCTCAACCGGGCCGCGAAGTTCATGCCCACCACTCCGATGACGCCCACCAGCCCGAAGAGTCCGATCGCGGCCGCGTTCCAGCGGAAGGGGGGCCGGGTCAGCAGAAACGTCAGCGCCGTCAGCTGCACGCTGTACGAGGCCATGAAGAGCGCGCCGACGGCCGCCCGCCAGCGCAGCAGAGGTTCCTGTCGCAGCAGGGCCAGCGTGGAGCGCAGGAGTCCGGTGTACGGCATCGGGGCCGCGTCGTGCGGACGTGGCAGCCGGGGGAGCCGGTTGTGCAGAAGAACCGCCATGACGGCCACGAGCAGCGCGTTCACCCCGTACACGGTCCGCCAGCCACCGAGCTCGGACAGCGCGCCGGAGGCCAGCCGTCCGAACAGCCCGCCGAGCAGGACACCGGACATGACGACGCCGACGGTCCTGCCGCGTTCGGCAGGCGCCGCGAGGGCCGCCGCGAACGGCACCACGACCTGGGCCCCGACGGAGGTCAGCGCGGTGAGCAGGGTCGCTGCGATCAGCAGGGGGCCGGACGGCGCCGCGGCCGTCAGCAGGAGGAAGAGAGCGGTGAGCGCGAACAGGACGACGGCGAGCCGTCGGCGGTCCATGATGTCCCCGAGGGGGACGAGCAGGATCAGGCCCAGTGCGTACCCGGCCTGGGCGGCGGTCACGATCAGCCCCGCCGCGGTGACGCCGATGTGCAGATTCTGCTCGATGATGTCGAGCAGCGGCTGCGCGAAGTAGTTCCCGGCGACCGAGAGACCGGCGGCGAGGGCCATCAGCAGGACCAGGCCGCGGCCGGCGACCGGTGGATCGGGGAGAACGCGGGGGACGGCCCGGTCGCGGGTCCCGTGTGTGGAATGAGCCATGTCCCTCAGCCTCGGGGATCCATCATTCATGAGTCCAACACATGTTTTTCATTTCATCGATCGTGATTCACGATGGATGGATGGAACTTCAGCAGATGCGGTACGTCGTCGCGGTGGCCGAACTGGGCAGCTTCACACGTGCGGCGCAGCGGTGTCTCGTCGTCCAGTCCGCGTTGAGTCATCAGGTCGCCCGGCTGGAGAAGGAGCTGGGTGCCCGGCTCTTCGACCGCACCAGCCGTCAGGTGCGGCTCACCGCGGCGGGTGAGGCGTTCCTGCCGGAGGCCAGGCAGGCGCTCGACGCGGCGGAGCGGGCCCGTGCCGAAGTCGCCGCCACAGCGGGGGAGGTCCGTGGCCGCCTCGCGGTCGGATCCATCCCGACCATTGCCGCGGTCGATGTCCCGGCGGCGCTGCGGGCATTCCATCTCCGTTATCCGAAGGTGCACATCGTCCTTCGGGACGGGGCGAGCAAGGACCTGGTCCAGGATGTACGGGACGGCGCGCTCGACGTGGCGTTCCTGGGCGTGCTGCCGAGCTACCGGCCCAAGGGTGTGAGCGATCACGAACTCGCCACCGGCGAACTGGTCGCCGTGGTCGCCCCCGCCCACCCCCTGGCGGGGAAGCCGGAAGTGGGCCTGGAGCGGCTGGCGAAGGAGATGTTCGTCGACTACCCCGACGGCACCGCGGCCCGCGCGCAGTCGGAGGAGGCGTTCGCGGCGATGGGTCTCACCCGCGAGGTGGCGTTCGAGGTCAGCGGCGCCGACTTCATCGTGCGGCTGGTCCGCAGCGGGCTCGGGATCGCCATGCTGCCTTCCGCCTTCGCGGCGGAACTGACCGGCGTACACGTGCTGTCCGTCCGTGACGCGCCCGCACGCACCGAGCGGCTGGTCTGGAGCCGCTTCCGCCCCACCCCGGCCGCCGCGGCGTTCCTGACCGGGCTCGGAGTGGACGCCGGCTGAGCCTGCCCTCGGCCCTCCGGCGGCGCCCGGCGACGACGCCGGAGGAAGTCCCGCTCGGCCGCGTTCTCCGTGTGCTCGACGGTGGCGTCAGCAGGTGAGGACCGGACGCTGCCGGTCGTCCCGCACGGGCATCAGCCGTCCACTTCACCCTCGAACGGCCGGACCTCGATGGGCAGTGTGATCGCCCGCGCGGCCTTGCGGCCCCACGCGAGGGCGGCAGCCGGATCGGGCACCTTGATGATGCACAGCCCGCCGAGATACTCCTTCCCCTCGATGTACGGGCCGCCGGTGAGCAGCGTGTCACCGTTCGTCGCCCGCACGACCGTGGCTGTGGCCGGGGAGCTCAGCCCGCCGGCGAACACCCAGGCCCCGGCCTGCCGGAGCTCCTGGTGGAAGCCGTCCACGTTCCGCATGATCCCTTCCAGCGCCTCGGGGGAGGGTGGTTCCCCCTCGGCCGGTGTGACCACGCTGAGCAGGTAGTGCTTCATGATGTTCCTCCTCGGACACGACGCCGGCGCCGTGCCGGTGTCCCACCTCCCTCTATACGAACGGCCGTCGCCCGGATCGACACGGAACACGGTCCTGTTCGAAGATTTTCTGCACGAGGCTTGTGGGAGCGCTCCCAGGTTCGTCAGGATGAGTCGATGAACAAGCCCGCCCACTCACGGGCCTACCACCCCGGCGACCGTGCGGCCCTCGCGGACATCTGCGTCCGGACGGCCGACAACGGCGGTGACTCCCGGCATCTGTACCCGGACCCGGAGCTGGTCCCGACGGTCTTCGCCGCCCCGTACGCGTACCTCGAACCCGACCTGGCCTTCGTGATCGACGACGGTACGGGCCGGGCGGTCGGATACATCCTGGGCACCGCCGACACACCGCGGCTCGTGCGGGAGTTCCGCAAGCGGTGGCTGCCCCTCGTCCGGGACCGCTTCCCGGCACCGGGCGGCACCTTGCGCACCCCCAGCGAGGAGATGGCCGCCCTGCTGCACACCCCGGAGCGGATGATCCTCCCCGAACTCGCCGACCATCCCGCGCACTTGCACATCGATCTGCTGCCCGCCTGGCAGCGGAAGGGGTACGGCAGAGTGCTGATGCGTACGTTCCTGGCCGCGCTGCGGGGCAAGGGCGTCGAGGCGGTGCATCTGTCCATGCTCACCGCCAACACCCCGGCCAGGGCGTTCTACGACCGGCTGGGCTTCGGCGAGATCCGGGTACCCGACCCCGGGCCCCTCACCCATCTGGGGCGCGGCACCGAGCCGGACCTGTAGTGGACCGCCGGGACAGTACCGAGGCGCCGGTCCCGGCCACGCGCGGGCGTCCTCGCGTCCTTTGCGCCGGACCGGCCGCGGAGGGGGTGCCGTGGGTGTTCGCTGGGCAGGTACTGGTGTACGACCCGGGAAAAGGGGCGAACCGGCCGGTGCCGAGGGGCGTGTGACGTGAGGGAGCGGACCGTGTGGCAGTTCTCCGACGATCGTGGACAGTTGTCGGCCGCAGAGCGGCGCCCGGCGCGGGTGCTCGCCTACGTCCAGGCCGGGGCGACCCTGTGGGACCAGGGCATACGCCCGAGCGCGATATTCGGCTCCGATCATGACGACCAAGCCGTGCCGGACACGGCGAAGACCGGCTCACTGCCGCTGGCCGAGGTGGGCTATCTCGGCGCGGGCAGCGCCCTGGACGTGGACACCCTGCTGGGCGTCGAGCCGGACCTCGTCGTGGCCGTCAGCTACGGCGGCGGTCATGTCTACGGGCTCGCCCCGCAGACCGCCAAGCATCTGGAGGAGCACGTCCCGGTCGTTGTCGTCGACGTGGGGCAGGCGCGCACGCTCGCGGAGATCGGTGAACGCTTCGCCGGGCTGGCCCGTTCGCTCGGCGCCGAGGAGCCCGCGTCGGCGGCACGGGACCTGGACGTCGCCCGGGACCGGCTGCGCACACTCGCCGCCGGACCGGGCCGGCCCCGGGTGCTCGCGCTCTCCCCGGCCGGTCGGGATCAGGCGCACCTCGCCCGCCCCCGCATGTGGCCGGAGCTGCGTGCGCTGGCCGAGCTCGGCGTCGACCTCGTGGAACCGGCCGAGGGGCCCGGCGCGAACTGGTCGACGGTCGGCTGGGCGCAGGCCGCGACTCTGCGCCCGGCCATCGTGCTCGCCGACGTCCGTTCCAACGCCACCCCTCTCGACGAACTCCGGACCGGCGAGGCGTGGTCGGCGATCGAGCGGGGCGCGCGTGTGCTGCCCTGGAACCCGGAGCCGGTCTGCAGCCCGCAGGCCCACGCGCGGTTCCTGACGCTCGTCGCCGACGCACTGGAGGCCACCGCCCACCGGTGATGACGTGCTCGGCCACGGAGCGCGGTCGCCCCGCCCGCCGCACGGTGCGCCTGTGCCGATGCCCCGTACGGACGCTTCCGATCGCGCGGGCCGCGCTGGTTCGCGAGGCTGGCCGGGAGTGCCCCGAGCCGATATCGCACGTCCCCAGGAGCAGGCATGCAGCAGGACAAGCACCCGCCCTACCGTCCCGTCGTCTTCCGTGACCGTTCGGCGGGTTACGCCTTTCTGACCCGGTCCACCGCATCGAGCGAGCAGACGATCGACTGGGACGACGGCAACAGCTACCCCGTCATCGACGTGGAGATCTCCGCGGAGAGCCATCCCTTCTTCACCGGTAAGGCCCGGGTGGTCGACTCCGAGGGGCAGGTCGCCAAATTCGAGCGCCGGTACGGCGAGGAGGGACGCGAGGGCGCCTCCTGACCCACGTACGCACCCTGACCCACGTGCGCACCGGAAAGCGGCCCTGCCAACGGACCCGAGCAGGCCCGCGTACGGATCCGATCGGGCCCGCGCAGGAATCCGAGCCGGCCCGTCTGCGCAGCCCGACAGGCCCGGTCGCCGGCCCGAGTCCCCCACCCCTTCCCGGAGAGGTGGGGGACTTTGTTCGTCACATCTCGTGACACCCTTGGCCAACCCCTCGTGGTGGCGACCTGGAGCCGACCACAACCGTCCGGTCGTTCGTCGACGGCCGGACGGTCATCGACGCGACCGACCCCCGCTATGCAGGAGGCAGGATCGGGCTCAATGTGTTCGCAGGCCGCACCGCCCACCAGGACACCGTCGTCACCGCACTCCAGGAGACCCCACCCCCATGCTCGACAGACTCGACCTGCTGGTCATCGGTGAATGCGTCGCCGACATCGTCCGGCTGCCGGGCGCGGCCGATCAGGTCCACCCGGGTGGCAGCCCGGCCAATGTGGCGTACGGCCTGGCCAGGCTCGGGCACGGTGCCACCCTGCTCACCCAGCTCGGCCCGGACGACAACGGCCGGCTGATCAGGGACCACCTGGCCGGCGCCGGGGTCGAGGTCCGCACGGACGGCGCCACGGCTCCCACTCCGTCCGCGGCCGTGGCCCTGGACCGGGCCGGCCGGGCGGCGTACACCTTCGAGATCGCCTGGACGCTCGCCCCGGTCTCCCCGGACCGGACGCCCCACCACGTCCACACCGGCTCCATCGCGGCGGTGAGGGAGCCCGGAGCGGCCACCGTCCTCGCCGCAGTCGAGTCGCTGCGGACGTCCGCGACCGTCAGCTACGACCCCAATGTCCGGCCGGAGCTGATGGGGGAACATGACGCGGCCGTTCGCCAGGTCGAGCGGTGCGTCGCGCTCAGCGATGTGGTCAAGGCCAGCGACGAGGACCTGGCGTGGCTGTATCCCGGCCAGAAGCCGGAGCAGGTCGCCGAGCGGTGGCTCGCCACCGGCCCGGCCGTCGTCCTGGTCACCCGGGGAGGCGACGGCGCACTGGCCGTCGTTCCCGGTGGGCAGGTGACGGTCGAGGCGCTGCCCACCGTCGTCGTCGACACCGTGGGGGCGGGCGACGCCTTCATGTCGGGCACCTTGCACGCCCTCGCCTCGCACCAACTGCTCGGCGCGGACGGCCGGGAACGGCTGCGCTCGCTGGACCGGGCCACGGTGACCGATGTCCTGCGTCACGCCGCGGCCTGTGCCGCCGTCACCGTGGCCCGGTCCGGCGCCAACCCGCCGGACGAGACGGAGCTGGAGGCGGCGCTCGCCCGGGGCTGACCACGACGGTGCTGCCGCCCCCTCGCCGGACGGCGGCACCGTCCCGCTGTCGGCGCGGGCCCTGCCGGACCGGGACGGACCGGGCGGCGCGGAGTCCACGCCGCTGCCGGGCCGGTGCTCGGCCGAGGACATCCGGCCCGCACGGTGCACGACCAGTCGGCCGCGCCCCGAGGCGCCGTTGCTCAGCCGGGCGCCACCGGCCGGGGCCCGCTGTCGTCGTCGAGGAACTCCACCACGGCGAGGGCGAACAGCGCGCACAGCGCGATCCACACGGTGACCAGGCCCGTCGGCCGGTCCCACGCCACCAGGACCGCCGCGGCCACCACGACCACCGTCCAGTTCAGCCAGGCCCTGGTCCGGTGCACCCACCTGCCGACCGGGCCGCCGGCGAAACCGGCCGCGTCCCGCACGGAACCGATGCCATCGCCCCACATGACCTTGACACGGGCGGCGGTGCGGCCGTCGCCGGTGAGCCACGCGGCGAGAGCCACCACGATGCCGAGTGTGATCACCAGCCGGACCAGGGTGCGTACGGGGCCGGCCAGGGCGTCGAAGACGGAACCGGCCGCCGGCGGTGACACCTCGGGCGGAAGACTGTCCAGATAGAACGCCCGGCCCACCCACACGACCAGCCCGAGCACCGCGGCACCCGCGGCGACCGCCAGTGCCGTCGTGACCAGCGCGCGGCGGCGGCGCATCGCGAGGAGCACCCCGCCCGCGGCACACGCCAGAGTGACCAACGGCAGCCAGAAGCCGATGATCTGCAGAGCCCGGAACCACTTCTTGGCCTTGCCGACGGATTCGGAGGTCAGCACCGTGAAGTCGGTGTGGATCTCGGGGATCTTCGCGGCGATCGCCAGCCCCCGGTCGACGAGACTGTGTTTCAGCCGGTCGATCACGGGCGCCAGGTCGATGGTGACGGTGTTGCTGCTGAGCTTCACCGCACCGCTGCCGCTCCCGGTCAGAGCCTTCAGCGTCGCGGACTGGGCGGTCCGGCTGAGGTCGGTCCAGATCGACTCGAAGGCGTCGCTGGTGACGAGCCTTTCCGCGGTTCCGTGGACGAACTCCGAGACTCCTGTGGTGAGGGGGCCACTCAGCCGCCCGAGCGCCTTGTCGACCACGGGCCGGTCCGCGGGGGCGACGTCGGCCAGCAGAGCCTTCACATCGAGGTGCTTCATGACGGCGTCGGTGACGCGGTCGGTCACCGCCGTCTGCACATCGAGGTCGGATGCGAGCGGCGCCATCATCGCCACGTAGTTGTCGGTGTCGCCGAGTTGGTTCTTCGCCCAGGTGGACACGATGCTCAGCGGCGTGAGGACGGCTGCGACGACGATGAGCAGCACCGCGAGGAACGAACGGGCCCGCGGCCGGTGCCGCTCGGGAGGACGGGCCTCCAGCGCCGCCACCCTGGCGCGCAGCGCCGCCAGTTCCGCGCCTGCCTCCGAGGGCTCCGGCCGATCGCCGTCCGCTTCCATGTCCCCAGGGGATGCCCTGCCGGCGAGCGCAGCGCGGCGGACTGCTGCGGACGGGTGAACACGGTCACCGGACGCACGGCGGGAACCGGTCCACTCGGCCCGGTGGTGACCCGTTCGGCCCAGTGAGCGCATCCTCGCCGGGGCTACTGCCGTTCGGCAACCGGTAGGCGTGATCGATTACGAGGAGGGGGCGGGAACATGGGGCGGACCGACGCGGGTGTCGCGGTGACAGGCGTGGGGATGGTGACCTCCGCGGGCGCGGACGAGCGCGCCTTCTGGGCGGGACTGTGCGAGGGCGTTTCCACGGCTCGCCGCTGCGACGAACTGGCCGGGCTGCCGGTCGACTTCGCCTGTCCGGTGGACGGGATCGACCTGGACGAGGCCGTCGGCGGACGCTCGGTGTGGCGGATGGCGAGGTTCGTGAAGATGGCGCTGGCCGCCGCCCGGCAGGCCGTGGCGGACGCGGGACTGTCACCGGAGCGCTGGGACGGCGACCGGGTGGGGGTGGTGCTGGGCGTCGGCGTGGGCGGGGTGTCCGTGCTCGCCGACAATCAGCGCAAGCTGGACGACGCCGGGCCGGAGGCGGTGTCGCCGCTCCTGGTCCCGATGATGATGCCCAACGCCGCTGCCGGTGAGGTCGCCATCGCGTTGCGGGCCCACGGCCCGAGTCTGGCGCCCGCCACGGCGTGCGCGTCCGGGGCCAGCGCGATCGCCCTGGCCCGTGACCTGCTGACGAGCGGCCGGTGCGATGTGGTGGTGGCGGGCGGCGCGGAGTCCGTACTGACTCCGCTGGTGGTGAGCGCGTTCGCGGCAATGGGCGCGCTCTCCCGGCGGACCGGCGATCCGGTGGGGGCGTCGCGGCCGTTCGCCGCGGATCGGGACGGATTCGTGATCGGCGAGGGTGCCGCCGTCCTCGTGCTGGAGCGAACGCCCGACGCGCAGGCCCGCGGCGGACGGCCGCGTGCCCTGCTGACCGGTACAGGGTCCGCCACCGATGCCCACCACCCCACGGCCCCGCATCCGGACGGGGCGGGCGCGCGCAGGGCCGTGGGCGCGGCTCTGCGCGAGGCGGGCTGGGCGGCCCGCGACGTCGACCACATCAACGCGCACGGCACGTCGACCCCGCTGAACGACGCGATGGAGACCGCGCTCATCTCGGGGCTCTTCCCCCACCGCCCTTCGGTGACCGCCCCGAAGGGCGTGCTCGGGCACACCCTCGCCGCGGCCGGGGCGATCGAAGCGGTGGCCACCGTACTGACCCTGGAGCGCGGTCTCGTCCCGCCGATCGCCAATCTGGACTCGTTGCCGGACGGGTTCGACCTCGACTGCGTGGTCAAGGAGCCCCGCATGCAGGACGTCGAGCGGGCACTCAGCCACTCCTTCGGCTTCGGCGGACACAACGTCGTGCTCGCCTTCCAGCAGGCCGAAACGGACGGCCGGTCGCGGACGGCCCCCGGTGTCCTCGCCGTTGACTGATCGTTGTCGTCTCATGACCGCAACGATCGACAGCCCCTCCGCCGAACGGTCCACGGACCTGCTCACCGGCGTGCTCCTCGGCGACGGCTTCCGCCGGGAGCACGCCTTCTGGCAGCGGCTGATCAGCACAGAACCATTCCGCCGACCGGACCGCCGCACTCCCGAGGAGCGCCTGCGACTCGCCTACGAGCGGCTCCGGATCCTCAACGACCGCCTCGACAGCGGCGCACGGCTCGCCGCCGACCCGCGGGCCCTCGCGGCCCTGCACGAATGGCTCGGCCCGGTCGACCCGGCACTGACCACCGTGGCGGGCATCCACTACAACCTCTTTCTCGGCAGTCTCCTCGACCACGACGGCGACGGACAGCGCGATCTGTCGGACTTCCTGCGGCTGCGCAGCGTCGGCACTTTTCTCTGCACCGAGGTGGCACACGGCAACGACGCGGCGGCCGTCGAGACCACGGCCGCCTACGACCGCGAACGCGACGGGTTCGTTCTGCGCACGCCCCATGCGGGCGCCCAGAAGTTCATGCCCAACACCAGTCCGGCGGGCGGGCCCAAGACGGGGCTCGTGGCCGCGCGCCTGCTGGCCGACGGCACCGATCACGGGGTCTTCCTCTTCCTCGTACCGCTCACCGACGCCGTCCGGGCCCTGCCCGGTGTACGGGTCCGCAGGCTTCCCACGCGCACGGGGAGCCCGGTGGACCACTGCCTGACCTCCTTCGACGGGGTCTTCGTGGCACGCGAGGCGTTGCTCGGCGGGGACCATGGACGGATCGGTGACGACGGCGAGTTCAGCAGCGCCGTCGGCAACCGCAGGCGCCGCCTCCTCGCGTCGATCGGACGCGTCACCTCCGGCAAGATCTCCATGAGCGCCTGCGCGGTCGGCTCCGCGCGCGCGACGCTCGCGGTCGCCGTGCGCTACGGCGGCCACCGGTACATCTCCGGGCCCCGCGGATCCCGTCAGGTGCCGGTGATCGCCCACCGCAGCCATCACGGCCCGCTCGCCCGTGCCATGGCCACCGTCTTCGCGATGAGCCTGCTGCACCGCCGGGCCCTGGACCGCTGGGAGGCGCGGGTGGACGAATCGGGTCCGGACCACGAAGCGGCGGAACGACTGGTCGCCGTCGCCAAGGGGTGGATCACCTGGCAGGCCCGGTCCGTGATCGTCGAGTGCCGTGAACGGTGCGGTGCTCAGGCGCTTTTGGAGCACAACGGCATGAGTGAACTCATCACCGGGGTGGAAGGCGCCATCACGGCCGAGGGCGACAACCTGGCCATCCACGCCAAGGCCGCCGCGGAAATGCTCTTCGCCACCGAACCGGCCGGCCAGGGTGCTCCTTCCGGCGGGGAATCCGGCGACCTCGACGATCCCCGGTTCCTCGGCAGGCTCCTGGCGGCCCTGGAGGGGATCTGGTTCGACCGGGCCAGGGAGCGGATGAGCCGCGCACCGCACGGTGATCCGCTGGGTCGGTGGAACGCCGCGTCCGGGCCGGCCCTGCGTGGTGTCGAGGCGTACGCCCAGTGCCAGGCGGCCGAGGCGTACGCGGACGCGGCGACCGGTCTTCCGGACGGCCCCGCCCGTGAGCGACTGGTCGACCTGCAGAGGCTGTTCGCACTCGACCGGATCTCCCGGAACAGCGGTGATCTGCTGGCGGCAGGGCATCTGACGGTGAATCAGGTAAATGATCTGCCGGACGCCGTTGACCGGCTGATCACCGCAGTCGCCGCTCAGCTGCCCGCCCTCGTGGACTCCTTCGCACTGCCGCCGGAACTGCTCGCCGACTGGCCCATCGCGGGGGCCGACTACATCGAGGCGTACGACGACCCGGGGGCCGGCTGGCAGCCGTACGGGGACCGGGTGGCGGCTCGGGGGGAACGGTGAGGGCCGTGACGAGAACGGGAACAGCCGTGCGATCCGGCTCGGTGCGGGAGGCGGCCGGAGCCCTCGGTGTCCGCGCTGTGCTGCTGGTCTTCTGGGGTACGGCAGCCGCCCTGGCCCGGTGGTTCACGCAGCCGCGGCAGGGCGGTGGTGAATCGGTTCGGCACAAGGCGTAACTGGAGGCACGTCACCGAGTTGATTCGGCGTCGGGACGGTGCCCCCGCCGTCGCCGGCAGTCGTACCGAATGATGGAGAGGAAGCTCATGAGTGCGATTCATCCCAAGATCACCGAGGTTCTGACGCGCACCTTCAAAGTGCCCGCCGCCGAGATCCGCCCGGATTCCACGATGGACAGCCTGGAGATGGACTCCCTCGCCGTCGCCGAGTTCGCCGTGCTCATCAGGGAGACGCTGGGTGGCCGGGGAGACTTCGACAGGCTCCCCAAGGGAGCCACCCTGGCCGAGATCACACGATTCATCGACGGGGCCGGCGGCGGGGCGTCGGCGAGCGGCGCGGCACCGATGAGCAACGCCCGATGAACAGGCCCGTCATCGCCGTCACCGGCCTGGGCATGATCACCCCGGTCGGCAACGACACCGAATCCACCTGGAAAGGTGTGTGTGCCGGAATCTCACCGGTGCGTACCGTCGCGGCGCTCGAAGGCTGCGCGATCGACTTCGCCTGCACCGTCGACGGAATCGATCTGGACGGCGTGATCGGTGGCCGCACCTCGTTCCGGATGGGGAGGTACACCAAGTTCGCCGTTCTCGCCGCCCGGGAGGCGGTCGCCGATGCCGGGCTCGACCCGGCCGAGTGGGAGGGCGGCAGGGTCGCGGTGGTCGTCGGCACCAGCAGCGGGGGCTCCGCCTCACTGACCGAGCAGGCCGTCGTGCTCGACCGGCTCGGACCCGACGCCACCTCGCCGTCGGGCATCCTGCTCACCATTCCGAACATGCCGGCGGCCGAGATCGCGATCCAGTTGCGGGCCACCGGTCCCAGTATGGCGCCGTGCACCGCCTGTTCGTCCGGCGTCACGGCCCTGTCCGTCGCCCGCGATCTGCTGATCACCGGCCAGTGCGACATCGCGATCGCCGGAGCCACCGAGTCGATCGTCTATCCGGCCGCCATGGCCGGGTTCGCCCGGTCCGGGGCCGGGGCCCGGAGGGACGGCGACGCTGCCGGGCAGTGCCGGCCCTTCGCGGCCGACCGGGCCGGGCTGGTCATGGGCGAGGGCGCCGCCGTCATGGTGCTGGAACGGGCGGACGACGCCCGTGCCCGAGGAGCGGCACCGCGGGCGCTGGTCGCGGGCACCGGGGCCACCACCGACGCCCACCATCCCATCAGTCCGCATCCGTCCGGCGCGGTGGCCCGGCAGGCGGTGGAGATCGCGCTGCGCGACGCGGGCTGGGCGGCAAAGGACGTCGAGCACGTCAACGCACACGGCACGGCCACTCCGGTCAACGACGCCACCGAGGCCGCCCTCATCGCCCGGGTCTACCCGCACCGGCCGCCCGTCACCGCCTCGAAGGGCGTCCTGGGACACTGCATGGGGGCGGCCGGGGCGATCGAGGCCGGACTGACCGTCCTGACGCTGCAACGCGGAGTCGTGCCGCCGATCGCCAATCTGGACGCCCCGGCGCCCGAATTCGACATCAACTGCGTCACCAAGTCTCCGCTGCGGCAGCCCATCCGGCGTGCCGTCAGTCATTCCTTCGGGTTCGGCGGACACAACGCCGTGATCGCTCTTCAGCGCCCGTAGGCACCAGGCAGGTGGTGCGACGGGAAACGGCCCGGCGCACCACCTGCCACACCGCCCGTGAGCTGCGCAGAGGCCCGTGATAGCTTGCCGGAGCCAGTCGAACTCCACGAAGGAGTCAGGGAATCCGGTGAAAATCCGGAACTGACGCGCAGCGGTGAGGGGGACGGGCGGGGCCACGGCCACTGGGAGCACCCTCGGGTGCCCTGGGAAGGCGTCCCGTCCGCAGGAACCCGAGTCCGAAGACCTGCTGGCACCTGCGGTCCGGTACCGGGCGCAGGACGCCGTACAACGGGCTCCGCGTATGGGCCCAGAGACGCAGAGGGACTCCGTGCCGTCCATATCCAGCTCTGTCCGCACCATGGCCGTGCTCTCGGCGGGACTCGTCCTGCTGACCGCATGCGGCGGCGGAGCGAGAAACCCCGCCGCGAAGTCGGGCTTCATCGACGGATACCCGGTGACGCTGAAGAACTGCGGACGCACCGTCACCGTCGAATCCGCACCGCACCGCGCCGTATCGGTCGACCAGGGATCGACCGAGATCCTGCTCTCCCTCGGCCTCGCCGACCGGCTGGCCGCCACCGCGACCTGGACCGACCCGGTGATGAAGGGTCTGGAGAAGGCCAACGCCGGGGTCCCGAGGATCGCGGACAACCGGCCTTCCTCGGAGAAGGTCCTCGACCAGGAACCCGACTTCATCAGCGCGTCGTTCGAGTCGACGCTCGCCAAGGGCGGCGTCGCCCCGCGCGAACAGTTCGAGGAACTCGGGGTCCCCACCTATGTCTCGCCCGCCGACTGCACCGGCAAGGACAACAGCGGCAGCGGCGACGGCGCCCGTACCGAGCCGCTGACCATGGACAGCGTCTACGACGAGGTGCGCGAACTGGCTGGGGTGTTCGGCGTGGCCGAGCGCGGCGACCGGCTCGTGGCGCAACTGCGGGCCCGGGTCAAGAAGGCGACCGACGGCGTCGACGCCTCCGACGCCACCCTCCTCTACTGGTTCTCCGACTCCAAGGCCCCGTACCTGGCCGGCTGCTGCGGAGCACCCGGCATCATCACCCGGGAACTCGGCGCGAAGAACGTCTTCGACGACACCCGGGACGAATGGCCCCAGATCAGTTGGGAGACCGTCGCCGACCGCAACCCCGACGTCCTCGTCATCGGTGACCTGACCCGCAAGGCACAGACCGCCGAGAGCGCCGCCAAGAAGATCGAGTTCCTGGAGTCCAACCCCGTCACCAAGAACATGGACGCCGTCAGGCACCGGCGTTACGTCCTGCTGAGCGGCCAGGCCATGAATCCGTCCATCCGGACGGTCGAGGGTGTGGAACGCGTCGCCGCCGGGCTGCGCGCCTTCGGGCTCGCGGGATGACGGACACCGGACGCGCCGCGGCCCCGCAGGCGTCACGGACCTCCGCGGCCGGCGCGCGCGGTGCGACGGGCCCGCGGAAGCTGCGCGGCGCAATCCTGTGGGCCTGCGGCATCGCGCTGCTCGTGCTGTCCGTCGCGATCGCCGTCACCATCGGCCCCGCCCGTATCTCCGTCGCCGACGTCTGGTCCACGACGGCCTCCCACCTCGGCTGGGGCCGGTCACGGCTCACGCCGATCCGGGACGGCATCGTCTGGAACCTGCGCATGCCGCGCACCCTGCTCGCCGCGGTGTGCGGTGCCGGGCTCGCGGTGTGCGGCACCGTCATGCAGTCCCTGCTGCGCAACCCGCTCGCCGACCCGTTCGTCCTCGGCGTCTCCTCCGGTGCGTCGACCGGCGCGGTCGTGGTCGTCGTCCTCGGTGTCGGCGGGGGAGCGGTGTCGATCTCGACCGGCGCGTTCATCGGCGCCCTGTGCTCGTTCGCCCTCGTCCTGCTGCTCAGCCACACCCTGGGCGGCACGACCGACCGGGTCGTCCTCTCCGGTGTCGCGGCCATGCAGCTGTTCTCCGCACTCACTTCCTTCGTCGTGATGACCTCCGCCGACGCCGAGCAGACCCGCGGGGTGCTGTTCTGGCTGCTGGGCTCGCTCGGCGGAGTCGGCTGGATCGATGTGTGGATCTGCTCCGCCGTTCTCGTGGTGACGCTGCTGATCTGCCTGGGACACGCCCGCACACTCGACGCCTTCGCGTTCGGCCAGGAGGCAGCCGCCGCGCTCGGCGTCCATATCGCGCGCACCAGGATCGTGCTGCTGTGCACGACCGCGCTGCTGACCGCCGCGCTCGTCAGCTCGGCCGGCGCCATCGGTTTCGTCGGTCTGGTGCTGCCGCACGCCGCCCGTGCGCTCGCGGGCTCCGGGCACCGGCGGCTGCTCCCGCTCACCGCCCTGGCCGGGGCCGTCTTCCTGGTCTGGGTCGACACCCTGGCCAGGACGGTCCTCGACCCGCAGGAGGTGCCGGTGGGCGTCGTCACCGCCCTGATCGGCGTGCCCGCGTTCGTCCTGGTCCTCTACCGCACCCGGAGGATCACATGACGGGCGGAGTCACCCCGGGGCTGCGGGCCGAGCGGGTCAGCCGGGAGGCGGGCGGCCGGCTCGTACTCGACGGGGTCCACCTCGCCCCGCCGCCCGGCGCCACCGTCGGGCTGATCGGGCCGAACGGG
Source organism: Streptomyces sp. NPDC047515 (assembly GCF_040643055.1). NCBI lineage: Bacteria > Bacillati > Actinomycetota > Actinomycetes > Kitasatosporales > Streptomycetaceae > Streptomyces > Streptomyces sp. NPDC047515. The sequence goes on from NZ_JBEYTM010000072.1 coordinate 21,742, forward strand.
TCCGGCAAGTCGACTCTCCTACGGGTGCTCGCGGGAGTCCTCGTCCCGGAGACGGGCGTGGTCACCCTCGACGGCCGGCGGCTCGACGAGATCGGCCGCCGAACGGTGGCCCGAAGGGTCGCCGTGGTCGACCAGCACGCCGTGACCCAGGTCGAGCTGAGCGTCCTGGATGTGGTGCGACTCGGCCGCATCCCGCACCGCAGGGCCTGGGCGGCGCCCGGCCGGGAGGACGAGGAAGCGGTGCGCGAGGCCCTGGAGCGCACCGGTCTCGCCGGCCGCGGTGACCAGTCCTGGCACACCCTCTCCGGAGGTGAGCGGCAGCGGGTCCAGATCGCGCGCGCACTGGCCCAGCAACCGCGTGAACTGCTGCTCGACGAGCCGACGAACCACCTGGACATCCAGCACCAGCTGGAACTGATGTCGTTGATCGCCTCGTTGCCCCTCACCGGTGTGATCGCTCTGCACGACCTCAACCTGGCCGCGATGTTCTGCGACCGGATCGTCGTCATGAAGCAGGGGCGTGTGGTGGCCGCCGGAACCCCCTCGGACGTGATCACCGAGAAACTCATCGCCGACGTCTACCGGGTCAGCGCGCGGGTCGCTCCGGACGGCCCCGACGGGCGGCCGTCGGTGCGCTTCGTGCCCGGGCGCCCCGGCCACTGACGGCGAGAGAGCGGACCCCGGCACACACGGGTCCGCCCCTCACTCGCGGTTGCACCGTGGCGGTACGCCACGGTGTGCGGGGGTCAGCGGTGGCGTCCCCGGCCGAACTCGCCGCCCGCGTCCTTGCCACCGATGTCCTTGTCGCCGATGCCCTTGCTGTCGGCGTAGTCGATCTGCTCCTTGCGGAGTTCGGCGGAGATCTCCTTCTGCTCGGTCACCCTCTTGGTCTCCATGCGGACCCGTTCGACCGGCACCGTCTCCTTGCGCATCGTGGCACGTTCGGCATGCAGGGTGACCTCGACATCCTGCTCACGGATGTCCGAGCGCCCCGCCGCCGCCCTTTCGCCGGGCTGCAGGGGTTCACGAATCACCCGCACCTCTTCGTGCGTCACCGGAACCGTCCTGGTGACGTTCTCGGTGACGACGTACTTGTGCAGGCGGGCCTTGCCGCTCTCGTACTCCTCGGTGCCGACGAGCAGTTGCTCCTCGGAGCGGATCAGCTCCTCCTTGCCGCCCAGGTCGGCGGCGGACCGCTCGGAACCCGCCCCGGCGCCGACGAGGGGACGGGCCGTGCCGGCCGTCCCGGCGTCGCCGCGCGCGCCCGTACCGGTGCCCGCGCCGGCCAGGCCGCTCGTCCGCGACGTGGTGGCCCGGGGGGTGCCGGGTGCCGGGGTCCCGGCGTCGCCCCTGGCCCCGGCTCCGGCGGCTCCTGCCGCGCCCATGGCCGTGGTGCCGGTCCCGGACGTCGTCCTCCCGGTGTCCGCACGGCCACTGAGCCTGGCGGTGGTGTTTCTGGCCAGGCCGTAATGGCGGTAGAGCTCTTCCTCCTCCGCGACCGACAGATGCGCGTCCGCGTCCACCCGGGGGGCTTCCTTGACGCGGTCCTTCGGATGCGAGATGTGCAGGTCGGAGCCCACACGACGAGCCCCCGCAAGAGGCACGAAACTCTCCTTCATGCCGAACAGGCCGGTCTTCACCGTGATCCAGTCCGGGCGGCCGGTGTTGTCGTCGACATACACCCGGCCCACACTGCCGATCTTCTCGCCGGTGTTGTCGTACACCGTCAGGCCGTCGAGCTCTCCGGAATCCGTGAAACCGTCAGCGGCTCCCATGACCGATCCTCCTCGCCTGGGCGCGTCCTGTGGCTGGGTCCATCAGGGGAGGCGCGTCCGATTTCCATCGCGCCTCACCCGGATGGACGCTGCAACCTCCCCACCTGCGGAGCCCGTCCCCCGCATGCTCGGCGCCTCGGCGCTGGCCGCCCGTCACGGTGGTGCGCACGCCGCTCCCGTGTTAGGCCAATCGGGTGGGTGTGGAGGCGTGGTGGGCATGCGCTGTGCGCGCCACCCACGCGGCGGCCGGACATGCGTCGAGGCACCGCACGTTTCCGGGCGACCGCGGACGGTCGACCCGATACCCGGCGTCCGCGCGTCGCGCCGGGCGTGCCGCCGCACCGCGAATCCGCGCAGTGCCCGGTGTGCCGCCGCATGACGCTACCGAGCAGGGCCCCGTTCGCATACCGAGGTGTCCCCGTTGAGGCAACACCCCTTCCCGTCGACGGCATCGCCCCTAGGATCGGCGTAATCGAACGTGTTGCCGCCCCATCGCCCTCGGGTACCGCCCACCGGCCGACGACCTCAGGAGAGTCCCCGTTGACCAGCACCCCGTACCGCATGGACCCGGCCGGCGGCTGCCCGCACGCGGACAACGCCGGGCTGCTCGCCCGAGGGGCCGTGGCATCCGTCGTGCTTCCGGGCGACGTGGCCGGGATGGCGGTCCTCGGGCACGAGGCGCTCAAGGAGTTCCTCGCCCACCCCGACGTGGCCAAGGACGCACGCCACTTCACCGAGCTGGCCGAGGGACGCATCCCCGACGGCTGGCCGCTGAAGACATTCGCGACCGTGCGCGGCATGACGACGGCCGACGGCGAGGACCACCGGCGGCTGCGCTCACTGGTCGGCAAGGCGTTCACCGCACGGCGGGTGGAAGCACTGCGGCCGCGGATCGAGACCGTCACCGCCGAACTGCTCGACGGCGTCGACCGTGCCGCCGAGGACGACGGCACGGTCGATCTGCGCGCCCGGTTCGCCCTGCCGCTGCCGATGGGCGTCATCTGCGACCTCCTCGGGGTCGACGCCCGGTACCAGGACCGGCTGCACCGCCTTTCGAGCCAGGTGGTCGCGACCGACACCGGCCCCGAGCAGGCGATCGCCGCCAACAGGGAGCTGGTGGCCCTGCTCGCAGCGGTCGCCGCCGCCCGCGCGGAGCAGCCGGGCGACGATCTGACCAGCGCCCTGATCGCCGCCCGTGACGAAGGCGGTGGCCGACTCGGTCAGCAGGAGCTCATCGGCACTCTGCTCCTGATGATCGTCGCGGGACACGAGACGACGCTGAACCTCGTCACCAACGCCGTACGGGCCCTGTGCACCCACCCCGACCAGCTCGGCCTGGTGAGGTCCGGCCGGGCGCGGTGGGCCGACGTGGTGGAGGAGACACTGCGCTGGGACAGCCCGGTCAGCTACTTCCCGTTCCGCTATCCGACCCGTGACCTCACCATCGGGGGGACTGTCGTCCCCCAGGGCACACCCGTGCTCGCCGGATACTCGGCCGCCGGTCGGGACAAGGCCGCGCACGGGCCCGATGCGGACCTCTTCGACGTGACCAGACCGGCCAGGGCGACCGCGGCCCGGCATCTCTCGCTGGGCCACGGACCGCACTACTGCCTGGGAGCGCCGCTCGCCCGGATGGAAGCCACGATCGCCCTGGAACAACTGTTCACCCGCTTCCCGGAGCTGGACCTCGCCGTCTCCGGCACGGAACTGCCCCGGCACACCGGGTTCGTCGGCAACAGCACGGGGACCCTGCCGGTACGGCTCCGGCCCGCCACCGCGCCCGTCGCGGGCTGACGACCCCGCACACATCCGTGTGGCACGAGGAACCACACCGACGGCTCACCGGAGCACCGCACGGACACCGGCGCCGCGGCCGAAGCCCCTGCCCGTGCCACCGGCACATATGATCGACCGGCCGACTGCCGACCTCGTCCTGCCGCGCCACCGGGGGTGCCTCATCCGTTCCGTACGAATCCGGCTGCCCCAACAGCGGGGTGAACTGCTTGCCCGGCACGAGGAGGGTCAAGACCTTCACCATCTGGTGTGGCGGCTGGGGCCGGGCTGGCGGGTGTGCAGCAGCGCCGTGCTCGGCGGCGGCATCGGCCCCCGCGCCTGGATCCTCAACGCCCAGGTGCCCGGCGGCTATCCCCGTCTCGATCCCGACCGCCACCTCGCCGAGATCGCTGCGGCGGAACACCTCGCGGGGCCCGGTGCGGGGCTGATGACGGCAGCGGATGTCACCGCGTACACCATCGCGGCCGACGAGGGGGTGACGGCGACCGCCACGTGCGGACTCGGCGTACGCGGCTGGGCCGCCGCCCCGGCCGAGGGCACCGGGGAACCGCCCCGGCCGGGCACGGTCAACATCGTCGTCACCCTCCCGGTGGCCCTCTCCGACGCCGCACTCGTCAACGCGGTCGCCACGGCCACCGAGGCCAAGGTCCAGGCACTCCTGGACGCGGGACTCGACTGCTCCGGCACCCCCACCGACGCCGTGTGCGTCGCCGCCCCCTGCCCGGGACCCGCCCCGGGGGAGGCCTTCGCCGGGCCGCGCTCCCGCTGGGGCGCGCGACTCGCCAGGGCCGTGCACGTTGCCGTCCTCGAGGGCGCGCTGAGGCAATCCTGAGAACCCACCGCGCCGCGACCGCGTAGGCGCGGCCGACGAAGGGAGTCCTCTCGTGAACCCGAGCGCCGCCGAAACCGCACGGAAACGGCCGACCGTCGCCGTCCTCGGTACCGGAATCATGGGATCGGGCATGGCCCGGAGCCTGCTCCGGGCCGGACTCGACGTCCGTGCCTGGAACCGCACGCAGGCCAAGGCGGCCCCGCTCGCCGCCGACGGCGCCACGGTGACGGAGACGGCGGAGGAAGCCGTGCGCGGCGCCGATGTCATCCTCGCCATGCTCCGCGACGGCCCGGCCGTCGCCGCCGCACTCACCGCCGCGTCACCCGGCCTGCACACGGGGCAGGTACTGCTCCAGAGCTCGACGGTCGGGCCCGAGGCCACCGACGATCTCGTCCGGCGCGCGGCGGACCTGGGCCTGACCTATCTCGACGCACCGGTCGCCGGCACCAAACAGCCTGCGGAACAAGGCACGTTGACGGTCCTCGTCTCCGGTCCGTCCGCCGTCCGGGAGACCGTGGAACCCGTGCTGGACGCGGTCGGAGAGCGCACGGTCTGGGTCGCCGAGGTCCCGGGAGCGGCCTCGCGGCTGAAACTCGTGGTCAACACCTGGGTGATCAACCTGGTCAACAGCGTCGCGGAATGCCTCAACCTGGCCGAGGGCCTGGAGATCGATCCCCGGACTTTCCTCGATGCCATGAGGGGCGGCGCGTTGGACTCCCCGTACCTCCAGGGCAAGTCGGCCGCCGTCCTCACCGGTGACCTCACCCCGAGCTTCACCCTGTCCACGGCCCTCAAGGACACCCGCCTCATCCTGGCCGCCGCCGAGGCATCGGGTGTGCGGCTGGACCTGGTCGCCGCTTCGGCCGACCGTTTCGTGCGTGCCGAGGCGGCGGGGCACGGCGGCGAGGACATGATCGCCACCTTCTACGCGGGCCGGGCACAGGGGAAGGACAGCGGCTGACCCCACCTCGGCCGGCTCGTCCCGCGCACAGGTGCGGGGACGTACGAAGGCGGGCTGTCGACCGTCGGGTGGGTACGCCCGACTTCATCCGGCCGCGACGTACGAGGGCGACGTACGGGCATGGATGCCGGGCCGGGGCAGTCAGGCGGTCTCCCGCTCGGCATCAGCCGTAGACCGCGTCCGGCCATGTCATTCCTCGACGAACATCCCGCTGCGGAGCTTCAGCAGAATCCTGCTGATCAGTCGTGACACATGCATCTGCGAGATGCCGAGCTCCGCGCCGATCTGCGACTGGGTCATCTCCTGACCGAAACGCATGTCGATGATGCGGCGCTCACGGTCGTCGAGATCGCCCAGCAGCGGCGCGAGCGTATGCAGGTTCTCGACCGTCTCCATCGCGGGATCGGGTGCGCCCAGGACATCGGCGAAGGTGCGCCCCGGTGCCTTGCGCCGCCCCGTGTCCGCCGGATCGGCCGGTACGTCCAGCGAACCCGCGGTGTACCCGTTGGCCGCCACGATCCCCTCGGTGACCTCGTCCTCGCTGAGCCCCAGCTGCTCGGCCAGCTCCGGGACGGTGGGGTCGCGGTCGAGTTCCGCGGACAGGGAATCCCTCGTCCTGGCGATGTCGACCCGCAATTCCTGGAGCCTGCGCGGCACGTGCACCGCCCAGCTGGTGTCGCGGAAGAACCGTTTGATCTCACCGGTGATGTACGGGACCGCGAAGGAGGTGAACTCGACCTCGCGGGAGAGATCGAACCGGTCGATGGCCTTGATCAGCCCGATGGTGCCGACCTGGACGATGTCCTCCATGTCTCCGCCGCCCCGGTGCCGGAACCGCCCCGCGGCGAACCGGACGAGGGAGAGGTTCATCTCGATGAGGGTATTGCGCGCGTACTGGTGAGCGGCAGTGCCCTCCCCCAGGACCTGGAGGCGTTCGAAGAACAGCCGGGACAGATCCCGCGCGTCGGCCGGGGCGACCTTTCCCGCGTCCTCGATCCACGGCAGCTCGCCGGTGTCGGCGGCAAGCTCCGAGATCTCTCCGGCGCCCGGGGCCCGTCCCGGGCCCACGCAGCTGTCGAACGGCTTGACTGCCGGTGTCGACCGTGCACCCTCCGCTCGCTCCGCACCGGCAGTCCGCGCAGTGTGCGCCGTCATTTCGTCACGCTCCCCGGGTCGTAGGTGAGGTGTATGCGCCTGCCCCCGACGGAGGTTCTCATGCGAAATGGCGGGAGTTGATCAGGTCACACGGCATCAATGGCCGGGAACCGTTGTGATGGTCCGTCAAATCCGTGCGGGCGGTGCCGCGCCGGACAATGCGGCCGCCCCACCGGTACGGGGGAGCCCGGTGGGGCGGCTACCTCCAGATTGCCACAGTCGGCGGCGCGTCGGGGGGCGACCGACGTATATCCGCCGGTGGTTGAGCCGAAATCGATGGCTCGGCCCGGCCACGGACCGGGGAACGGACGCCTCAGACCCGAATCCGCAGGTAGGGGCGTGCTCGCGGGCCGTCAGCGGTCAACTCGCTTAATCTGGGTTGTTTTTGGGTTTCCGGCATGTCGGTG
>NZ_JBEYTM010000073.1:0-28324 GCF_040643055.1 Streptomyces sp. NPDC047515
GACTCCAGAACCCTGAAGCCAGAATGATCAAGAGATCGCAGAGTGGCTCACTTTTCATCCGCCGCCCGTGGTATCCATTTCACCCGTTGCCGACAGAAGGGCCAGGGAGGCGTTGCCCTGGTTGCCGAGTCGTTCGTTGTAGAGAAGGTCGGGGGAACCGAGGAGAACGGTGTCGCCCGCGCCGTGTTCGACCAGAAGCAGGGTGGGACGCCCCTCGCCCGGGAAGCAGCCGACGGTGTCGAGGCTGTCCGAGGTATAGCGGAAGCCTCCCGTTTCGACATCGCCGGCGTTGCGTGCGGCAGGCAGCGAGCACTGAGGGGAGCGGGTTGCCACTGGCTGTTCGGACTCCGCGCGGACGCCGGGGACCAGGGTGCCCACGGACGGCGGGCCGGCCGCGAGCAGAACGGTTCGGCCGGCCGATCGGTCGGTTGTGGCGCGCAGCTCGCTCTGCCGACGAGGTGTCAGCAGATCGGGAGAGGCGACGAGCAACGTGGTCTCGGGGCCGACCTGGGCCGTGGCCTCGTCGAGCGTGGTGGCCACGTGAACGGAGACGCCGTGATCCTTGAGGAGCTCGGCGACGGCCCGGCTGCCGTAGCGGTCGGCGGAACGGGGGTCGAGGCGGCCGTGTTGGTCACCGGAGCGCACGCTTGCCAGACTGATTCCGGCTGCGAGGAGTACGAGCAGGGCGAGCAGCAGACCGCGGGTGCGGGACCAGATCTGGCGTGGGCTGAGGGAAGCAGAGGTGGTGGGGGCGGCGGTGACCTCGGTCATTCGGCTGCTCCCTGGGCCGCGGATGTCAGGAGAGGCTTCGCGGTTTCGAGATCGAGGTCAAGAGCTCGCAGGTCCAGATACGCCTGCCGGTCCGCAGTGCGGCCGCCGTATGTGACGTCGTCGAATGCTCTGGCGGCCGCGTGGAGTCGCGTGGCGTGTGCGGGCAGCGGACGGCCGGCTTCGGCGGCGGCCTCGTCGGCGGTACGTCCGGGGCGGGGGTCGAGCAGGGCTCGTTCTTCCAGAGCACGGACGATGGCGCGCGTGCGTTCCTGGACCGCCGGATTCCAACGATGTGCAGCGGCGTGGGCCTCGGCGGCCGTCCGGTGTTCGGCCGCGCTGCGGGGGCTGTCGTCGAAGAAGGCGTCAGCGGAACGCACAGTGCGGTGCGGGGTGCCCAGCCGCCACCAGAGTGCGGCGACCAGGCCGATGACGACCAGTACGAGTACGACAAGGCCGAGTGGGCCGCCCGGCGCGGCGCCGGAGGCCGTGCTCAGGAGATCGCCGATCCAACCCCAGAGGCGGTCGAGACCGCGCTGGAGGAGGTTGGGATCGTTCTCGTGGTACATCGGTTTGGACAGCTCGTGCTTTGCCGCCTCGCGGGCGGGGACACGCGAAGTGTCCACGGGTACGCCGCCGCTCGCGCGGAGCAGTAGCCGTGCCGTTGTCGCGCCCCCAGCCCCCGACATGGCATCAGCTCCTGGTGTCGTATCCGGGCAGACCGGCTGCCCGGGCGAGATCGAGGTCGAGTGCCTCGCGACGGATGCGCTGATCGATGTAGAGCAGGGCCATCACACCGGCGGAGAGCGGGTAGGTGATCGTCGCGGTGATCACTTGGCCGATGCCGGAGACGATCAGGAACGGCCAGCCGAAGTCGGTGGAGCTGTCGGTGAGGAAGCGGTCGATACCGCCGCCGTCCACGACCATTGCGATGATGCTGAAGGGGATGGCGATGATCACGGACACGATGAGCGTCAGCAGGCCGGTGAGAGCCAGGACGCCGAAGGTCCGCCACCATGCTCCCTTGACCAGCTTGTCGGAGCGGCGCATGGAGGTCGTGATCGATTGCCGCTCCAGCATCAGGGCCGGCGAGGCGAGGCAGAAGCGGACCATCAGCCAGATGACCACGACGGAGGCGGCCACGAGCCCGATGACGACGAGCCCGGCGCCTGCGGCGGAGCCGATCAGCATGCCCGGCAACAGGCCGACCGTCATGATCGCGGCGCTGATCAGGGCCAGCAGCAGTGTGAGCCCCAGCAGCTGGGGAAGACGGGGACGGGCCTCGTGCCATGCGTCGGAGAGCGTCACCGGGCGGCCGAGCACCGAGCGGCTGATCACCACGGTCAGCACGGATGTCGTGATCAGCGTGGCGATCATGGTGATGAGCAGGGACGGCACACTGTTGATGAGTGCCGACTGAGCCGAGTCGGCGCTTTGCCGGAGTGCCTCCGAGCCGGTGGCGTTCGGGTCGATCGCTGCGGGTTCCGGCAGCAGATAGCGCTGCACAAGGGTGATCGCGATCTGGGCGAGCACGGAGACCGCCAACGTGATGCCGAGGACGGTGCGCCAGTGGGCGCGCATCGTGGAGACTGCGCCGTCGAGGATCTCGCCGACGCCGAGCGGCCGGAGCGGGATGACGCCGGGCTTGGCCGCCACAGGCGGCTGCCCCCAGCCGTGGCCCTGAGAACCCCCGCCCCAGCCGGGGGCGGGGGGAGGAGCGCCGGGGCCTGTCCCGGGAGCGCTTGGTGGGGACCACTGCCCTGCGGGCGGCTGCGTGGGAGACCAGTTCCCCGCCGGGCCGCTGCCGTCGACGGGCTCGGAAGGCCGGGGGACGCCCGCCCCCTGACCCTCGGAGGGGGCAGATCCGGGCGAGGCCCAGCCCGGAGTGTCGTTCATTCTCGCTCCTTCACGGTCCTGCCCGCGCACTTGGACGGCAGGTTGGCAGCCATCGTGCCACGCGTTGCTCCAGTACGGGTCTGGCGTCGTATCTCGTTCCTACCTTCATTTGTGGGCGGCTCACCGGGCAGACTGGGCGGATGGCTGATCAGGACGCGCAATCGCGGATGAGCATCGAGCCGCACGCCGTACTTCGCTGGGATGACCTTCCGGATGGTCCCGCACTGGTGCTTCTCGACCAGACGCGCCTGCCCGCCGAGGAGGTCGAGCTGGTGTGCACCGATGTGCCCGCACTGGTGCGGGCGATCCGGGTGCTGGCGGTGCGCGGAGCACCGTTGCTGGGCATTGCGGGGGCCTATGGGGTGGCTCTCGCAGCGGTGCGGGGCGACGACGTGGCGGAGGCTGCCGGGCTGCTCGAGCGGTCGAGGCCCACCGCGGTGAATCTCGGATACGGGGTGCGGCGGGCAGTGGGGGCGTACCGGGCGGCTGTCGGGAAGGGGGCCGGTCCGGAACAGGCCGCTGAGGTGGCGCTGGCCGAGGCCCGAGCGCTGCACCGGGAAGATGCCGAGGCCAGTCGGCGTATGGCGCGATACGGGCTCGCGCTTCTGGATGAACTGCTGCCGGGACCCGGGCATCAACTGCTGACCCACTGCAATACAGGGGCGCTCGTCTCGGGTGGTGCCGGTACTGCTTTCGCGGTGGCGCTCGGGGCTCACCGGGAGGGGCGGCTGCGCCGACTGTGGGTGGATGAGACTCGTCCGCTGCTGCAGGGTGCGCGCCTGACCGCGTACGAGGCCGCGCGCAATGGCATGCCGTACAGCGTGCTCACGGACAACGCCGCGGGTTCGCTGTTCGCCGCGGGGGAGGTGGACGCCGTGCTCATCGGGGCGGACCGCATCGCCGCGGACGGATCGGTGGCGAACAAGGTGGGGAGCTACCCGCTGGCGGTGCTCGCGAAGTACCACCACGTACCGTTCATCGTCGTGGCCCCGACTACGACCGTTGATCTGGACACCGTGGACGGGGCATCCATCACCGTCGAGCAGCGATCCGGGAGTGAAGTGACGGAGCTCACATCAGTGCGGGCCGGAGCCGCAGGCGCGGACGTCGGTGGGCTGCTCGTGGCGCCCGCCGGAGCCCCGGCGTACAACCCCGCGTTCGATATCACACCGCCGGAGCTGGTCACGGCGATTGTCACGGAGGAGGGCGTGGTTTCCCCGGTCACGGGGGTCGGACTGGCAGAGCTGTGTGCCAGATCATCGCAGGTAACGATTAGCTAATGGGATGATGTCGATTATGAAGGGACGCGTCCTTGTCGTCGACGACGACACCGCACTGGCCGAGATGCTCGGGATTGTGCTGCGTGGTGAAGGGTTCGAGCCGTCGTTCGTAGCGGACGGCGACAAGGCACTTGCCGCATTTCGAGAGGCCAAGCCGGACCTGGTCCTGCTGGATCTGATGCTGCCCGGTAGGGACGGCATCGAGGTCTGCAGGTTGATCAGGGCCGAGTCGGGTGTGCCGATCGTCATGCTCACTGCCAAGAGCGACACGGTTGATGTGGTGGTGGGTCTGGAGTCCGGGGCCGACGACTACATCGTGAAGCCGTTCAAACCTAAGGAGTTGGTTGCCCGGATCAGGGCACGTCTGCGGAGGTCCGAGGAACCGGCGCCGGAGCAGCTGACCATCGGGGATCTGGTCATCGATGTGGCGGGTCACTCGGTGAAGAGGGAGGGGCAGTCGATCGCCCTCACTCCGCTGGAGTTCGATCTGCTGGTCGCGCTCGCCCGTAAGCCGTGGCAGGTCTTCACCCGTGAGGTACTGCTGGAGCAGGTGTGGGGGTATCGCCACGCCGCCGACACCCGGCTGGTGAATGTGCATGTCCAGCGACTGCGCTCGAAGGTCGAGAAAGACCCGGAGCGGCCCGAGATCGTGGTGACCGTCCGAGGGGTCGGTTACAAGGCCGGACCGAGCTGACATGCCCCTGGGTAGCGCTGCTCCGCAGCCCGGGGAGCCGGGAGCCCGTGCGGAGCGGGCTGCTGCTCCAGGACACAAGACGTCCCAGGTCGGGCGTCTTCTGCAGGGCGGCCGGTTGATCCAGGACCGGGCGCTCGGCGGCCCTGTACCGCGGTTGCTGATGCGTTGGGTGCGGCGTCCGCTGCTGCCGGCCCTACGGCTGTGGCGGCGCAATCTGCAGTTGCGGGTCGTGGCGGGCACGCTGCTCATGTCGCTCGGTGTGGTGCTGCTGCTCGGCTTCGTCGTGATCGGGCAGGTGCGCAACGGCCTTCTCGACGCCAAGGGCAAGGCTGCCCAGACCCAGGCCGCCGGCGGTTTCGCCGCGGCCCAGGAGAAGGCCAACGCTCCGCTCGGCCCTGGTGGGCAGGGTGGTGACACGACGGACGGCACCACGGCCAACAACTCCTGGCGGACCGAACTCGTCGACCAGCTCGCCAGTGGCGGCAAGAACGCCTTCAACGTGGTGGCGCTCAGTGCCGACGAGGGCGCCCGTGCGCCGCGCGGCTCGGGCAGCGTGGAGGCGGTGAGCATTCCGCAGACCCTGCGGGACTCCGTGAACAAGGGCCCTGGGGCGTTTCAGACGTACTCCCGGATCCAGTACGCGAACGGGCAGCCGTCGCAGCCCGGACTCGTCGTGGGCAAGCGGCTGTACGACATCGACCACAATCCGTACCAGCTGTACTACCTCTTCCCGCTGACGCAGGAGGAGAAGTCATTGACGCTGGTCAGAGGAACGCTGGCGACAGCGGGGCTGTTCGTCGTCGTGCTGCTCGGGGCCATCGCGTGGTTCGTGGTGCGGCAGGTCGTCACGCCCGTGCGGATGGCGGCGGGCATCGCCGAGCGGCTCTCCGCCGGCAGGCTCCAGGAACGGATGAAGGTCACGGGCGAGGACGACATCGCGCGGCTCGGCGAGGCCTTCAACAAGATGGCGCAGAATCTGCAGCTGAAGATCCAGCAGCTGGAGGAGCTGTCGCGGATGCAGCGGCGCTTCGTCTCCGACGTCTCCCACGAGCTGCGGACGCCGCTGACGACCGTGCGGATGGCTGCCGATGTCATCCACGAGGCCCGCAGCGACTTCGATCCCGTGACGGCCCGCTCCGCGGAGCTGCTCGGGGATCAACTCGACCGGTTCGAGTCGCTGCTCTCCGATCTGCTGGAGATCAGCCGGTTCGACGCGGGCGCCGCGGCGCTGGAGGCCGAGCCGATTGATCTGCGGCAGGTCGTGCGACGGGTGATCGGCGGGGCCGAGCCGCTGGCCGAACGCAAGGGCACCCGGATCCGGGTGGTCGGCGACGAGCAGCCGGTGATAGCGGAGGTCGACGCACGGCGGGTCGAGCGAATCCTGCGCAACCTGGTGGTCAACGCCGTCGAGCACGGCGAGGGCCGGGACGTCGTGGTGCGGATGGGGGTGGCCGGAGGCGCGGTCGCCGTGGCCGTCCGGGACTACGGTGTGGGGCTCAAGCCGGGCGAGGCGACGAGGGTGTTCAACCGTTTCTGGCGGGCCGACCCGGCCCGCGCGCGGACGACCGGCGGCACCGGACTCGGACTGTCCATCGCCGTGGAGGACGCGAGGCTGCATGGTGGCTGGTTGCAGGCTTGGGGCGAGCCGGGCGGCGGTTCGCAGTTCCGTCTCACTCTGCCGCGCACGGCGGACGAACCGCTGCGCGGATCGCCGATACCGCTGGAACCCGAGGACTCCCGGCGCAACCGGGAGAACCGGGAGCGAGCCGCGACCGCTCCCACGACCGGGAGCGAGCACCGGCTGACGGCGGTGCCGGCCCAGCCCGGAGGCAACGATCGGGCCGCACTGCCCGTACCCTCGCGTGCTCCCGTGGCCTCCCGGACGGCGCCGGTCTCGGTGCATCCGGCGGCCCTGCCGGGGAGTGGCGCACGGGTGGTCGCGCGCCCCGCCGAGGACCGGCCGGGTGGAGATTTCGGCTCTGCAGGGCAGGACCCGGACCGGGGGGACACGAATCATGGGCACTGACCGTCACAGGCGCGGCCATGAGCGTGTGCCGGGGCTGGTCGCGCTGCTCGGATGCGGTGTCGTGCTGCTGTCCGCGTGCAGCTCGATGCCTGTCACCGGGGACGTCAAGGCCGTCGACGCATCGCAGCCCGGTGACTCCCAGGTACAGGTGTACGCCGTGGCGCCGCGTGACAACGCCACCCCCGAGGAGGTCGTCGACGGCTTCCTGGAGTCCATGACCAGCGATGACCCGGGCTTCAGGACGACCCGCATGTACCTGACGAAGAAGGCGGCGAGCAAGTGGCGGCCCAGCGCGTTCACGACGGTGCTCACCAAGGCGCCGAACCGGAGCGACCGCCCGTTCCGCGACAGCGACCCCGGCATCACGGACGTCACCTACACCCTGACCGGTGAGAAGGTGGCAACGGTCGATGCCCAGAGCGCCTATCAGCCGCTTGCGCCCGCGGACTACAACCAGACCCTGCGCCTGGTGAGAGAGAACGGGCCGGACGGCAAGGAGTGGCGCATCGATGCTGTGCCGGACGGCCTTCTGCTCGGGCAGTCGGACTTCAAACGCCTCTACCGTTCCGTCGACAAGTACTACTTCGCCGCGGGGCGGACGGAGGCGCAGTCGACCCTGGTCGCCGACCCCGTCTACCTCCGCAGCCGGACGGACCCTGCCACCAAGATGGACACCGTGACGCAGGCCGTGCGAAGCCTGTTGGCGGGGCCGACCAGTTGGCTGCGCCCCGTGGTCCGCTCCAGCTTCCCCGCGGGTACGACGCTGAAGAAGGGTGTCACCGCCCTGACCCCCGACGACCGCAATGTTCTGAAGGTCCCGCTCAGCAAGAAGGCGGACGGCGTCGGACAGCGCTCCTGCCGCATGATGGCCTCTCAGATCCTCTACACCTTGCGGGACCTGACGTCCGCACGGGTCGAGCAGGTCGAGCTGCAACGCTCCGACGGCTCCCCGCTATGTGTTCTCGGGACGGATCAGGCGGAGGAGTTCGCCCCTGACGGTTCGTCGAGCGGTCCGGACAGCCAGTACTTCATCGACGGCAAGGGACATGTGGAGCGCATTCCCGGCAGCACCAAGGGCAGTGGCACTCCGGAGGTGGTGGCCGGCCCGCTGGGCAATGGACCAGTGCGGATGGGCACGGTCGGTGTGGCCAGGGACGAGCAGTCGGCGGCGGCGGTCTCGCAGGACAAGAGGGCCCTCTATGTGTCGTCCATCATCTCGGACGGCGAGCTTCCGGCCGCCTTGGTGACCAGCGGGGCCGCGGACCAGAACGACCGTCTGTCGGTGCCGAGCTGGGACGGTCGGGGCGACCTGTGGGTGGCGGACCGGGACCCCGGCAACCGCAGGCTGCTGCGGCTGGCCGGTGGGGACGGCAAGCCGCAGAAAGTCGCCGTACCGGGCCTGGACGGTCGGATCGAGGCGCTGCGGATGTCCGCGGACGGGGTGCGGATCGCGCTCCTGGTGACTCAGGACAACCACACGACGTTGAAGATCGGCCGGATCGAGCGGCGCGGTCCGGAGACGGATCAGCAGGTCTCGGTGGTCGAGTTGCGCCAGGCCGCACCTCAGCTGACGAACGTGACCGCGATGTCGTGGTCGGGCCGGAGCCGTCTCGTGGTGGTCGGCAAGGAGCAGGGCGGCGTCCAGCAGGTGCGCTACGTGCAGGCGGACGGTTCGACGCCCGCGTCGGGCGTTCTGCCCGGCGTGAACCAGGTGTCGTCGGTCGCGGCGGCGGACGACGAGCAGTTGCCGCTGATGGCGGCCACGTTGAGTGACGGGATAGTGAAGCTGTCGCCGGGTGACAACTGGCAGACGGTGGTCAAGGAAGGCCGGTCGCTGGTCTACCCGGGCTGAGACCCGGCGAGTTCGGGTCGAGACAGGCGAGTCCGTCGCCACGTTTTCCACAGGGGTGGCCGGGTGCCTTCGAGGAGCGCACAGTGGAGTCATGCGGGGGTGGTGGCGGGAGATCTCCGGACTGGTCCTGTCGGCGTCCTGTGGTGGCTGCGGCAGGCCGCGTACGGAGCTGTGCGAGGAGTGCCGAACGGATTTGTACGGTCAGCCACCGCGCCGGGTGAGGCCGGTGCCGGAGCCCAGGGGGCTGCCTGTGGTGCATGCGGCGGCCGGCTACGAGAACGCGGTACGGGCGGTGCTGCTGGCCCATAAGGAGCGGGGTGCCCTGGGCCTTGCCGGGCCGCTCGGCAAGGCGCTGGCGGGGGCCGTACGGGCCGGGGCGGGGCATGGGGGAGTCGTCGGCCCGCTGCTGCTTGTCCCTGTGCCGTCGACGCGGCGGGCCGTGGCGGCGCGGGGGCACGATCCGATGCGGCGGATGGCTCTGGCCGCCGCAGGTGAGCTACGGCGCTGCGGTACGCGGGCCGGGGTGGTCGCGGTGCTCCGGCAGCGGCGTCCGGTGGCCGATCAGACGGGGCTCGGGGCCCGGCAGCGGCAGGCGAATCTCGCGGGGGCCCTGGAGGTCATGGCCGGGGGTGAACGGCTGCTTGAGGCCGGACAGGTGGTGCTGGTGGACGACCTTCTGACGACGGGTGCCTCGCTGGTCGAGGCGGCTCGGGCCATCGCGGCAGCGGGCGGGCGCGAGGGCGTCGCCCACGGCAGCGGGCAGGCGGCCGTTGTCGCAGTTTCTCCGTCGGCCTTCGAAATAGACCGGAACTGTCAGTGAACTTGCATCGTTGCAGGTAGTGAGTGAGTAAAAAGACCTGAACGGAGGTACGTGCGAGTAGCGGGTGCCGACATCGGGCCGGGCAGGCTATGTTCGGTTGTGAGGAATGGTGAATGCCGGACCTCGACGAATGCACCGCCAGGTTTCGGGCAGGCAACTCACCAGTAGTCCGGAAGCAGGAAATTCGGTGGGGTGGAGACCCTGCCGATGGGGGAGGAGGAGGTGGAAGTCACCGAGTCCGCGGCTCCGGCCATCACCGGGGCCTGGTGCAAAAGGGAGACGCTCCGCCGCTGAGCGGAGCGATCCGGGAACGGAGTTCTGCGTGGACATCGTCGTCAAGGGCCGCAAGACCGAGGTGCCGGAGCGGTTCCGCAAGCACGTGGCCGAGAAGCTGAAGCTGGACAAGATCCAGAAGTTCGACGGCAAGGTGATCAGCCTCGACGTCGAGGTGTCCAAGGAGCCGAACCCCCGTCAGGCCGATCGTTCCGACCGGGTGGAGATCACGCTCCGTTCGCGTGGGCCGGTCATCCGGGCGGAAGCGGCCGCAGGTGACCCGTACGCAGCGCTGGACCTGGCCACCGGCAAGTTGGAGGCGCGCCTGCGCAAGCAGCACGACAAGCGCTACAGCCGCCGTGGCAACGGCCGGATTCCCGCTGCCGAAGTCGCCGAGACCGTGCCGGGCGCGGCGTCGTTCAACGGCGAGGGTGATCTGGTGGGGAGTGAGACGGGCCAGACCGTGCCCACCACCAGGTTCGGCTCGCTGGAGGTGCAGGGCGAGGGTCCGCTGGTGATGCGCGAGAAGACGCACATCGCCGCACCGATGTCGCTCGATCAGGCGCTCTACGAGATGGAGCTGGTCGGGCACGACTTCTATCTGTTCGTCGACTCCGAGACGAAGGAACCCAGTGTCGTCTACCGGCGGCATGCCTATGACTACGGTGTCATTCACCTGAGGACCGATCCGCTGGCCGCCGATGAGGCGGGCGGCGCGGGCGGTGCGCTCGGCGGCTGACGCCACGCTTCCACGGTGCCCCTGGAGCGTCTGTGCGCCCCCAGGGGCACCCGTGTGCGGCCACGGGATCGCCGCTCCGACGGCCAGGCATGAAATCATGTCGTCCCAAGCCAACCGGCGCTCTGTGAACTGCCGTTGGCGGACAGTTTGTGAACTTCAGGCCATGGCCTTCAGGGGGAAGAACGATGGCGGACACCTTCGGGCCCGTGCGCGATGCGAATGATGCCGGCGGCGCTGCCGGGACCGGTGCCGACGCGGAAAGTGGTTCCCGCAAGGAGCCGATCCGGGTCCTCGTGGTGGACGACCACGCTCTCTTCCGCAGAGGGCTGGAGATCGTCCTCGCCCAGGAGGAGGACATCCAGGTCGTCGGCGAGGCGGGTGACGGGGCGGAGGCGGTCGACAAGGCGGCCGATCTGCTGCCCGACATCGTGCTGATGGATGTACGGATGCCCAGGCGCGGGGGCATCGAGGCCTGTACGTCGATCAAGGAGGTGGCTCCCAGCGCGAAGATCATCATGCTGACGATCAGCGATGAGGAGGCCGACCTCTACGACGCGATCAAGGCGGGCGCCACCGGCTATCTCCTCAAGGAGATCTCGACGGACGAGGTGGCGACGGCGATTCGCGCGGTCGCCGACGGACAGTCCCAGATCAGCCCCTCCATGGCGTCCAAACTGCTCACCGAGTTCAAGTCGATGATCCAGCGGACCGACGAGCGCCGGCTGGTGCCCGCGCCGCGGCTCACCGACCGTGAGCTCGAAGTCCTGAAACTCGTTGCAACGGGCATGAATAATCGCGATATCGCGAAGGAGCTGTTCATTTCCGAGAACACCGTGAAGAACCACGTCCGCAACATTCTGGAGAAGCTGCAGCTGCACTCCAGGATGGAGGCTGTGGTCTATGCCATGCGGGAGAAGATCCTGGAGATCAGGTGACCGCTGGGACGACGGGACCGAACGGATCGAACAGGTCGGTGCCGGGTAAAGGGAAGGTAATGCGCGCTCACGTCAGAGCGCGGGCGATTTCCTGAGCGAGCGGCCCGCGCAGTTCCGGTGCGTCGACCTGCTCCAGCCTGACGTCCGTGCAGCCGACCCAGGACGCGGCCTCCACCAGGGCCTCGGCCATCGGCACCACGGCCTTCCCGCTCTCCAGGGACACCTGACGGGCCACCAGCGTGCTGCCCTCGCGCGCCGGGTCGACGCGGCCCTGCAGCTTTCCACCCGCCAGCAGCGGCATCGCGAAGTAGCCGTGTATCCGCTTGGGCTTGGGGACATAGGCCTCCAGTCGGTGCGCGAAACCGAAGATCCGCTCGGTGCGTGCGCGCTCCCAGACCAGGGAGTCGAACGGCGACAACAGGGTCGTGCGATGCCGCCCGCGCGGCTCTGAGGCCAGTGCCGCCGGATCCGCCCAGGCGGGCTTCGCCCAGCCCCGCACCGTCACCGGCACCAGACCGGAGTCGGCCACGACGGCGTCGAACTGCTCTCCCTTGAGCCGGTGGTAGTCCGCGATGTCCACGCGGGTGCCGATCCCCAGGGACTGCCCCGCGAGCGCGACCAGTCGACGCAGGCACTCCGCGTCGTCCAGATCGTCGTGCAGCACGGCGTCGGGCAGGGCCCGCTCGGCGAGGTCGTACACCCGCTTCCAGCTGCGCCGCTCGGTGCACACCACCTCCCCGTACATCAGGGCGCGCTCGACGGCGACCTTCGACTCCGACCAGTCCCACCACTCCCCGCCGTTCTTCGCGCCGCCCAGCTCCGTCGCCGTCAGCGGGCCCTCGGTGCGCAGCTGCTTGATCACCGTTTCGTAGGCGCCGTCCGGCAGGTCGTGGTGCCAGTGCGGGCGCGAGCGGTAGGCGCGGCGGCGGAACGCGAAGTGCGGCCACTCCTCGACCGGCAGGATGCACGCCGCGTGCGACCAGTACTCGAAGGTACGGCCGCCCGACCAGTACGCCTCCTCGACCGCGCGCCGGCCGATCGCGCCGAGGCGCGCGTACGGAATCAGTTCGTGCGAGCGCGCGAGCACCGAGATCGTGTCGAGCTGCACGGCACCGAGATGCCGCAGTACACCCGGAACCCCGGCCCGGCGGTCCGGAGCGCCCAGGAAGCCCTGGGCGCGCAGGGCGATCCTGCGCGCCTGGTCGGCGGAGAGTTCGGCGGCGGGGGGCGGCACAGACGTCATGTCCCGCACCCTAGAGGCAGGCGCTGACATCCGGGCGTGGGGTTCACCGATCGGGGTCGGCCGGCTGCGGGCAGATAGGCGTCGGTGCCCGGCAGGCCGAGATCGGACGGGAGCAGCGCACCGATCCAGGCGTCGCGCCGTACACCCTTGTTGAGCAGCCCCGATCGCTGCTCGCCCTCCATCCGGAATCCCGTTCTCAGCGCCACGGCACGCGAGGGGGCGTTGCCGACCTCGGCCCGCCACTCCAGCCGGTCGCCGCCGAGCGAGGCGAAGGTCCACCGGGCGGCGGCCAGGACCGCCTCCGACGTGTAACCGCGGCCCCGGTGCTCCCTGGCGGTCCAGAAACCCACCTCGTACGTGCCCGGCAGATGGTGGCGGGTGATGCCGAGCGCGCCCACCAGCGCTCCGCTCCCGCGCAGGACCACCGCGAAGCCGTACGCGGAGTCGTCGTGCCAGCCGCCGGGGGACAGCTTTTCCGCGAAGAACTCCGCGTCGGCGTGGCTGTACGGGGAGGGCACGACCGTCCAGCGCTGGATGTCCGGGTCCTGGCAGGCGGCATGGATCTCGTCCGCGTCGCCACCGGTGAAGGGACGCAGCAGCAGACGCTCGGTGGTGAGGGTGATCGGCTCCATGCGCGGATTCTGCTGAGGCGCCGGCCGGGAGGCGAACACTTTTCGGACTTCCCGGCACCTTCGGCACCCCCCGGCCGTTGACTGGGAGGGGACGGCAGAGCCGACGCGGCGGCAGCCCTCCCGGCGCGACGGGGTCCTCGCTTACGATGGCCGTTGCGGTGGGGCCCACCTGCCGTGCCCGCGCCAGAGTCCATACCACGACCCAGTGCCAGGCCCGACCGGCAAGGAGACCAGCCTCAGTGTCCGTCTTCAACAAGCTCATGCGTGCAGGCGAAGGCAAGATCCTGCGCAAACTGCACCGCATCGCGGACCAGGTCAGCTCCATCGAAGAGGACTTCGTCAACCTCTCCGACGCCGAGCTGCGGGCGCTCACCGACGAGTACAAGGAACGGTACGCGGACGGCGAGAGCCTGGACGACCTGCTCCCCGAGGCATTCGCGACCGTCCGTGAGGCCGCCAAGCGGGTCCTCGGACAGCGCCACTACGACGTTCAGATGATGGGCGGTGCAGCCCTGCACCTCGGCTATGTGGCCGAGATGAAGACCGGCGAGGGCAAGACCCTGGTCGGCACCCTGCCGGCGTACCTCAACGCGCTCTCCGGCAAGGGCGTGCACCTGATCACGGTCAACGACTACCTCGCCGAGCGCGACTCCGAGCTGATGGGCCGGGTCCACAAGTTCCTCGGCCTGACCGTCGGCTGCATCATCGCCAACATGACGCCGGCCCAGCGCCGTGAGCAGTACGCCTGCGACATCACGTACGGCACGAACAACGAGTTCGGCTTCGACTACCTCCGCGACAACATGGCGTGGTCCGCGGACGAGCTCGTCCAGCGTGGCCACAACTTCGCCGTGGTCGACGAGGTCGACTCGATCCTCGTCGACGAGGCCCGCACGCCGCTGATCATCTCCGGCCCGGCCGACCAGGCCACCAAGTGGTACGGCGACTTCGCCAAGCTGGTCACGCGCCTGACCAAGGGCGAGGCAGGCAACCCGCTCAAGGGCATCGAGGAGACCGGCGACTACGAGGTCGACGAGAAGAAGCGGACCGTCGCCATCCATGAGTCCGGCGTCTCGAAGGTCGAGGACTGGCTCGGCATCGAGAATCTCTACGAGTCCGTGAACACCCCTCTCGTCGGGTACCTCAACAACGCCATCAAGGCGAAGGAGCTCTTCAAGAAGGACAAGGACTACGTCGTCATCGACGGCGAAGTCATGATCGTCGACGAGCACACCGGCCGTATCCTCGCCGGCCGCCGCTACAACGAGGGCATGCACCAGGCGATCGAGGCGAAGGAAGGGGTGGACATCAAGGACGAGAACCAGACGCTCGCCACGATCACCCTGCAGAACTTCTTCCGCCTCTACGGCAAGCTCTCCGGCATGACCGGTACGGCGATGACCGAGGCCGCCGAGTTCCACCAGATCTACAAGCTCGGTGTGGTGCCGATCCCGACGAACCGGCCGATGGTCCGTGCCGACCAGTCGGACCTGATCTACCGCACCGAGGTCGCGAAGTTCGCCGCGGTCGTCGACGACATCGCCGAGAAGCACGAGAAGGGCCAGCCGATCCTGGTCGGCACCACCTCGGTCGAGAAGTCCGAGTACCTCTCGCAGCAGCTCTCCAAGCGCGGTGTCCAGCACGAGGTCCTCAACGCCAAGCAGCACGACCGCGAGGCGACGATCGTCGCCCAGGCCGGCCGCAAGGGCGCCGTCACGGTCGCGACGAACATGGCCGGACGAGGCACCGACATCAAGCTCGGCGGCAACCCGGACGATCTCGCCGAGGCGGAGCTGCGCCAGCGCGGGCTCGACCCCGTCGAGCACGTCGAGGAGTGGGCGGCCGCGCTGCCCGCGGCGCTGGAGAAGGCCGAGCAGGCCGTGAAGGCCGAATTCGAAGAGGTCAGGGAGCTCGGCGGGCTCTACGTCCTGGGCACCGAGCGGCACGAGTCGCGGCGTATCGACAACCAGCTGCGTGGTCGTTCCGGCCGTCAGGGCGACCCCGGTGAGTCCCGCTTCTACCTGTCGCTCGGCGACGACCTGATGCGGCTGTTCAAGGCGCAGATGGTCGAGCGCGTCATGTCGATGGCCAATGTGCCGGACGACGTGCCGATCGAGAACAAGATGGTGACGCGGGCGATCGCCTCGGCGCAGTCGCAGGTCGAGCAGCAGAACTTCGAGACGCGTAAGAACGTCCTGAAGTACGACGAGGTGCTCAACCGGCAGCGTGAGGTCATCTACGGCGAGCGCCGCCGGGTCCTGGAGGGCGAGGATCTGCAGGACCAGATCCGCCACTTCATGGACGACACGATCGACGACTACATCCGCCAGGAGACCGCCGAGGGCTTCGCCGAGGAGTGGGACCTGGACCGGCTGTGGGGCGCGTTCAAGCAGCTCTATCCGGTGAAGGTCAGCGTCGAGGAACTGGAGGACGCGGCCGGCGACCGGGCCGGGATCACCGCCGAATTCATCGGTGAGTCCATCAAGGACGACATCCACGAGCAGTACGACGAGCGCGAGAAGCAGCTCGGCTCGGACATCATGCGTGAGCTGGAGCGGCGGGTCGTGCTGTCCGTCCTGGACCGCAAATGGCGTGAGCACCTCTACGAGATGGACTACCTCCAGGAGGGCATCGGCCTCCGTGCCATGGCGCAGAAGGACCCGCTGGTCGAGTACCAGCGCGAGGGCTTCGACATGTTCAACGCCATGATGGAGGGCATCAAGGAGGAGTCCGTCGGCTACCTGTTCAACCTGGAGGTCCAGGTCGAGCAGCAGGTCGAGGAGGTTCCGGTGCAGGACGAGGCCGAGCAGACCTCGCTCGCCAAGGAGGACCTCGTACCGGCGGCGCGTCCGGAGATCCGGGCCAAGGGGCTTGACGCCCCGCAGCGTCCTGACCGGCTGCACTTCTCCGCTCCCACGGTGGACGGCGAGGGCGGGGTCGTCGAGGGCGACTTCTCCAACGGTGACGGTGGGGCCGGGTCCGAGTCCGACGGGTTGACCCGGGCGGAGCGCCGCAAGGCCCAGAAGAACGGTGGCGGTGGGCGGCGCCGCAAGAAGTAGCGGTGGCTGTGACGTCGGCGCTGTTGGCGTCGACCGGCCTCTGACCGGGGTCGGGCACCTTGTTCGGGTGCTCGGCCCCGGTTCGTTTTCCTGCCCCCGCCACGTGGGGTGTGGTGGCGGACGGGCTGTGGGTGCGGGGTGGCGCGGGCGTCGGCCGCCGAGTGGAGCCGCGTGTGCGCGGATGTCCGGCGGTCGTCGGGCGGCGGGCCCCCTGGGTGCCGGGAGGGCCGGGAAGGTCCCTGGTGGGGCGTCTACCGGGCTGTCGCCATCCGCAGGTGTTCGTCGCCCAGCTCCACCGCGGCGCAGCGCCAGCGGAGGTCCGGGCCCTGTTCCAGGCGGAAGGCCATGGCCCTCACCTGTTCGCCCGCGGCGATGCTCGCGCAGGCCTCCACCACACCCGGGGCCGGCTGGGCGCCGTGGCACATGCGGATCACGGGGCGGGCGCCGCGGGCCCTCAGCGGCGTGCGCGGAGCCAGTTCGGCCAGTTGGTCATAGGCCTCGCCGATGGTGTGTCCGAGCATCCAGTGCACCGGGCGCTGGCCGCTGAGAACCGCCAGCAGGCGCTCGGCGAACCAGTGGTGGGGGTGCAGGCGCCGGGGAGTCCTTGTGCGCTGCGGTGGTACGGCTTGGGGCCTGCGCCGGTCGTGCCGTCCGGTGGGCCGGGTCCTGTTCGTGCTCATCGCTCATCGCCCCCGTGCTTCAGAGGCCCGGTCGAATACCGGGCGGTAACTTCTGCTGTGGATCTTCTACGGCGACGGCGGAGGCGGCCGCAAGCGCCCTGAGGCGCCGGACGCGATCGGGCGGAATCACCTATCCGGGTGATGTGCCGGGTGTCGTGCGGGGCGCGAGGCGGGCGTGAGGAGGGTGAGAGGCGGTTGCCGGGTGGACGGAGCGGCGGTGATGCACGTAACCCCAAAGAGGGACGTCGCACGTATCCTGAGGGCGTTTCCGACTACGAAAGCGGCCAGCCATGCGTGTGTACGTCCCCCTGACGCTCCCCGGCCTCGCAGCGGCGCACAAGGCGGGCGAGATCGGTCCCGGTCCGCTGACCGCCTACGCGGTGACGCCCGGTCTGCGCGAGTGGTACGTCTCCGACGACATCGAGGAGTTGGAGTACGCGGCGCTCAACCGGGCGGCCTCCGCCTCGCTGCGCCTGATCGCCGGGAACCCCGACGTGGTCCGCCGACGGGTCGTCGTGGCCGTCGACGTGCCGGACGGCTCGGCCGTGGCCGACCCGGACCGCAGCCTCGACTCGTCGTCGCTCGGTGAGGTGCGGATCGCGTCCCCCGTCGCGCTGACCGAGGCCGCCGCGGTGCACGTCGACGCGGACGACGCGGAGAAGGACGTCACGGCCGCCGCGGCGGCGCTGGGCGCGGCGGACCTCGGTGACGACGACGCGCAGTTCACCGTGGACGGCGCCGAGGACCACGAGCTGCTGTGGTTCGGCATCCAGGAGATTCCGAACCTGATCGGCTGAGAGCGGGCCGAGGGGCGGCCCTTCCGCGCCGACGGGCCGCCCCTCCGACCGGCTCCCGGTCGGGATCGGGCCGCTCCCGGGCCGGCGACCGGACCGGGCTCGGGCCCGGCTCCTGGATCGACTGTCGGACCCTGCGGGTACTTTCTGACGCATGGGGACGCATGGGAAGCACCGCACACATCTGGTCTGGGACTGGAACGGCACACTGCTCGACGACAACGCCGCGGTCGTCGGCGCGACGAACGCCGCGTTCGGTGAGGTCGGTCTGGAACCGATCACGCTGGAGCAGTACCGGGAGATGTACTGCATCCCGATCCCCCGCTTCTACGAACGGCTGATGGGGCGGCTGCCCACGGAGGCCGAGTGGGAGCGGATGGACGGGATATTCCACCGGTACTACACCGAACAGCGGGCCGCCTGCGGGCTCACCGAAGGCGCCGAGGAACTCCTCACGAGGTGGCGGCTGGGCGGGGGCAGCCAGTCCCTCCTGAGCATGTACGGACACGACCAGCTGGTCCCCGTGGTGCGCGGGTACGGCATCGAGCGGCACTTCGTACGCGTCGACGGACGCACCGGGCCGTCCGGCGGCAGCAAGGCGCTCCATATGGAGCGGCACCTCGCCGCGCTGGACGGGGTGTCCCCGGAGCGCACGGTGGTCATCGGCGACGCGGTGGACGACGCTGTGGCCGCCGCCCATGTCGGCGCGAGGGCCGTCCTCTACACCGGCGGGTCGCACAGCAGGGCCAGCCTGGAGGCGGCCGGGGTGCCGGTGGTCGACAGTCTGGCCGAAGCCGCGGAGCTTGCCGAGGAAATGGCCGGATAGCAGCTGAAGGGCGACGGCAGGGCCCCTGGAAGGCGCCGTCAGGCGGTGACCGGGGCCTTCGTGCGGAGCACCTTCAGGAATTCGCGCATCCACGCCGAGTGGTCCGGCCACGCGCGGGACGAGATCAGCGTGCCGTCGACCACCGCCTCGTGGTCCTCGAAGGTGGCCCCCGCCGCCTGCATGTCGAGCTCCAGAGCGGGGTACGCGGTGACATGCCGACCGGTCAGCGCGCCGACGGCCGCCGTCATCAGTGGGCCGTGGCAGATCTGGGCCACCGGACGGTCGGAGTCGAAGAAGGCCTTGAGGATCTTGCGCAGCTCGGCGTCGTTGCGCAGGTACTCGGGGGCCCGGCCGCCCGGGACGACCAGCGCCACGTAGTCCCCGGCATCGACCTCGGAGAAGGCCAGATCCGCGGGCCAGGTGTAGCCGGGCTTCTCGGTGTACGTGTCGAAGCCGGGCTCGAAGTCGTGGACCACGAAGCGGAGCGTCTTGCGGGCGGGGGCCGCGATGTGGACGTCGTACCCCTCCTCGCGCAGCCGCTGGTACGGATAAAGGACTTCCAGGGACTCGGCGGCGTCGCCGGTGACGATCAGGATCTTCGGTGCCATGGCGGGGCTCCCACGGGTTCGTCGGCCTTTTCCGTCTACCAGAGTGCGGCAACACGGGCCGCCGCGCTGTCCAGAGTGTCAAAATTCGGGGCCTTCTTTTGTACACATACGGGTCGTGACGGTTACGGGGGCGGGCGAGATAGCCTGGACCCCGTGATCAGCGCGATACGCCTCGGGGGCAGCGAAGCCCCCGGCCTGCGCCCGGAGTGCCACAGCACCCGGGCCATCACTGATCCTCACAGCCCGGCCCGACTGTCAAAAATGGCCAATATGGGCCCGGGTATCTCTCATAGCGGCATAGCGTCGACTCAGACCGGAAACCCCGTGTCGTGGCGGTACGTCGTCTTTTACACCTACGTCACGCAACGGCGCGCGACAGGAGCCAGAGGACATGCAGACCAAGCTGGACGAAGCCAAGGCCGAGCTGCTCGCACGGGCCGCCAAGGTAGCTGACAACAGCCCGGGCGGTGGTGTCGGTGGCCCGGGCGCTATCCCCCGGGCGAGTGCCACGGCCGCCGGGGCCGGGCAGGAGCGTCCCGGGCAGGACGTGCTCCTCGCCTACCTCCAGCGCTACTACCTGCACACCGCTCCGGAAGACATCGCGGGCCGCGACCCCGTCGACGTCTTCGGTGCGGCCTCCTCCCACTACCGGCTCGCCGAGAATCGCCCGCAGGGCACGGCGAACGTCCGGGTGCACACCCCGTCGGTCGAGGAGAACGGCTGGACATGCAGCCACTCCGTCGTCGAGGTCGTCACCGACGACATGCCGTTCCTCGTCGACTCCGTCACCAACGAGCTGTCCCGGCAGGGGCGCGGCATCCATCTCGTGATCCACCCGCAGGTCGTCGTGCGCCGCGATGTCACCGGCAAGCTCATCGAGGTCCTCGCCGAGGGCAACGGTCACGCCGCGGGCCCGCAGGGCCGCACGAAGGCCAAGGGTGCCAAGGCCGCCGGGACCGAGCTGCCGCACGACGCGCTCGTCGAGTCCTGGATCCATGTCGAGATCGACCGTGAGACCGACCGCTCCGACCTCCAGCAGATCGCCGCCGATCTGCTGCGGGTGCTGTCCGACGTGCGGGAGACCGTCGAGGACTGGGAGAAGATGCGCGAGGCCGCGCTGCGCATCGCCGACGACCTGCCCGGCGAGCCGCTCGACGACCTCGCCGACGACGAGGTGAACGAGGCCGGGGAGCTGCTGCGCTGGCTCGCCGCCGACCACTTCACCTTCCTCGGCTACCGCGAGTACGAGCTGAAGGAAACCGACTCGCTGGCCGCCGTCCCCGGCACCGGCCTCGGCATCCTGCGCTCCGACCCGCACCACAGCGTCGACGAGGCGCACCCCGTCAGCCCGTCCTTCGACCGGCTGCCCGCCGACGCACGGGCCAAGGCCCGCGAGCGCAAGCTCCTCGTCCTCACCAAGGCCAACAGCCGGTCGACCGTCCACCGCCCCAGCTACCTCGACTACGTCGGCGTGAAGAAGTTCGACGCCGACGGCAACGTCATCGGTGAGCGCCGCTTCCTCGGACTGTTCTCGTCCGCCGCGTACACCGAGTCCGTGCGCCGGGTGCCTGTCATCCGCCGCAAGGTCGCCGAGGTGCTGGAGGGCGCGGGCTTCTCGCCCAACAGCCACGACGGCCGCGACCTGCTCCAGATCCTGGAGACGTACCCGCGCGACGAGCTCTTCCAGACGCCCGTCGACCAGCTGCGTTCCGTCGTCACGTCCGTCCTGTACCTCCAGGAGCGCCGCCGGCTGCGGCTCTACCTGCGTCAGGACGAGTACGGGCGCTACTACTCCGCGATCGTCTACCTGCCCCGCGACCGCTACACCACCGGTGTGCGGCTGCGCCTGATCGACATCCTCAAGGAGGAACTGGGCGGCACCAGCGTCGACTTCACCGCCTGGAACACCGAGTCGATCCTTTCCCGGCTGCACTTCGTCGTCCGCGTCGCCCCCGGCACCGAGCTGCCCGACCTCACCGACGTCGAGGCCGACCGCATCGAGGCCCGGCTCGTCGAGGCCGCCCGCTCCTGGGCCGACGGCTTCCAGGAGGCGCTCGGCGCCGAGTGCGGTGAGGAGCGCGCCGCCGAACTGCTGCGCCAGTACGGCCACTCGTTCCCCGAGGGCTACAAGGCGGACCACACGCCGCGCGCCGCCGTCTCCGACCTGGTCCACCTCGAAGCGCTCAAGAAGGGCGAGAGCGACTTCGCCCTCAGCCTCTACGAGCCGGTCGGCGCCGGTCCCGGCGAACGCCGCTTCAAGATCTACCGGACCGGCGAGCAGGTCTCCCTGTCCGCCGTCCTGCCGGCCCTCCAGCGGCTCGGCGTCGAGGTCGTCGACGAGCGTCCGTACGAGCTGCGCTGCGCCGACGGCGCCCACGCCTGGATCTACGACTTCGGCCTGCGGATGCCGCAGACCAACGGCAACGGCAACTACCTCGCCGACGACGCCCGCGACCGGTTCCAGGACGCCTTCGCCGCCGTGTGGACCGGTGAGGCGGAGAACGACGGCTTCAACTCGCTCGTGCTGGGCGCCGGCTTGAACTGGCGGCAGGCGATGGTGCTGCGCGCCTACGCGAAGTACCTGCGCCAGGCCGGATCGACCTTCAGCCAGGACTACATGGAGAGCACTCTCCGTAACAACGTGCACACCACCCGGCTGCTGGTCTCGCTCTTCGAGGCGCGGATGTCGCCCGAGCGCCAGCGGGCCGGTACGGAGCTGACCGACGGGCTCCTCGAAGAGCTGGACGGTGCCCTGGACCAGGTCGCCTCCCTCGACGAGGACCGGATCCTGCGGTCCTTCCTCACCGTCATCAAGGCCACCCTGCGCACCAACTTCTTCCAGATGTCGGACGACGGCAAGCCGCATTCGTACGTCTCGATGAAGTTCGACCCGCAGTCCATCCCGGATCTGCCCGCGCCCCGCCCGGCCTTCGAGATCTGGGTCTACTCGCCGCGCGTCGAGGGCGTGCATCTGCGCTTCGGCAAGGTCGCGCGAGGCGGTCTGCGCTGGTCGGACCGGCGCGAGGACTTCCGTACGGAGATCCTCGGCCTGGTCAAGGCGCAGATGGTGAAGAACACCGTCATCGTGCCCGTCGGCGCCAAGGGCGGCTTCGTCGCCAAGCAGCTCCCGGACCCGGCCGTCGACCGTGACGCCTGGATGGCCGAGGGCATCGCCTCCTACCGCACCTTCATCTCGGCGCTGCTCGACATCACCGACAACATGGTGGCCGGCGAGGTCGTGCCGCCCAAGGACGTCGTCCGTCACGACGAGGACGACACCTACCTGGTCGTCGCCGCCGACAAGGGCACCGCGAAGTTCTCCGACATCGCCAACGAGGTCGCCGTCTCGTACGGCTTCTGGCTCGGCGACGCGTTCGCCTCCGGCGGCTCCGCCGGCTACGACCACAAGGGCATGGGCATCACCGCCCGCGGCGCCTGGGAGTCCGTCAAGCGGCACTTCCGCGAGCTCGGCCACGACACCCAGACCGAGGACTTCACCGTCGTCGGCGTCGGTGACATGTCGGGTGACGTGTTCGGCAACGGCATGCTGCTCTCCGAGCACATCCGGCTCGTCGCCGCCTTCGACCACCGGCACATCTTCCTCGACCCCACCCCGGACGCCGCCACCTCGTACGCCGAGCGACGCCGCCTCTTCGACCTGCCGCGCAGCTCCTGGGCCGACTACAACAAGGACCTGCTCTCCACGGGCGGCGGCATCCACCCGCGCAGCGCCAAGTCCATCCCGATCAACGCGCACATCCGCGAGGCGCTCGGCATCGAGTCGAGGGTCACCAAGCTGACGCCCGCCGAGCTGATGCAGACCATCCTCAAGGCCCGTGTCGACCTGCTGTGGAACGGCGGCATCGGCACGTACATCAAGTCCTCCGCCGAGTCGAACGCGGACGTCGGCGACAAGGCCAACGACGCGATCCGGGTCAACGGCCACGACCTGCGGGCCAAGGTCGTCGGCGAGGGCGGCAACCTCGGCGCCACCCAGCTCGGCCGGATCGAGTTCGCCCGGGGCGGCGGCCGGATCAACACCGACGCGATCGACAACAGCGCCGGTGTGGACACCTCCGACCACGAGGTGAACATCAAGATCCTGCTCAACGGTCTGGTGCGGGACGGCGACATGACCGTCAAGCAGCGCAACAAGCTGCTCGCCGAGATGACCGACGAGATCGGCCGTCTGGTGCTGCGCAACAACTACGCGCAGAACGTGGCGCTCACCAACGCCACGGCCCAGTCGTCGTCCCTGCTCCACGCCCACCAGCGCTTCATGCGTCGGCTGGTGCGCGACGGGGACCTCGACCGCGGGCTGGAGTTCCTGCCCAGCGACCGGCAGATCCGTGAACTGCTGAACGCGGGCAAGGGGCTCAGCCAGCCCGAGCTGGCCGTGCTGCTCGCGTACACGAAGATCACGGCGGCCCGGGAGCTGATCCGGACCAGCCTGCCGGACGACCCGCACCTGCAGGAGCTGCTGCACGCCTACTTCCCGCAACAACTGCGCGAGCAGTTCCCCGAGGCGGTCGACGGGCACGCGCTGCGTCGCGAGATCATCACCACGGTCCTGGTCAACGACACCGTGAACAGCGGCGGTTCGACCTTCCTGCACCGCCTGCGGGAGGAGACCGGCGCCTCGATCGAGGAGATCGTGCGGGCGCAGTTCGCGGCCCGCGAGATCTTCCACCTCGGCCAGGTGTGGGACGCCGTCGAGGAGCTCGACAACGGGGTCGCCGCCGATGTGCAGACCCGGATCCGGCTGCACTCGCGCCGGCTCGTCGAGCGCGGTTCGCGCTGGCTGCTCGGCAACCGGCCGCAGCCGCTGGAGATCTCCGGGACGATCGACTTCTTCAAGGCCGGTGTCGAGCAGGTCTGGGCCGAGCTGCCCAAGATGCTGATGGGCGCCGACCTGGAGTGGTACCAGTCGATCCTGGAGGAGCTCACCGAGGCGGGTGTCCCGGGCGAGCTGGCCCAGCGGGTCGCCGGATTCTCCTCCGCCTTCCCGGCGCTGGACGTCGTGGCGATCGCGGAGCGCACCGGCAAGGACCCGCTCGCCGTCGCCGAGGTGTACTACGACCTCGCGGACCGGCTGGGCATCACGCAGCTCATGGACCGGATCATCGAGCTGCCGCGGGCCGACCGCTGGCAGTCCATGGCACGGGCTTCCATCCGTGAGGACCTGTACGCCGCGCACGCCGCGCTCACCGCGGACGTGCTGTCCGTGGGCAACGGGGCCTCCACGCCGGAGGAGCGGTTCCAGGCGTGGGAGGAGAAGAACGCGGCGATCCTCACGCGGTCGCGCTCCACGCTGGAGGAGATCCAGGGTTCGGACTCGTTCGACCTGGCGAACCTCTCGGTGGCCATGCGGACGATGCGGACGTTGCTGCGCACGCACGCGTAGCGGGTTCCGAGGGCGGGGCGGTTGCCGGGAGTGCCCGGTGGCCGCCCCGCCCTCGTGTGCCGGACCGGCTCGGGGCCGGTGTCAGTACATGCGGGTGTCGGTCGCCGCGGACGGCGGGGGCGGCCGGCGGCGCTGCCACGCCTGGGCCAGTTCGGTCGGGAAGCGGCGGCCGCTGCGGGCCAGGATCACGCCCTCCACCAGCTGGAGCTCGTCCCCGCCGTGGTACTGCCGCTCGCTCGCGCCGAGCTTCCTCCATGGGCCCGGCCCGGACTTTCCGGCCGTCGGCCGCCATTGCGTGCCGTAGGTGCTGCTGTCGCGTACGCGGACGATGCCGCCGGCCACCCGTAGTTCGACATGGGCGCGGCTGAGAGCCTGTCGGGCGGCCTCTGACCGGGCGGCCACGCCCTGGCACGCACTCCCCCAAGGCCTTGAGGGCCAGGGGGGACCCCCTCCCGCGTTGCCGAAATGCCCTGGTAGCTCCATCCCCGAGCTCTCGGCTTCGTTCGAGCAGGGGAGACCCCATCCGAGGACATCCCGGCGCCTTGGAATCGCACGCACCAGACCGCGTCCGCGTCCGCTGTCCGATCGAAGGCCGCCCGACAGGCTCTGAGGCCGACGGTGCGTCGCTCCGGGACCAGGCCGTGCAGGGCGATGCCGCCCTCGCCCGGTGCCCTGCCCACCTTCACCGTCGAGCCGTCCTCCAGGGTGAACCGGGCCTTCAGCTCGCCCTCCACCAGCAGCTTCAGCTGGACGGTCGCGGTGCGTGGGCCGTCGTCGAGCAGCGGGCGGCCGTGGCTCTGACAGTGCGGCACGCCCCTGACCATGCGCGGCAGCAGGGCGGCGGTGCCCTTGTGGGTGTCGTACAGGGTGCAACGGCCTTCCTCGCAGCGCCAGTTGCGGCTCACCACGTCGAAGCGGGGGGTGCGCCGGGGGCCCAGCAGGCCCATCTTCTTCAGCGCGTCCTCCTCCAGCTTCCTGGAGATGTCCAGCGCGCTGGCCACGCCCAGGTCGACGGGGACCAGCCGGACGGTGCCGTGCCGGGCCGGGACCGGCTCCAGGAAGTCGTCCGTATTGCCCTGGAGCCAGGGGCGCTCCTCGCGGTTGCCGCGGAAGCGGTCGCCGGTGATGACCGGGATGCCGGTGTACTCGCACAGTTCGAGCAGGCGCTCGTCGGCGTCCGGCAGTTCCTCGACCAGACCGCGGTGCACCCAGTGGCCGAGCAGCTGGATGTCGGCGGGATCGGTGAACTCCCGGCGCCCGCCGAGCCGCAGACTGGCATCGGCGACCAGGTAGAGCTTGACGTCCGGATCCCGGGCGAGCTCCTTCGCGGCGTCCATGACGAGCCGCAGCCGGCGCAGGGAACGCGGACCGGGTTCGCCCAGCCCGCGGTTGCGGACGACGTTGGACAGATCGACCAGGAAGCAGGCGGCGTCGAAGTCCGTGGTGAGGCGCTCTTCCCTGCTGCGGCTGTGGGCGCGATCAGCGGCCGGCTGATCACTCGTTGATCTTCCAGAGGGTCAGTTCGGTGTCGAAGCCGGGCACCTTGAAGTCGCCGGGTTCGAGGTGCGAGTCGACGATCTTCAGCATGGCCAGGTTGTTGTCGGACGTCACGGCGCACAGGAGGGTGCCCTTGCCGAGGGCCTTGCCGTCCTTCACTGGTCCTCGTCGAGGTCTTGCATGATGTTGGTGTCCACGGCGTCCCGGCAGGCCTCGGGGGCTGGGGCGGGTACGTGGGCGGGGTGGCGGAGGGGTGGTTCGGGGCGTACGGGGGTGGGCTGTGGGGGACGGTCGGCCCGGTCACGGGCGGCTGGGTGGGCGCGCCCGGCGGCCGGGTCGTCGCCTGTCCGGCCGAAGCGCCCGGGGGAATCGGGTCGGCGGGGAGCGTGGGGCCGGTCGCCGACGGACCCGCGCCCGGCGGGTACGGAGGCACCGTGGCCGCGCCGGTGGGCTGCGGAGGCTGCCGCACGGCCCGTTCACGGCGCTCGATCTCCGCGGCGAGCGGCTCCGGCAGCCGGCCGTCGGACTCCCGCAGCGGCTGGCCCGCCGACCGCTCGCACAGGGCGGCGAGTTCGGCGGGGGTGATGCGCGCCTCCGGATCGGCGGCCAGACAGCGTTCCAGCAACGGGCGCAGTTCCTGCGGGTAGCCGTCCAGCCGCGGCGGCCGGCGTTCGGTGTTGGCGATCTGGGCGGCGACGGTCATCGCCCCGCCCGTTCCGTACGGGTGGCGGCCGGTCGCCGCGAGGGCCGCGATCAGGCCGAGTCAGAAGACATCGGTGGCCGGTCCGACCTGCTCGCCGAGCGCGTGCTCCGGCGACATGAACTGCGGGGTCCCGATCAGTCCGCGGCTGCGGGTGAGCTGGGTGGCGTCGGCGGCGCGGGCGATCCCGAAGTCGATGACGTACGGGCCACTGGCCCCGAGCAGGACGTTGCCCGGCTTCAGATCGCGGTGGACCACCCCGGCCGTGTGGATGGCGCCGAGCGCCTGCGCCGCACAGCCGATGAGCCAGAAGACCGTGGGCAGCGGCAGCGGTCCGTACGCGTCCA
The DNA here is from genome assembly GCF_040643055.1 of Streptomyces sp. NPDC047515. NCBI lineage: Bacteria > Bacillati > Actinomycetota > Actinomycetes > Kitasatosporales > Streptomycetaceae > Streptomyces > Streptomyces sp. NPDC047515. The sequence goes on from NZ_JBEYTM010000073.1 coordinate 27,074, forward strand.
GCGCCGAATGGAGCGACATGCCGGGTACGAACACCGAGGCCAGCCAAGGCTGTTGACCGGAGGTGTCGTGGTCGACCACCGGCGCCAGGTGATAGCCCTGCACCCGCCGGGCCGCCCGTACCTCCTGCTCGAAGCGGAGGCGGAACTCCGGGTCGTCGCCGAACTCGCGGCGGATCAGCTTCAGCGCGACGGCCTGGCCGCCGCGGGTGTGCGAGAGCTAGTGCCCCTCCCGGCAAGCTTTGCCCCGTCGCGCCGTCCAGCGCGCACGCTCGCCGCGTTGGCCAAAAGCCCTGGTAGCTCCGCTACAAGGACTTCCGACCGCCTTGCGATCGCACGCACTGGACGACGCTCCTTCCGGGCAAACATTGCCGGTCGCGGCACTAGGTCCGTACTTCGCGGGTAGCTCGTTCAGGTCTGTGGCCAGCGGGGTTGTGTGGGTTCCAGGCCGAGGAGGTCGAGCAGGTGGAGTTGGATGCCCCGGGTGATGGCGATGACGGGTGGGTCGGTGGCGGTGGTGACCCGTAGCCGCAGGTCGGTGAGGTGGTAGAGGATCATGCGGCCGGTGGGCCGCACCTTCTGGCTGCCCGGATAGAGTCCCTGCATCTTCTGGTCGCCTCCGAGTGCCTGGCGGACCTGGCGTTCGATCAGGCAGAACAGCAGCAGGGCCAGGCAGATCACCGTGATCAGTGCGGCGATGCGTTTGTTGTCCTGCACGAAGATGGGGGTGACGGCCAAGGGGCCCTTGAAGTCGCTGTATCTGCGCTCGACCGCGCCCTGGCCCTTGTGCCGGCGTAGTACTTCGCTGGGATCGGCTTGTTCGGGGGTGAGGGTGGTCAGCAGCGCGTACCAGCCGTCGACGGCGGCCTCGGCCTGGAGTACGTCCTGATCGAAGTGCCAGGACAGGGCGGGGCGTCCGGTTTCGTCTGTGGTGATCTCGGTGTGCAGGCAGCCGGAGACCCGGCGGGACTTGGCGATCACGCCGATGCGTGCGGCGATCTTTTCGGGGGTGTTGTAGTAGCGGCCGCCGGCCGAGTGCTGGAGCTTGTCGAGGTCCTCGCGGGCCTTGGCCAGGCGTTTTTCACGCGCCCGCTGCTGGCCTTTGGCGTTGCCGGTGGAGTGCACCAGGATCCGGCGGACCTCGAGCGGGGGATCGCTCTTGCGGGGCCCGGCCAGCAGGTGGGTGTCTTCCAGGACCCGGTAGGTCTCGCGCCGATCGGCGGGGGTGTCCTCGTCGCGGGCCGGGGTGTAGTC
>NZ_JBEYTM010000074.1:0-26267 GCF_040643055.1 Streptomyces sp. NPDC047515
CCAGGCCCTCCTGGCCACCTGGACCGGCGCCTGCTCGATATGCGGCCAACCCGCACCAACCCCCGAACCCCACCACAGAACCTAACAAAGCCCTATTAGTCACACTGCAAAAATGAAAAGGAAGCGGGCTCACAAGTGCATCACTGATCGCGCACATCTCCACCACCGAGACCCGGAGGCGCCCATTCCGGCTTGGATCGCCGACGTCGTCCACCGCTGCCCGAGCGGCGCGCTGCAGTACCACCGCACCGACGGCGCCTTCGACGAGGAGCCGGAGGTGTCGACGCATGTCTCGCTGCACGCCGGCGGCGTACTCCATCTGCGCGGCGACCTCGAAGTGGTCACCGCCCACGGGTCGCGCCAGGAGACCCGGGTGATGTTGTGCGGCTGCGGGCGCACCGGGAACGCGCCGTACTGCGACCACAGCGGGGTCTGCGGCGAGCACGGGTGAACGACCCGTGGCGCCGTAGGTGAGCGAGCGCCGCTGAACGCGCCGCGGTGTACGCCGCGAGCGCGGGAGACCCGTCCCGGTGTCCGCGGCGGGTGCGGGCGATCCCGCCGCGCCGGGCCGGGCGCGGCGCGCCGTACGGGTGAAGAGCGTCCTGGGATATATCTGTATTTAGTGCCCTTTGCCCGTGCTGCATCATCCAGGCCCCCGGCGCCCTCCCGAAGCAGGCGCGGGACGCCCCCCGGGGCCGTATGACCGCGCTCATCGTCTGCCATTTCGTCCTGGCCGCCTGCGCGCGCCCGCTGGTACGGGCTCTGGGCAGACGCGCCTTCGTCGTGCTCGCGCTGCCACCCGCCGCCGCCACCGTGTGGGCGGCCACCCGGTGGAACACCGCCGCGTCCGGCGGCTCGGTCACCTGGACGTGGCAGTGGATGCCGGCGTACGACGTCACCGTCGATCTGCGGCTCGACGCGCTCGCCGAGCTGATGGTGCTGCTCGCGGCCGGAATCGGCACGCTGGTCCTGCTCTACTGCGCCTCGTACTTCACCGACCGAACCCCGCAACTGGCCGGCTTCGCCGGCAACCTGCTCGCGTTCGCCGGCGCCATGCTCGCCCTGGTTCTCGCCGACGACCTGATCTCGCTCTATGTGTTCTGGGAGCTGACCACGGTCTTCTCGTACCTGCTGATCGGGTACGACAGCGAGCGGAAGCACAGCCGTCGCTCCGCGCTCCAGGCGCTCACCGTGACCACCCTCGGCGGCCTGGCGATGTTCGTCGGTTTCCTGATCATCGGTCAGTCGGCGGGCACCTACCGGATCTCCGCCATCCTCGCCGACCCGCCCGCGGCGAGCCTCGCCGTCTCGGTGGCGGTGGTGCTGATCCTGTGCGGCGCCCTGTCGAAGTCGGCGATCTGGCCGTTCAGCCTCTGGCTGCCGAACGCCATGGCCGCGCCCACCCCCGTCAGCGCCTATCTGCACGCCGCCGCGATGGTCAAGGCCGGTGTCTATCTGGTCGCCCGGCTCGCCCCGGGTTTCGCCGATGTGCCGGTCTGGCGGCCCGTCGTGGTCGTCCTCGGCGCCGCGACCATGCTGCTCGGCGGCTGGCGGGCGCTGCGCCTCAACGACCTCAAGCTGGTTCTCGCCTACGGCACCGTCAGCCAGCTCGGCTTCCTCACCCTGCTCGCCGGGGTCGGCAACCGGGACACGGCACTGACAGCCGCGGTCATGATTCTCTCTCACGCCCTGTTCAAGGCCCCGTTGTTCCTCGTCACCGGCATCGTCGACCACGCGGCCGGCACCCGGGACCTGCGCAGACTCTCCGGCGTCGGCCGGGCACTGCCGTACGTCTGCACGGTCGCGGTACTCGCCGCGGCGTCCATGGCCGCCCTGCCCCCGCTGCTCGGATTCGCCGGCAAGGAAGCCGCGTTCGAGGCGCTGCTGAACGGCGACACCACGGACCGCTGGGCCCTGGGCGTCACAGTCGCCGGGTCCGCGCTGACCGTCGCGTACACCGTACGGTTCGTCTGGGGCGCCTTCGCCCGCAAAGCCGGGGTCGAGGACACCCCCGTGCACCGGGTCGGCGCGGCGTTCCTCGCGCCGCCCGCCCTGCTCGCGCTCTGCGGGCTGGTGCTCGGGCCGGGCGTCGGACGGGTCGACCGGCTGCTCGGCGCGTACGCCGACACGTTCCCGCCGACCGCGCATCCGTACCACCTGTCGCTCTGGCACGGATTCGGTACCGCCCTGCTGCTGTCGGCCGTCGCCGTGGCGGGCGGTGTGGTGCTCTTCGCCGGGCGCGCCACCGTGACCCGGCTCTCCCGGCGGATCGCGTGGCCGACGGCCGACAGCGTCTTCGGACACCTGCTGCTCGGCCTGGAGCGGCTCTCCCTCCAGCTCACCGGCTTCGTCCAGCGTGGCTCGCTCTCCGTCTACCTCGCCACCACCCTCCTCGTCATGCTCGTCGGCCAGCTCACCGTTCTGGGGATCGACCAGCCCTGGCGCGATGCGGTCGTCCCGAGAGCCTGGGACGTCCCGCTCCAGGGTGCCGTCGCTCTGCTGACCTGCGCGGCCGCCCTCCTCTGCCTCACCGTCAGCCGGCGGATGAAGGCCGTGGTCCTGGCGGGCCTGACCGGATACGGGGCCGCGCTGCTCTTCGTCGTCCAGGGCGGCCCGGACCTGGCGCTCACCCAGTTCTGCGTCGAGACCGTGTCGATGATCGTGTTCGTGCTGGTGCTGCGGCGGATGCCGGTGCACTTCCAGGAGTCGGTCAGCACCTGGCGGCGTGCCGTACGCGTCCCGGTGGCACTGGCCGCGGCGGCGACGCTCGGCGTGGTGGTGTGGGTCGCGGCGGCCGCCCGTACGGCACCATCGGCCGGCGCGGCCATGGTCGAGGAGGTCGCCCACCACGGCCTCAAGGACGTGGTGGCGACCATCCTGGTCGATCTGCGCGCCTGGGACACGATGGGGGAGTCCGCCGTGCTCGCCGCCGCGGCGATCGGCGTGACGAGCCTGATCTATCTGCACCGACGTACCGAGGGGGAGTCGCTGCGCGAAGAGGTGCGGGGACGTACCGCGTGGTCGTTGGCGGGGCCCGAGATGACGGGACTGCCGCACGGTGACGAAGGGGCGCCGGAGCGCAGCTGGCTCGCGGCCGGCTCGACGCTGGCGCCCGAGCACCGCTCGATCGTCTTCGAGGTCGTGGCCCGGCTGCTGTTCCACCCGGTCCTGGTGCTCTCGGTGTATCTGCTGTTCTGCGCCGAGAACATGCCGGGCGGCGGCTTCGTCGGCGGGCTCGTCGCCGGGCTGGCCCTGATCACCCGCTACCTCGCGGGCGGCCGTTTCGAACTCGCCGAGGCCGCACCCCTGCAGCCCGGACTCTTCACCGGACTGGGGCTGTTCATCTCCACCGGCGTCGCCCTGCTCGGCCTCGCCGAGGGAACGGTCCTGCACGCCTGGACCCACCACGGCCGACTGCCGCTGATCGGCGAATACCACCTGGGCACCCCGGTCCTCTTCGACTTCGGGGTCTATCTCCTGGTCCTGGGCGTGGTGCTGGACATCGTGCGCGCGCTCGGCGCCAAGATCGACCGGCAGATCGAGCGAGCGGCGTTCGAGAAGGCCGCCGCGACGAGCACCCGCACCCCACCCGGGACGGGAGGCACTCCCGGATGAGGGTCAGCGCCTCGCTCCTGGCAACCGCCGCGGTGCTGTGCGCGGTCGGCGGCATCCTCATGCTCACCCGGCCCCTCACCCGCATCCTGCTCGGCGCGGTGATCGCGAGCAACGGCATCAATCTGCTCGTCCTCGCCGCGACCGGATCGGCCGGCCGGGAACCGCTGCTCTACGGCGTCCCGCTGGGCCGGGTCACCGACCCCCTGCCGCAGGCCATCGCGCTCACCGCGATCGTCATCACCCTCGCCACCACGGCGTTCCTCCTCGCCATGGCCTACCGCAGTCACCAGATCACCGGCACCGACGAGGTCCACGACGACGACGAGGACCGCCGCATCGCACTGCGCTCCGAGGTGCTGGGGGAGCGGGACGAACTGCGTGAGCGCTACCGGGCCGCCTCCGATGTCACGGTGCAGGACCGCGCCCGCTACCGCGAGGAGCGCCGCCGCCTACGGGCCAGGCTGCGCGCCGACCGCGCCCTCCAGGCCCGCGGCCGGGACGCCACCGGGGACCTCTGGCACGACGTACTGGGCGCGGACCTGGAGGACTACGCACAGAAGCAGACCCATGCCGACGCCGACCCGGGAGCCACCGGATGAACGCACTCGTCCCCCTGCCGGTACTGCTGCCGCTCTGCGCCACCGGCCTGAGCCTCGCCGTCGGCACCCGGCTCAAGCAGGTCCAGCGCTTCGTCAGCGTCGCCGTGCTCACGGCCGTGCTCGGCCTCTCCCTCACGCTGATGGTCGTCGCCGACACCCGCGGCCCGCTCACCGTCCACCTCGGCGACTTCGCCCCGCCGCTCGGCATCACGCTGGTCGCCGACCGGCTGTCCGGGCTGATGCTGTCCGTCTCCTCGGCCGTCACGCTCTGCGTGCTGATCTACTCCCTCGGCCAGGGCATGGCGGACCGGGACGAGGAGACACCCGTGGCGGTCTTCCACCCCGCGTACCTGATCCTGGTCGCCGGGGTCTCCTGCACCTTCCTCGCCGGTGACCTCGTCAACCTCTATGTCGGCTTCGAGATCATGCTGGTCGCCAGCTTCGTCCTGCTCACCCTCGGCGGCACCGGACCCCGCGTCCGCGCGGGCTCCACCTACGTGATCATCTCGCTGTTCTCGTCCATGCTGTTCCTCACCGCCATCGCCATGACGTACGCGGCGACCGGCACCGCCAACTTCGCCCAGCTGGCCGGCCGGCTCGCCGAAATCCCGCTCGGGGTACAGACCCTGATCCAGGCGATGCTGCTCACCGTCTTCGCCATCAAGGCCGCCGTCTTCCCGCTCGCCGCCTGGCTCCCCGACTCCTATCCGACCGCGCCCGCCCCCGTCACCGCGGTCTTCGCCGGCCTGCTCACCAAGGTCGGCGTCTACTGCATGCTGCGCACGGAGACCCTGCTCTTCCCCGGAAACCGGCTCGGCGACCTGCTGATGGCTGCCGCGCTCGCCTCGATGGTCGTCGGCATCCTCGGAGCCGTCGCCCAGACCGACCTGAAGCGGCTGCTCTCCTTCACCCTCATCAGCCACATCGGTTTCATGGTCTTCGGCATCGGCCTCGCCACCCGGGACGCGTACGGAGGCGCGATCGTGTACGTCGCCCACCACATCACCGTCCAGACCACGCTCTTCCTGGTGGCCGGGCTGATCGAGCGCCGGGGCGGCACCACCGAACTCACCCGGATCGGCGGACTGGCCAAGGCCGCCCCGCTGCTCGCCGTCCTCTTCTTCGTGCCCGCCATGAACCTGGCCGGCATCCCGCCGCTGTCCGGCTTCATCGGCAAGCTCGGGCTGATGCGGGCCGGTGTCGCCGACGGCGGCGTCTGGGCGTGGATCCTCGTCATCGGATCCGCCGTGACCAGCCTCCTCACCCTGTACGTGACGGCCAAGGTCTGGAACCTGGCGTTCTGGCGGGCCGCGCCGCCCGGACAGACCGCGGCCGGCACCGTCCTGGAGACCGACTCCGACGAGGACGACGACGTCGACGAGGGCCCCGACCACATCCGCGGCAGCGGCGACGAAGGGGTTCGCCCCCGCCATCAGCCCGCCGGGCTCGCGGTGGCGGCCACCCTGCACGGACACGCCGTCACCACCACGACGCAGCTCCCGCGGCTGATGACCGCGGCCACCGCGGCGACCGTCCTGCTCGGACTCGCCTTCACCGTGCTCGGCGGACCGCTGACCTCCTACACCGACCGCGCGGCCGCCGAACTCATCGCACGCACCCCCTATGTCGAGGCGCTGCTCGGCCGATGAAACGCCGCATCACGGTGTCCTTCCGGAACAAGGAACTGCCGCCCTTCAGCTGTGAGTTCGGCAGTCGACGACGCGTCCTGGACCTGCCGCTGATCGCCTGGCTCACGTTCATCTGGGTACTGCTCTGGTCCGGCTTCCACTGGGCCAACGTACTGACCGGCGCGGTCGTCGCGGTGGCCGTCTGTCTGGCCTTCCCGCTGCCCCGGGTCGACCTCGGGCTCCGCCTGCACCCCTGGGGCATCCTGCTGCTCGCCGGGTATCTGCTCTACGACATGTACACCTCGGGCGTACGGGTCACCCGGCAGATCTTCGTCGACCATCGGCACCGGGCCGCGGTCATCGCCGTACCGCTGCGCTGCCGCTCCGACCTGATGCTCGCGGCCACCGCCGTCGCCGTGTCGAACGTGCCCGGCGGATCGATCGTCGAGGTACGCCGCGCCACGGCCACCCTCTTCCTGCACGTCCTCGACGCGGACAGACCCGTCGCACTCGACGCGGCGCGGCGCTCCGTCTGGCGGCTCGAACGGCTGACCGTCCGGGCCTTCGGCACCCCCGACGAGATCGCCCGCGTCGCCGAACCACCTCCACCGGTCAGGCACGAGAGAGGAGAGCGCGCATGAGCGTGCCGGAGACCATCGACCGGGTGCTGCTGACCGCGGCCGTCGTGGTGATCGTCGTCGCCGGAGCAGGGCTCCTCGCCCGGATCTGGTGGGGCCCCTCCATGCTGGACCGGGCCATCTCACTGGATGTCTGCGCCGCCCTCATCATCGCGGGCCTCGGCGCCAAGTCCGCCTTCGCCCGCGACCCGTTCTACTTCCCGATCATGCTGGTGCTGGCCTTCCTCGGCTTCACCGGGTCGGTCGGCATCGCGCGTTTCATCGCCGTGCGCGACCGGCCGGCGCCCAGGCACGGCGCGGAGGCGACCGGGAGCGACGGCGGACGCGACGGCACCGGGGGAGAAGCACGGTGAAGCCCTGGCTCCAGATCCTCGACACGGCCGGTGCGGTACTGGTGCTCGTCGGCGCGGCCATCTGTCTGCTCGGGGTGATCGGGATGCTGCGGCTGCCGGACGTGCTGTCCCGCAGTCACGCCGCCACCAAACCGCAGACTCTCGGCATGCTCCTCGTCCTCGGCGGGGTGGCCCTGCGGCTGCGCAGCGGCATGGACCTCGCCACCCTCGCGCTGATCGGCTTCTTCCAGATGATGACCGGACCGGTCGCCGCCCACCTGGTGGCGCGATCCGCCTACCGGACCGGGCAGATCGACCACGGCGAACTGCTCTTCGACGAACTGGACGAGCAGCTGACCGAGGAGAGCTGAGCCCCTTCCTGCCCAGCCGCTCGGCGTGATCACCGATCCTGGTCCGGGATCTCCCGGCCGACGGAACCGCGTCGACGGGGGCGCGGTGTCGGGTTTCTTCAGGACCGCGCCCAGGTACCTGACCCACAGGCATCCAGTATGTGGATGCCCCTCCGCCTTGCGATGCACCGCATCCGACGCCGCGCGCCGATCCACCACGGATCACGGGACAGCCCTTAGCCTCCGCATCATGCTGCGTATCGCCGACACCCGCACCGGTCATCTCGTGGAGATCCCTGCCGCACCGCGCCGCCTCCTGCGCAGCCGCGTCCATCTGCCGGCCGCCTCCGGTACCGGGATCGGTCCGGTGCACCTGCGGGTCCCGCTGATCGGTGACGTGCTGGCGCGCACCGCGGAGCTGAACGGTCTGCAGGTCGTCACGGTCCTCACCACGCCGGAGCTGACACAAGATCAGAACCATGCGCTCGAACGCGTGATGGCGGTGCTCGGCATCCATCCGCCGCTCGTCGTCGGGGCCCACCGTCCCGACGCGGCACTCGGTGGCCCCGCCGACGTGCACGTGACCGCCCGGGGCGCCGACACCGGCGAGGTCACGGGCGGGGTCCGGATGGAGGTGGGGGAGGTCGGCACGGTTCTCCCGGACGAGGGCGCTTTTGACCCCGATCGCCTCCTCGCCCCGGAACTCCCGGACGTACCCGCGCCGGAGGAGGCCGCCGATCCACTGGCCGTACGTCTGCTGTTGCTCGGCCGCCCCTACGACGCGCCGGTGACGGTCACCGGCGAAGCGCTGGCCGACGCCCGGCAGACCCTGTGGCGGTGGCGCCGACAGGTGGCGGACTGGGCACAGGAGCCGTCCAGGCCGATCCCCGCCGACCTGCTGCGGGAGTCGCACGCGGCGCTCGCCGACGACCTCGACGTCGCCGCCGTCCTGGATCTGCTGGCCGATGTGGCGGGACGGTCCGAGGTGCCGGCTGGTGCCAAGTTCGAGACCTTCGCCCATCTCGACCGCGTCCTCGGCCTGGACCTCGTCCGCGATGTCGGTGGCCAGAGCAGCCCGGAACGTCCCACACCCCGGTGAACAGGCGCGCCGGGGCGCCGAGCGGTAGTGCCAGTGCTCGCGCAGATGCGCGGAGCGGGCGGTGAGGATGGGCAGCAGGCAGCCGATCCGGGCGAAGCCGGCGTCCTTTGCGGCACGGTGTTTCTGACGAGCTCGTCGCATCCCCGTGCCGGCGTCATCCCGGCACGGGGATGAACCGCTTGAAGGGGCCCAGCCGCGCGCCGAGTTCCGTCAACAGGCGCTCGGTGTGCGGCAGCACGCGGGGTGAGAGGGCCGCGGTTGCCACCGCGAGAGCGACTCCCGTCCAGGCGAGCGGGCCCAGCGGGGTGCAATCGAAGAAGTGGCTGACCACGGGGGTCTGGACGAGCGCGATGAGGAATGCGGCGGTGCCGAGGACGGTGGCCAGGATCAGGGGGCTGCGCCGGCGGCCGAGGAGGATCTGTGTGAGCTGGGCGCCGACCACGCCGCACAGGGCCATCGTGCTGGTGCGCCGGGCCGTACCCGGTGTGAGGCGGCCGATCAACCACGCGCAGGTGGCGCCGATGCCGGTCACCAGGCCGCGTTGCCGGATCTGGTGGTTCAGGGGGGACTGGAGGGCGGCCAGCCCCACGGACTGCCTGCCTGGTCGCGTGTCCTGGGGGGTCACAGCGACGGCCATCGCGGGGAACATGTCGGTGAGCAGGTTGACCAGGAGCAGTTGGCGGGTGGACAGCGGCGAGGCGCCGGCGAGCAGAGTGCCGAGGACGGAGAAGCCGACCTCTCCGGCATTGCCGCCGAGCAGGATGCTGATCGCGTCGGCGACGCTGTGCCACAGGGCCCTGCCTTCGCCGATGGCGTCGATGAGGACGGAGAGTTCGTCGGTGGTGATCACCAGGTCCGCCGCGTTGCGGGCGGCCGCGGATCCCCGGGCGGCGATGCCGACGCCGATGTCGGCGGCGCGGATGGCGGCTGCGTCGTTCGCGCCGTCGCCGACCATACCGACGACGCGGCCCGCCTTTCGTAGCGCCTCGATGACTTGGAGTTTCTGCTCCGGTGCGACTCTGGCGACCACGCTGCAGTCTTTCAGGAGCCTGATCTGTCCGGCCCGGTCGAGCGTGGCGAGTTCGTCGCCGGTGACGACCGTGACGCCCGCCGGCCATCCCAGGGCGAGGGCCACCGCCTGGGCGGTCCGGGGATGGTCGCCGGTGAGCATGACGGGCCGTACGCCGATGTCGTGCAGCCCCGCGACCAACGGTGCGGAGCTGGGGCGGGGTGTGTCGGCCAGTGCCACGAACCCCATGAACTCCAGGAGTTCGAGGGGCTTGTCCAGCGACTCGTCCATCTCGTCGTCCGCGGACAGCCGGCGCTGGGCGACGGCCAGGAGCCGCAGGCCTCGTGCGGCGAGCCCGAGTGCGGTATCGAGGACCTCCGGACCGGCGTCGGGGCAACTGGACAGCACGACTTCCGGGGCCCCTTTGACGACCAGCAGGTGGGCGCCGTCGGGGTCGCTGCCCACGGCTGCGGCGTAGCCGCGGCTGGCCTCGAAGGGCCGTCCCGCGAGCGCGGTCCAGCCCGTGTCGTGCGGGGCTGCGGCCAGGACGGCCGCGTCGGTGGCGTGGGCGTGTGCGCCGCTCTCCTGGGCGGGGCGGGGGCAAGCACGCGCAGCGAGACGCAGGATCAAAGCCGCCTCGGGGGCAGACGGCTGGTGCTCGGTTCCCGAGGCGGTGGCGAGCTGGACGACCTTCAGGCTGTTCTCGGTCAGTGTGCCGGTCTTGTCGAAGCAGAGGGTGTCCATACGCCCCAGCGCTTCCAGACTGCGAGGGGTGCGTACGAGGATGCCGAGCCTGCTCAGCCGCCGCGCTGCCGCCAACTGCGCCACCGTCGCCACCAGCGGCATACCCTCGGGAACGGCGGCGACGGCGACCGCCAGTCCGCCTCGCAGGGCGGTGCGCATCGGCCGCCCGCGCAGCAGGGACAGTCCGGCCACGGCGGCACCGCCGACGAGGGTGAGGGGCAGCACCTTGCGGGTCAGTTCGTGCAGCCGTGCCTGGGCTCCGGCCGAGGTGGGGACGCGGGCGGCGAGCGCGGCGGCGCGGCCGGCCTCGGTCCGGGAGCCGGTGGCCACCACGACCGCCCTGGCCCGGCCGGCTACGACGGTGGTGCTCTGGAAGACCATGCAGCTGCGGTCGGCAACGGCGGCCTGCGGCTTCGCCGCCAGCTGCTTGCGGGTCGGCAGGGACTCGCCGGTGAGCGCGGACTCGTCCACCTCCAGACCGTCGACTTCCAGCAACCGGGCGTCGGCCGGTACCACGTCGTTGGTGTGCAGCTCGATCACCTCGCCCGGCGTCAGGTGCTCCGCCTCCACGACGGACGGTTGCTCGTCGTCAGGCCCGGCCAAGCGTCTGGCCGTGTGCCGCTGGCTGGTGACGAGGGCCGACAGGGCGCGTTCCGCGCGCAGCCGCTGGAAACCGCCGACCAGGGCGTTGACCGTCACGGCACTGGTGACCAGGAATGCGTCCACCCCGGAGCCCAACAGGGCCGATGCGGTGGCGCCGACCATCAGGACCGGCGTCAGCGGGTCGTCGAGTTCGACCCATGTGGCGATCAGCAGACGGCAACCCCAGAGCATGGGGGAGATGTACGGATGCGCCGCGGCGGTACGCGCGACACGGCTCGCGTCGGTGCGCAGCGTCATCAGGGCGGTGGGTGCGGAGCGCGGCGCCCTGGCCAGCCGGGCCAGCACCTCTCTCGGCTCCAGCGCGTGCCAGGGCACCCGCGGCCTGGGGTGCGGAGTGGCGTGCACGGCAGTGCCCAGCGCGGCCCACCATCCCCAGACCAGCGCCGCGGCGACGGCGATGTTGACCGGGCTGAGCCGCACTTTGAGAGGAAAGGGCGGCTGGCCGGTGCGCGTTCCTCTGCTGAGTACCAGGAGAGCGGACAGCGCTGCGCCTGCCTCGGTGAAGAACTGGGCATGGCTGCCGACCGTCCGCGCCGCCGGGACCGCGCACAGCAGCCGCCACACACCCGCCAGCCCGCGCACGCACATCACGTCCGCACCCCAGACGACGGCGCTGCGCTTGTCGGTGATCGCGACGGCGATGTCACCGGCGAGGAGCCCTTCGGTCACGTCCCGGCCGCGGGCGGACAACCGCTGTCTGACCGGCCCCGACGACAAGGGGTGGCCCGAGGCGTATTCGTGCGGGACGCGCGCCACCGTCAACACCGTCCGCCCCTCGTCCTGCAGGGCGCGGACCACGTCGGCGAACGGCCGGTCGGCGGGGGCGAGTTCATCGGCCAGTGCCCCGAACTCGTCCAGCGAGTCGTTCTCCACGACCACGACGTGCAGGCCCGCGCGCCGCGCCGCGTCCAGTGCGGCCTCGGCCATCGGGTCGGTCTCCCAGCCGACCAGCACGGTGCCGACGTCCCGGTCGCCCACCGAGGCGATCATCATGCCCGTCTCCGCCGGCGGACCGCCGGGTACCGGACGCAGGCCGAGGTACGACTCCTCCGCCGTATCGGCTGCCCCGCCGTTCCCCCACGAGACACCCCACGAGGCCCCCTGGAGAGCCCTGGTGGCGGCCTGCCAGAGCTGGTGCCGGTCCCAGTCGTCGGTGGTCGGGTGGGCCTCCAGCACACACAGCCGGTAGCGGTGCAGCGCTTCCGGGTGCAGCACCACGGTGTCCACGAGTTCGAGCCGACGCAGCCGCTCGGCGTCGCGGACCAGGGCGTCCTCGCGGGCCAGTAGGGTGCTCAGCGCCGCAGTGAAGCCGGCCGGGCCGTACCTCGCCGCCTTGGGGGTCCCGGCAAGTACGGCCTCGGCAGCCTTGCCCATGTCACGGGTGAACAACAGCGTCGTCGCCGCCCCGGCCAACATGCCGTTGACCGCGGCGTCGGCGTACTCCTCCCCCGGACAAGCCCGCAGCGGCGGCCGCTCGATGTTGTTCCCGGCAACGGTCAGCCGACTGGGTTCGCACAGCGCGTCGTGCACCGCGTCGAACGCGGCGAGCCGAGCCAGGGCCTCCACCAGTTGGGTGGTCCGCAGTGCCGCGTCGAGCAGCAGCGGTGTGGGCGACTGACCGACGCCGTTGGCCGCCGCATACGCCGCGGCCAGCAGCAGATCGGTACCGTCGGTGCCCAGCGAGCGACGCAGTAGGGCCCGCACCCGCGAGTCCTCCCGCAGCAGCGTCGCCACGGCCGACACCGCCTGGTGCGCCTGCTGCGCGCGAGCGCTCCGCGCGGTCAGCGCGGCGGCGATCCCGACGGCGTCGCACGCCAGGCCCACCAGGCTCGCGCGCACACCGCCGGCAGCGCCCGGATGTGTGTGGGCCAGTGTTGCCTCACCGACCTGCTCCAGACCGTGCCCGGCGGCCAATTCGGCCGCCGCGTCCGCCACAGCCTCATCGGCCGTGCCCTCGGCAAGCTGTACGACGAGCCGCGACAGCCCCCCGTCCCAATAGGCGCTCACCACGTCGGGGTGCTCGCACAGCTCGGAAGCAACCTTCGCGGCCGCGTCCTCAAGACGCGCCACAGACTTCAGCGGAGCGTCCGGGGAGTGGTGCAGGGCGAGGTGCATACGCGATGCGGCGTGCCAGTACCCGACCTGAGGAGCCATCGCATTTCGGGCAGCCCTGCCGAACAGCAGCCCAGCCCTCGTCACGGCCGCCGCGCCGCCCACCGCACTCCGTACACCGGCGCTGACGATCTCGGTAGCCACGTGCCCCGCCGCCGACGCCGATGGAGTCATACGGCGAGTGGCGCGGACCGGGGCAGCGACCAGAGCGCTGCTCAGCTCCACAACGGGCGACAGGGGCAGCAAACGCGACAGCATCTCTCACCTTCACGGGCTCGTCGTCAGGCTGTTGTGCGGGACCGGGCCTTCGAGCCCGAGGGTGAGCGAACCTGCCACCCGACGACGGGCAGCGGGCGATCAAGCACGCTGAAGGTGTTCAGCTCTTCTTCCGCCCGGCTGCCGCAGGCTTTCGCGCGCCGGCGCGCTGCCCGGACGGGCCGGCCTTCGCCTTCCCTTTCGCGCCCGTCGCCTTCGCCGACGTCTTGGTCGAAGCCTTCGTCGCCGGCTTGGGCTTCCGCGAAGCCGCCGAAGCGGTCGACGCCTTGGCCGACCGGGCCGCCTGTTTGGCCCGCAGCCCGTGACCGGCACCTGTCGGCTCCTCGGTCACGTCCTCAGGGCGTGGCTGGGTCAGCCACACCACCGCGGCGCCTGCGACCGCCACCGGCCACTCGATCAACCCCGCCGCACCGAGCAGACCGGCTCCGGCGTACGCCGTGACCCGCCGGGCGTGCGGCGAGACAACTCCGACGGAGTCCAGTACGCCGCCGAAAACACCCTTGACCACCTCGGCACCCGGGACTCTGTCCACGACCGCCGTCATGGTCTCCATGGGGTGCGCCAAAACGTCCTGGACGGGATGCGTCGCCGGCTTCGTATCGCCGGAGCGTCGTCCGTCGGCCTTCACAGCCATGATCGCTCCTTCCGAAAGGCTGGCGAGGCGGACGGCAGCGCGCCGCCGTGTCCCTCACCTTCCGACCTATCGTGTCAAACCTGCGCATACCCGGCAACGCTGAGGAAGCCAAATGGGCACGCAGCGTAAAAGGACGATGTACTGGCAGGCTCGTCGATTCCGCGGTCTGACAGACTGGGCCCCGAAAACTCAGGCGACGCGCGTCAGGAAACCGGTGTGAATCCGGTACGGTCCCGCCACTGTGACCGGGCTGCAGCAGCCCGGAAGCCAGACACTGGCCGCGCCGCCTTCTCCGTACAGCCAGGGGACGAGGACATCCCCCGGAAAGGCTCGGCCATGCCCCGGATCCGCCATGTACCACTCGCGCTCATACCGCTGCTTCTGCTCCCGCTCACCGGCTGCGGCTCCGGCGCGGGCGACGAGGGCAGGACAGAGGCCGCACCGGCCGCCGAAGGTTTCCCCTACACGGTCACCAACTGCGGTACGAGGACGACCTTCGACGCCCCGCCGAAGCGGGCCGTCACCATGAACCAGCACGCCACCGAGGTCATGCTGGCCCTCGGGCTCCAGGACCGGCTGGCCGGGACGGCCTACCTGGACGACAGCATCCTGCCGAAGTACCGGTCCGCATACGCCGGAACCAAGGTGCTCGCGAAGGAGTACCCCTCCAAGGAGGTGCTGCTCGGCGCCAACCCCGACTTCGTCTACGGCGGATACAGCAGCGCCTTCGACAAGGCCAAGGGCCAGGACCGGGCGGGGCTCCAGAAGGACGGCATCAACACCCGGCTGAACATCGAGAACTGCACCAAGGGCAAGGTCGGTATCGATCAGCTCGCCACCGAGATCACTCAGGTCGCCAGGACCTTCGGCGTACCGGAGCGCGGCAGGAAGCTGATTGCCGAGGAGCGACAGAAGATCAGGGCGGTCGAGGCAGGGCTCAAGGGCTCCGCACGTCCCTCGGTGTTCGTGTACGACTCCGGCGACAGCTCCGCGTTCACGGCGGGCGGTAAGGGCATCGGCAACGAGATCGTCCGGCTCGCCGGGGGCAGGAACGTCTTCGCGGACCTCGACGCCACCTTCGGCGACGTGTCCTGGGAGCAGGTCATCAAGCGCAAGCCCGAAGTAGTGGTGATCTACGACTACGGGGGCACCACGGTTGCGGCCAAGAAGAAGCGGCTGCTGAACGATCCCGCACTCGCGGACGTGCCGGCGATCAGGAACAAGAAGTTCGCGGTACTCCCGCTGTCCTCGGCCGTGCTCGGTGTCCGGGTCGCCGACGCCGTGCGGGACCTGGCCGGGCAGCTGCACCCCGGCACTCCGTGAGCGCGGAGTCCGCCCGCCCCGGCCCGAAGTCTGTCCTCCGCTCAGCCCCCGTCGTGATCGGCGTCCTCACGGTGCTGTTGCTCACGGCGACGGTGGCCGGTCTGGCGCTCGGCCCGGTACGGATTCCGCCGGGCGAGGTGCTGCGTGCGGTGCTGGGCGGCGAACGCACCGGCGCGTACCCGACGATCGTGTGGGAGATACGGCTGCCCAGGGTGCTGCTCGGGGCCGTCGTCGGCGCCGGGCTGGCCCTGTCGGGCGCGGTGCTCCAGGCGCTGGTGCGCAACCCGCTGGCCGATCCGTTTCTGCTGGGCGCCTCGTCCGGGGCGTCGGCGGGCGCCGTCGTGGTCGTCGTGCTGGGGGTCGGCGCCGGTGCGGCCACCGATGTGGCGCTGCCCATTGCCGCGTTCGCCGGGTCCATGGCGGCGCTGGTCGCCGTGTACGCGATGGCCCGGCGCGGCGGCACCATGACAACGGGCCGGCTGATCCTGGCCGGGGTGGCGATCCAGTACGTGCTGTCCGCGTTCACCAGCCTGATCCTGGTGCTGTCCTCCCGGGCCGAGCAGGTGCGGGCGATCATGTTCTGGACCCTGGGCGGCCTGGGCGGTGCCCGCTGGGACGAACTGGCGCTGCCCGCCGTGGTCCTGGGTGTCGGGGCCGTACTCCTGATCAGCCTGGCCCGTCCGCTGGATCTGCTGCTGACCGGGGAGGAAGGGGCCCGCAGCCTCGGCCTGGACCCCGGCCGCTTCCGGGGCGGGGTCTTCGTGCTGGTGTCGCTGATCATCGGCGTGCTGGTCGCCTACAGCGGGGCGATCGGCTTCGTCGGCCTGATGATCCCGCACGCCGCCCGGCTGATCGTCGGCGCGTCCCACCGCAGACTGCTGCCGGTGACCGCGCTCGGCGGGGCGGTCTTCCTGCTGCTGGCCGATCTGCTGGCGCGAACTGTGGCGGCCCCCGAGGAGATCCCCGCCGGGGTGGTCACCGCACTGGTGGGCGGCCCGTTCTTCCTCTGGCTGCTGCGTCGCTCCAGCCGTACCGAAGGGATCACCGGATGAGCCCGGCACCGTCCCCGACGGCGCTCGCCGCCGACGGGATCAGCTACGAGGTGGCCGGCCGCACCCTGCTCGACGGGGTCGCGCTGGACGCCGCCCCCGGCGAGACGGTCGGCCTGGTCGGGCCGAACGGCAGCGGCAAGACCACCTTCCTGCGCTGTGTGTACGGCGCCCTGCGCCCCACAGCGGGGCGGGTCCTGCTGGACGGGGCGGACGCCGCGGCCCTCGGCGTGAAGGAACGGGCCCGCCGCGTCGCCGTCGTACCGCAGGACAGCCCCGGCGCCTTCGGCCTGACCGTGCGCGAAGTGGTGGCGATGGGCCGCAGCCCGCACAAACGGTTCTGGGAACAGGACGACGCCCACGACGCCCACCGCATCGACCAGTCGCTCCAGCGCGTCGGCGCGGCATCCCTGGCCGACCGGCGGTTCGAGGAACTGTCCGGCGGGGAACGGCAACGGGCCCTGATCGCCCGCGCCCTGGTCCAGGAACCGGGACTGCTGGCGCTCGACGAGCCCACCAACCATCTGGACATCCGCTACCAGCTGGAGATCCTCAGCCTGGTGAGGACGCTGGGCACCACCAATCTGCTGGTGCTGCACGACCTCAACCTGGCCGCTTCCTACTGCGACCGGCTGTTCGTCCTCAGCGCCGGACGACTGGTGGCGTCCGGCTCCCCGCACGCGGTACTGACGGAAGAACTGCTGGCCGAGGTCTACGGGATACGATCCCGGGTCGGCGCCCACCCGGTCACCGGCTTCCCCAACGTCGTCTACCTCCCGCTGTCATGAGCGACAACACGTCCCCCGTCTGGACGCCCCTGCCGCACGGGCCACGCTGGCAGGTCGCCGAAGGTGAACCGCCCGCGAGCGAAGCAGGGCTGTGGCTGGCAGCCGACCGACTGGCCGACCCGGCGAGCATGGAGCTGTCCAGGCTGCTGGAGAGTGAGCGCACCGGCAGCGGCCACCGCACCGGTCATGCGACCGCGCTGACCCTGATGGCGGTGTACGCGGGCCGGGTCACCGCCGCCGCAGTACTCCACTGGGCGCTGTACGACGAGGTCACTGACATGCGGTCCGGCAATGTCCTGGTGCGCCCCGCCGCACACGGGATCGACGGAGTCCGGGTGCGAAGGGCCCGGCTGCTGGTGCCCCGGGCCGGGGAGGACCCCGTACGGCTGCTGCACCGCACCGTACTCGACGGACATCTGCTGCCCATCGCCGATGCACTGCACCGCCGTACCCGCGCCGGGGCAAGGCAGTTGAGCGGAGGGATCGCCCATGGCTGCGCCACGGCGCTGTGCGCGTACGGCGCCCAGGTGGATCTGCTGGCCGCCCGCTGGCGGCAGTTCGCGGCCACCGCACCCGGTGCACTCGCGGCGCTGGGCGAGGTGGCACGGGTCCGACGAGCGCCGGACGGCCCGGAGGAGCGGCTGGTCTATCTGCGCAACACCTGTTGTCTGTACTACACGAGCGCGGAGGCGGTGCGCTGTGCGAGCTGTTGTCTGACGAGCCGCGAGGAGCGGCTGCGGGCGTACGCGAGGCCGAAGCAGAGATAGCGGGCGCCCGGGGGTTCCCTCGCCGGGTCCAGGGTGCCGGAGAAACGCACGCTGCCACGCCGTCCAGGACGGCGTGGCGGTGCGGGTACGCCGCCACGCCGCACGAGCCGAGCGGGCTTCGAGGGCTCCGGCCAGGCGCCGGCCGAGGCGGCGACCGCCATTGTCATCCTCGGCGAGTGTGTCCCCCTGGCCGCAGTTGCTCGGCCCCCGCGGCCGGCCCGCAGGCCTTCTCCAGGAGGGTGAACGACTTGGGTGCACCGCCCGGCTGCGGCTTGCCCGCCTTGTGGCCGACGACCCGGTAACCGGCGTCCAGGTAGTAGGCGTTGAGGCGCGCGTTGCCGGCCAGGCAGTCCAGACGCGCGAACGCCCGCCCCGCCGCGGCCACGCGGCGCTCCGCAGCACGCAGCAGAAACCGCCCCGTCCCCGGCTTGGCGCTGCTGCGGTCCACCATCAGCCGATGTACGTAGCCGGCCACCGGCGGCTGCGGTCCCCAGGCGTCCTCGTCCTGCCACCACAGCTCCCATGCCCCGGTTACGCGGCCATCGGCCTCGGCAAGCCAGACCTCACCACTCGCCATGGTCGTGCGGAAGTGGTCCTCGTCCAGCTGGCCGGGCTGCCACTGACCGGTGATGCCCTGGGCGAGCATCCAGCGGGCAGCGTCGTCACGCAGGCGAACGAGAGTGGCGAGGTCGGTGACCTCGGCGAGGCGGAAGTGCAGATCGTTCACGTCGAGATCCTCGCACGGGCCCGCACGGGCACTCGACGCTCTCCCTCCAGTCACAGTGCTTCTTACGCTCTGCAGTCGGCTCCTCATGCCGCGGCCGGACCGAGTCGATGGTGGCGAGGGCGACCGCAGAGATGTACCGCAGGTGCCGCCGCACCCGACTTGCGACCTGTCATTCAGCAGGTCAGGCAGGGCGCGGCGGCGTTCACCCGTCAGATGTCGCGGAAGAGACCAGGCGGCGCTGTGACCTGGCACGCTGAGCGGAATAGCGTTGCTGAACTGCGCAGATGGCCTTTCGACTGTTTCACGCTCGTGCTCGTTGACGTGGCCGGAAGTCCCAGAAAAGTCCCAGAGGGCTCCCACTGCTGATGAACGCCCAGGACTCGCGGATCGCGGACCAAGCCGACGTATGCGGGCTGGCGCTTGAATCCGTGGGTGCTCTTGCCGACGTCCAGGCCGAGGAAGACGCCCACGTCGTCAAGGGGGAAGCTTCAGTGCGCGCATCGTCTTGCACCATGGACATCCGACCACGGCGGACGCCCTGTCGCCGGGGATCATCACACCTCTGTTCCCGCCTTCGATGACAGGGCGCCCGTAGCACCGGCCGCCGCCCGGTCGATTCGCCCGGAAAAGATCGACGCCAGCGGGATCAACGCGGTGCTCCGCCCCTCCGCATCGAGGATGTGGCCCCCGCGCTTGTACGTCCGGAGGCTGACGAAGCGGTCCGCGATGACGAGGGACGGGAGTTCGCGGGCCAGCGCGGACTCGAAGGGCGCGATCTCAGCGGTACTCCGGAACCACATCGTCAGGAGCATGTTCGACGGTCCGGTGATCGCTTCCAGGACCCGGCATTTCGGAATTCTGCCGAGCACCTCGCCGACCCGGTTCACCTCGTCCGGCGGCACCGAGATCATGAACGTGGTCGGGACGATCGGCCCGACAAGGGCGGTCGCGCCTTCACAGCGCAGGGCGATCCGGCCGGAATCGATCATCTTCCCTACGCGGCGCCGAGCAGTGGGTCCAGACGTTCCGCACCGGTCGGCGAGATCCGTCCAGGGCTGCCGCCCGTCGCGCGACAGCGCCTCCAGCAGAAGGCGATCGAGATCGTCGAGCGAAGGGCCCGACCTGCGGGGCGCCCCGGCCTGCGGCCGTGTCAGCAGGGCGGACTGCTGAAGGTCCAGCGCCTGCACCCGCCACCGCGACCCCTCCCGATAGGTCGCCAGCGCGACCAGCGTTGTCACAGAGACGATCCCGTCGATGGTCTCGATCCGCTCACTCAGCAGTTGGGACAGGTCATCGAGGCTCGGCGCGAAGGCGTCGACCAGGAAGTCAGCCTCGCCCGACGTCGCGGACACCGAGACCACGGCTGCCTCAGCGATCAGCGCAGCGGCGACTTCCCGCTTGGCGTGTGGCCGGCAATTGACGACCAGGAACGCCGCACACCCGTAGCGGACGAACGCGGGGCCTGGGCCGATCGCAATCCAGGCCAGGCCGCGCTCGGACAGCGCGCTCCACTTTCTGGCCAGCGTCTTCGGCGAGTGGCACAGCGCCCCGGCCAGCTCAGCCCAGTCGGCGCGAGGGTTCAACTGGAGCGCATCAATGATCGAGATGTCCAACTCCGACCCGGGGTGCGTGTTCATATCGGGCAGTCTGACGCCCCACTGTGTCAAATATGGGCCAGCTGACGAGATTGGTGATGCGCGTCACCCACAGTGTGGAGCGGGCCGCCCGTCATGCAGGTTTCCAAACGACATCGAAGTCGAGGTCAATGATGCGGACAAAGCCACCACAGCGGGAGCAAGCGGTCGCACAGCGACACTCTCCCGTCAAGGTGCTCCTGGGCTCGATGGCCCTCGTCGAACTGCTGAGCGGCGTGACCCAGGGCTACCTCACGCCGCTGCTTCCCTCGCTCGGCAGCGCCCTGCGCATCACCGATGCGGGACAGACCCGGATCTACCTGTTGTCCCAGCTCGCCTTCGCCGTGTGGACGCCACTGCTCGCCAAGCTCGGCGACAGCTACGGCCATCGCTTCTTCCTGCGGGTGTCCATCGCGCTCGTCACCGTCGGATCTCTGCTGATGGCGGTCTGGCCGAGCCAGCTCACGATCTCTGTCGGCGTCGTGCTCCAGGCCGCAGTCGTCGGCTTCATGCCACTGCTCATCGGCCTCCTGAGGCACCGGGCGCCGGAGCACCGCCGCTCCGGAGTCGGCCTCCTCGTCGGCGCGCTGACCGCCTCGGTGGGCGTCGGCGGCGTCATCTCGGGCACGCTCAGCGAGCACTCCGCGGCTCTGGGCCTGTGGGTTGCGGTGCCGTTCGCGGTCCTGGCCGTCATCGCGGGTCTGCTGCTCCCGGACGGGGCTCCGCCCACCGGCGAGCGCTTGCCGCTCGGAGCGTTCGCGCTGCTGGCCCTCGGCCTCGTCGGCGTGGTGGCCGCGCTCTCGCTCGGCGGCAGCTGGGGCTGGACCTCGCTCCGCACGGTCGGCTCGCTGGCCGGGGGGATGCTCGCCCTGGCCTTCTGGATCGCTGTCGAGGCGCGGGCGGCGACCCCGCTCGTCAACCTGCGGATGCTGGTCAATCCACCTGTAGCCATCGTCTCGGGGGTCACGTTCTGCCTGGCGTTCTCCACCATCGGTTTCTTCGGGGCGAACGCCGTCTTCCTGGGCTCCTCGCCCGACAGGGCCGGGTTCGGGCTCGCATACGGGCCGCAGGCGATCGCACTGGTCGCGCTCGCGCTCAACGTCTTCGCCCTCGGCAGTTCCCTCTCCACCGCGACGCTGCTGCGCAAGTTCGGTGAGCGCCACACGCTCGCGCTCTCCGGTGTCGTCATCGCCGCGTCGTTCCTGAGCCTGCAGGTGTGGCACCACACGGCGCCGCAGTATCTCGCCGCGATCGTGCTTCTCGGCCTCGGCTTCGGCGGCTACCAGGCCTCAACCCGCGCGTTGTGCGTCGAGTGCGTCCCGGAGAAGGACACCGCCATGGCAGCGGGCATCAACGAGCTCGCGCTGTCGTTCGGCGCGGCAATCGGCGCGTCCGTCGTGGGCGCAATCATGTCGGCCCACCAGACCTCGTCGGGCGTGACCCAGCACGCGTACACGTGGCTGTGGTCCGTATGCGCCGGCGTCGCGGTCGCCGGCGCGGGCCTGGGCCTGTGCTACCGCAAGCGGGAGGAGTACCGGTGAGCGCCGGACACGCCGGCGTGCCGGCCGACATCGCGGCCGCGATCGCGCAGGCGGTCGACCGCTGGTCCGACGAGCTCGTCGAGCTCAGCCACAGCCTGCACCGAGAACCGGAACCGGCATTCGCGGAACATCGGTCCTGCGCCAAGATCGCCGACCTCGTCGCGGCCGCCGGGTTCGCCGTCGAGCGGAGCGTCGGCGGTCTGGACACGGCGTTCACCGCCACGTGCGGGACCGGCGACCTGACGATCGGCTTCTGCGCCGAGTACGACGCCCTGCCCGAGATCGGACACTCGTGCGGGCACAACGTCAACGGCGCCGCCGCGACCGGTGGCGCGCTGGCCCTGGCCGCGGTCGCCGACGACCTGGGCGTCCGCGTCAAGCTCATCGGCACGCCTGCGGAGGAGGCCGGAGGCGGTAAGCCGATTCTCCTGCGGGCCGGGGTTTTCGACGATGTCGCCGCCGCCATGATGGTTCACGCCGGCGGGCAGGACGAGGTCGACGGTTCCTCATTGGCGATGGCCCAGTGGACCGCGGACTACACCGGCCGGCCCTCCCACGCCGCGACCGCACCGTGGGAGGGCGCCAACGCGCTCGACGCGATCTCGGTGGCCTACCACGCAGTCGGGCTGTTGCGGCAGCAGCTCGAACCGGGGCTGGTCGTCTCCTTCATCGTCACCGAGGGCGGGCAGGCGCCCAACGTCATTCCCGCGCATACGCGAGCGGCGGTGGAGATCCGGGCCGGCTCGGTGGCCCGGCTGCGCCGGGCACAGGCCCGGGTCCGGGCCTGTCTGGAGGCCGGCGCGCTCGCCACCGGGACGAAGCTGGAAATCACTCCGCGTGGGGAGGAGTTCGCCGACCTGCGGCAGGACGAGTTCATGACCGGTGCGTATGTCCGGGCGCTCGGAGCCCTGGGGCGGGTCCCGGTGTCGCGCGCGGGTGAGCACATCGCGTCGACCGACATGGGCAACGTTTCGCAGGTGCTGCCGGCGATCCACCCGACCATCGGTTACGAGGTCGGCGACGCCGCCCACCACACGGCCGCGTTCGCGGAGCACGGAACGTCGGTCTCCGCCGACTCGGCGGTGCTCGACGGGGCTGTGGCAATGGCACTGGTCGGAGCGGAGCTCGCACGCGATCCCGAGCAGCGGGCCCGGCTGCTCGGCGGGGTGAGGGGGCGAGTGAGCAGCGCCGGGTTCCGGTCCCGGTGCGGAAACGAGCATCGGCAGTGCGCCTGCCAATGACTCGTCCGGGCCCACACGCGTCAAAGTACGAGGAGGCGGCGTGGGCGGGCAGCGCTTTGCTGCTCGCGTCACTGGACACGGCCCGGCAGACCCTGGTCGGGGGCGTCGGCGCGACAGAGGACTCCCTCGCCGCGGCCGATGCCAGATATCTTCGCGCGGAACGACGCATCCACACGGCCGACCGACTGGGCGAGAAGGGCACCGCGCGCGTCATTGCGGCCGAGTTGGGCCGTAGTCCATCCACCGTCAGCCGGGAGATACGTCGCAATGGCATGGGCTTGCGCGGGGACGAGTCCCGGTGGGTCCACCGGCCGCACGCCGCCCAGCGCCGTGCCGAGCAAAGGCGGTGCGTGGGTCGTGGACGTGGGTGACGCGGTCCTCGAAGCGTGTGGTGATCAGTGTGGCGAGGATGCTGGTGCCGAGGACGGCGCCGATCTGGCGGGCGGCGTTGACGGTGCCGTCGGCCTCGCCCTCGCGGCCGGGGGGACGTGGCCGACGGCGAGGGCGGTGGACGGGGCGTTGGCGAGACCGCAGCCGAGGCCGAACAGGACGAAGGCGGCGGCGTACCCGGCGAACGCGGTGTCCGGTTCGACCTGCGTGAAGAGGGCGGCGCCGAAGGCCGCGAGCAGCAGGCCCGCCGTGATCAGGACGCGCGGGCCGAGTCGGCGCACCAGTATTCCGGCCAGGACCGAGGCGGCGATGAACGCGCCGAATTCCGCGAGGAGTTGGACGCCCACCTGCAGGGCGGTCAGGCCCCGTACCCGCTGCAGCCACAGCACTTGGAGAAGGGAGAGGCCGACGAAGTTGACGCGCGCGGCGTGGAAGTGCCCGATGTCGAAACAGAGCGTCGCTCCGCTCCGCCAGTTCCCGCATGAACGCGACGGGACTCAGATCGCCGCGATGGGTCAGGCTGAAGGGGTTCTCGGCATGGACCGGGGCCCCAGCTCCGCCGACAGGCCCTTGACGTTGTGGGCGATGCGTTCGGCGACCTCGTGGCTGAGCAATGCGGGGCGGAACCAGGGGTTTCGCTCGCCTCTTCCTCCCAGCCGTCAGAAGCCGAAGGCGGTGACCATGTAGTGCGGCTGGGTTCCGGCGTGGTTCTCCGCGATGCGCCGGGCCTCGTCACCGATGTCGAGGGCGTCGGGCAGTTCGACCGACACGAGGTGCCGGGTCATGTCGCTGACGATGTTCTCGTCGAGGAGGCGGCGCATGCCGGGGTCGCTCGCCGGCGGGTGGTGGCCGCCGTACTCGACGTAGGAGACCCGCCGGTACACGGCGTCGTCCAAGTGGCCCGGCGCCGGCACGAAGTCGGAGAGACTGATCCCGATCCTGGTCACTTCTGCCCCCTGGTCCATTCGTGCCGCAGCAGTCCGAAGACCACCTCGTCGACGCGCTGCCCGTCGCGGTGGACGCTCTCGCGCATGACTCCCTCGTGCACGAAGCCCGCACCCTCCAGCAGCCGCACGGAGCGCTTGTTGTCGGCGAAGACCTCCGCCGTGATCCGGTCGAGGTCCAGCACGCGGAAGGCGTGGTGCACCGCCTGCGCCACGGCCAGGCGCCCGTACCCGTGCCCCCACAGGTCCTTCTCGCCGATGACGATGCCCAGCCGGCACCGCCGGTGGGCCCGCTCGATGAGCGCCAGGTGGAGGAATCCGATGGGCTCCGCGCGGCCGGCGAGCCCGATCGCGAGATGGACGATGTCCTCGCTGGGGCGCATCCACCGTTCAAGCGTCGCGGCGACCTCCGCACGGGTGAACGTGTTCGTCTCGTCGTCGCTGAGCCGCTGGATCTCGATGTCGTTCTTCCACCGCAGCAGCGGATCGAGGCTCGCCGGTGTGTGGGGTCGCAACTCGACGACGTCATCGGTCACCTGGGACGTCGGCCTCACGTTCATTGTGTTTGTCGCTCCTTGACGAGTTCGTGGACGCACCGCATCGCGATCCTCTGCGGTCGCGCGGTGGGCGGGGTCGGGATGCCCGATAACGCGCGGATCCCGGCCTCGTCGTAGCCCGCGGCGCGGAGGTCGTCGTGGACGGCGCCAAGAGCGGCCCGGTCATCGGGTGTCATCGTCGCGAAGACGGCTCGGCCGTGGTGGCGTTGGCTGAAACTGTCGAGCGTCACGGTTGCTGTTCACCTCAGGGCTCCTGCACGTTTCCGCGGCAGGTCGTCAGGCGGCCTGGTGGACGGTGTGGCTCATGGCCTCTTCCCTCACTCGACCGGGGTCAATCGGCCGAGCCGTCGCCGACGGGAGCCGACGCTCCGGGCTCCAGGCCCTTCCAGCCGCGCTTCGCCGATCTGTCCACCACGGAGGACCGCACCATCTACTTGGTCGCAGCGCCCCTGGGCTCCGCCACCGCGGCCGCGCTGATTGCACTCGTGTCGTTCCGCCGCCTCCTCAGCGCCGGCAGCTGAAGCCCCAGGCCGGGATCTGGGCGTCGCGCCCGACCGTCCTCGGACCCGCCTTGCTGCTCCGCACGATGCGCTCCGCGCTCCCGCTCATTCTGCGAGTGGCACTGGCCGACACCGTGGCGCTGTGGCTGGTCGGCGCCATCGCCCATCGCCGCGTGGTTCCTGGTCTGCTGGTTCGTGTTCCCGGCCTGCGCCGTGGCCCCTACGACGGGCGTACGCGGCAGGTGAGGGGCCCGGCGTCACGCAGGTCATGAAAAAGGGCAAGGAGGATCCACCGCTGCGCGGTGCACGGAAGCCGTCGCTCCTGGTTCAAAGTCCCAGAGAAGTCCCAAAGACTCCGTCACGCCCCACCTCACCTCGCATTTGTGCAGGTCAGGAGGGGTGTGGCGGTGCTTCTTCTGCAGGCTTTCAGATGTCCCGGAACTCCTATACGACACATCTGACCTGTGCAAACGAACCCACCGAAGATCATCTTGCACGGTCGTTGCACAAGCCGAACATCACAGAGTCACGCGGCCCTCGTGTAGGCGCTTCGGACCGCGATGCGGATCTTGGAACCGGCTCCCACGATCCGGTGCACGTACTTACGCAGAGTAAACGCAGGATCGGCGTGTCCGAGCCGATCCGCGAGTGTGTACACGTCTACCCCGCCGTTGATCATCATCGAGGCGTACAGGTGTCGGAGGGCGTGCATCATCATGTCGCGGGACTTCTCCCAGCGCCGTCCCTTCGCGTTGGGGTCAAGGGGCTTGATGAGGCCGGCTGCCGCCAGAGCAGGCTTCCAGCGGTAGGAGTTGAACCAATTCGACTGAATGGCGGTCTTCTCCCGGGTGGAGAAGATCAGCTGCACCGTGACCGGGTCGCCGCCTTTGCTGCCCCACGGTCGGGTCACCTCAACGGGCGGGTACTTCTCCATGTGTTCGCGCAGGGGGATGGCCACGTCGTCGGTCAGTTCGACCCACCGGTCCTTCGGGTCCTCGTCGCCTCCACCCTTAGCCTTGATCCACCGATCTGATGGCGGTGGATAACTGTTCGGGAAACGAGGAAGTGCCCTGCGACCTGCGATGATGGGAGTTCTTGAGGCTTCCA